>NZ_JAMQAU010000012.1:0-208594 GCF_023701505.1 Pseudomonas sp. SR18 | reverse complement strand
GGCACAGACTTCGGTAACTGGCTGACCTTCATCCAACACCATGCTGGCGGCCTTGAGCTTGAACTCACTCGAATAAGATTTACGCATATCCAAACACCTCAAATTTGGGCGCTATCATAGCGCCCGAATGAAGTGTCCAAAATCATTAGGCCAGTTCAGCTTGCCCCCGATGAGGCCCTAGGAAGCTCCACAAATCTTGGATCAGAACTTGTCGAGGGTCTTGAACTTGGTCTCGCGCACCACTTCTTTCGGCTTATACGCGCAATACCCCGGACGCGGCCCGATCTTCGGGTGATTGCGGCAGGTATCCGGGCGCTTGTCATAAATAGTGCAGAAGCGCGTCTTACGATCCAGATACAGGCAGTCGTTGTTGCTCATGCGCTGCAGGGTAAAAATCTCGGATTTGTTGTTGTAGCGTTCGACGATGCCTTCCTTTTGCAACCGCTTGGCGATGTTCTTCGGCGGATCGCCGCGTTCGAACTCATCGACGATGCCAATGCGGATCAGGTCCTTGATCTTCACTTCGACCGGCAGCGTGCAGCAGCTGGACACGCAACCGCCGCACATGTGGGCGGAATATTTCTGCCAGGTCTCAAGACGGTCTAGTTCCGCGGCGGCGATCAGTTGAGGCTTCATCAAGGTTCCAAAAGGTGGGGCTGTATCCGGGCGCGGGATCATACCGGGATTGGTGGTTTTTTGAACAATATTTTGCGTATTTCATCCCCAACGGTGCGTTGGGCGAAAGCAGGCACGGCCAATGCATCAAAACCCTGCAAAGGTAAATGCGTTAAAAAAGTGCCGAACCAGAGCAGTCACCGTCTGTCAGACCGTCTAGGCTCTAGCAACTCCTTCTATCTCGCCCGAGGTCGCATTTGATGTCTCAGGAACCACTTGCACGAGAAGCAGAGGTAGCCGCATTTCGCGATGCCGTCTTGACCAAACTCACCTACGCGGTGGGCAAGGACCCGGATCACGCCTTCGACCACGATTGGTTCGAAGCCATTGCCCTGGCCGCACGCGACCAGATGGTCGACCACTGGATGGACCACACGCGGCGTATCTACCGCAAAGGTCAGAAACGGGTGTATTACCTGTCCCTTGAATTCCTCATCGGCCGTTTGCTCTACGACAGCCTGAGCAACCTCGGTGTGCTGGAGATTGCCCGCGAGGCGCTCAGCGAGCTGGGCGTCGACCTTGAGCGCATCCGCCTGCTGGAGCCCGACGCGGCGCTTGGCAACGGTGGCCTGGGCCGCCTGGCCGCCTGCTTTATGGAAAGCATGTCGACCCTGGGCATTGCCGGCCACGGTTATGGCATCCGCTATGAACACGGCCTGTTCCGCCAGGCGATTGTCGATGGTTGGCAGCAGGAGCAGACCGAACGTTGGCTGGATTTCGGCAACCCGTGGGAGTTCGAGCGCGCCGAGGTGATCTACCCGATCGGCTTTGGCGGCAGCGTGGAAACCCTGCCGGACGCCGCCGGCAAGCTGATCCAGGTGTGGACGCCCAACGAAACCGTGCGCGCCGTGGCCTACGACACGCCGGTGGTCGGTTGGCGCGGTGCCAGCGTCAACACCCTGCGCCTGTGGCGTGCACGGGCGGTGGAAGACCTGCATCTGGAGCGCTTCAACGCCGGTGACCACCTGGGCGCCGTCGCCGAAGTGGCCCGTGCCGAAAGCATCTCCCGGGTGCTTTACCCGGCTGACAGCACCGAAGCAGGGCAGGAACTGCGCCTGCGCCAGGAATACTTCTTCGTCTCCGCTTCCCTGCAAGACCTGCTGCGCCGCCACAAGAACATGCACGGCTCGGTACTGAGCCTGGGCGAACACGCCGCCATCCAGCTCAACGACACCCACCCGTCCATTGCCGTGGCCGAGTTGATGCGTCAACTGGTGGACTTGCACGACATCGCCTGGGACGCCGCTTGGCAGGTCACGGTCGAAACCTTGTCCTACACCAACCACACCTTGTTGCCCGAGGCTTTAGAAACCTGGCCTGTAGGGCTGATGGAACGCATGCTGCCCCGGCACATGCAGATCATCTACCTGATCAACGCCCAGCACATCGACTCGCTGCGCGCCAAAGGCATCCACGACTTTGACGTGCTGCGCGCCGTGTCGCTGATCGAAGAAGACAACGGCCGCCGCGTGCGCATGGGTAACCTGGCGTTCCTCGGCTCCCACAGCGTCAACGGCGTGTCGGGTTTGCACACCCAACTGATGCGCAGCACGGTGTTCTCCGAACTGCACAAGCTTTACCCGGACCGTATCAACAACAAAACCAACGGCATTACCTTCCGCCGCTGGCTGTACCAAGCCAACCCCAAGCTCACCCAGATGCTGGTGGAAGCCCTGGGGCCGGACATTCTCGACACCATGGAAACCCGTCTGGGCGAGTTGGAAACCTTCGCCGAGAAACAGACCTTCCGCAAAGCCTTCGCCGACCAGCGCTTGCACAGTAAGCGTGCACTGGCCGAGATCATCCACGAGCGCCTGGGCATCTCGGTGAATCCGGCTGCGATGTTCGACGTGCAGGTCAAACGGATCCACGAATACAAACGCCAACTGCTCAACCTGCTGCACACCGTGGCGCTGTACCAGGCGATCCGTGCCGAGCCGGGCACCGACTGGGTGCCGCGCGTGAAGATCTTCTCGGGCAAGGCGGCGGCCAGTTATCACCAGGCCAAATTGATCATCAAGTTGACCAACGACATCGCCCGCACCGTCAACAATGACCCGACTGTGCGCGGTTTGCTCAAAGTGGTGTTCCTGCCCAACTACAACGTCAGCCTGGCCGAAAGCATCATTCCGGCGGCGGACTTGTCGGAGCAGATCTCCACGGCCGGCTTTGAAGCGTCGGGCACCAGCAACATGAAGTTCGGCCTCAACGGCGCGCTGACCATCGGCACCATGGACGGCGCCAACGTGGAAATGCACGAGCGCGTGGGCGCCGACCACATGTTTATCTTCGGCCTCAGCGCGCAGCAGGTGGAAGCGCGCAAGCAGGCGGGTGAGTTCAACGCCGGGCTGGACATCGCCGCGTCCCATCGCCTCAACGATGTGCTGCAAGCGATCCGTGGCGGGGTGTTCTCGCCGGATGATCCGGGCCGCTATGTGGGCTTGATCGACGGGCTGATCGACTACGACCGCTTCCTGGTGTGTGCCGACTTCGATTCCTACTGGGACGCCCAGGCACGGGTCGAAGCGCATTGGCATGATTCCAAGGCGTGGTGGCGTTCGGCGGTGCTCAATACGGCGCGGATGGGTTGGTTCTCTTCGGACCGTACCATCAGGGAGTACGCGACCGAAATCTGGAAGGCACTCGACTAAGCCCCGTTGTTCTAAATGTGGGAGGGGCGGTGCGACGATTCGACTTGCCCCCGATGGCGCACCATCAGTTGCTAAATATGTCGACTGGCACACCGCTATCGGGGGCAAGTCCCCCTCCCACATTAGGTCCGCGTCGATATACTGAGCGCCGGTTTGCTTAGGGAATATCGACCATGCAATGGATTTTCATGCTGATTGGCCTGGTGCTCGGCTGGACGCTCGATGAGTCGTTCTATGACGCAGGCATCGGCGCACTGCTGGGGTTGGGCATTGGCCAGGCGATTCGTCTGTCGAAGCTTGCGACTCAAGCGGATCAGCAAGCGCGTCAGCTGGAAACCACGCAGAAGGCGTTGATCGCTCTGGGTGATCGCCTGCGGCAACTGGAAGTGCCCGCGCCGACCAGCCCTGTGATTGTCGAGCCCTCCATCTCTGAGCCGACACCCGTCGCCAAGGCGCCCGAACTTGTTTGGGAACTGCCGGCGGAATTGGCGCCTGTCGCCATCGTCGCCGAACCGAGCCAGCCTCTGCCGGCTGACGTGTGGGCGCCCGCTCCAACCCCACAACCTAAAGAATCTGCTATCCCTCGCGGCCCCAACTTGATCGAGCGCGCCATCGCTGGCGCACGCAATTGGTTGTTTGGCGGCAACACCGTGCTGCGTGTCGGCGTGGTGCTGTTGTTCCTCGGCCTGGCCTTCCTGCTGCGCTACGCCACCGAAGGCATGGTGGTGCCGATCGAGCTGCGTTACGCCGGTGTGGCTGGCGCCGCTGTCGGCCTGCTGGGCCTGGGCTGGTGGCTGAGATTGCGCAACAGCAATTACGGGCTGATGCTGCAAGGCACCGGCATCGCGGTGCTGTACCTGACCGTGTTTGCCGCGATGCGCCTGCACCCGCTGATCGACCCGAGCGCGGCGTTGGGGCTGTTGGTGGCAGTCACGGTGTTCTCGGCAATCCTGGCGATTACCCAGGACGCCTTGGGCCTGGCCTGCGCGGCAGCCCTCGGCGGTTTTGCGGCACCGATCCTCACGTCCACCGGCGCTGGCAACCATGTCGCGCTGTTCAGCTATTTTGCCTTGCTCAACACCGGCATCCTCGCCATCGCCTGGTTCAAGGCCTGGCGCTTGCTCAACCTGATCGGTTTTGTCGGCACCTTCGGCATCGGCTTCGCCTGGGGCATGCGTTCCTACACACCGGAACTGTTGTGGAGTACCGAACCGTTCCTGATCCTGTTCTTCCTGATGTACCTGGCCATCGGCCTGTTGTTCGCCCGCCGCAAATTGCTGGAGATGGGCGACGCGCCCGAGGGCCGGGATGCGTTGTTGCGCTGGTCGGCCGCCAAAGGTGATTACGTTGACGGCAGCATGCTGTTTGGCCCGCCGCTGGTGGGCTTTGGCTTGCAGTTCGCCTTGGTGCAGCACCTGGAATTCGCTGCGGCCTTCAGCGCGTTGGGCCTGGGCATCATTTACATGGGCCTGGCGCGGTTGCTCAGTGGCGGGCGCGCGTTGCTGCTGGCGGAAACCTGCCTGGCCCTGGGCGTGATCTTTGCCAGCCTGGCGATTCCGCTGGGGCTTGATGCGCGTTGGACGGCTGCGGCGTGGGCCGTGGAAGGCGCCGGGATTTTCTGGCTCGGTTTGCGCCAGCAGCGGCCGTTGGCGCGGGCGTTTGGCTTGTTGCTGCAATTAGGCTCGGCGCTGGCCTTCCTCAGCGAGCTGCGCATTGGCGAACACAGCCTGCTTACCGGTGCGCCGCTGGGTGCGCTGTTGCTTGGCGCAGCGTTGCTGTTCAGCTTCGCTCAGTTGCGCAAGGCATCGGCAGAACAGGCGGCAGGCTGGGAGCGCAAAGGCCAGCCGGTGTTGGCGTGCCTGGGCCTGAGCTTTTTGTACCTGCTGGCGCCGTTGTTGTTGCTGACCCAAGGTACCGCGATCAGTTGGGCCATTGCCGGTCTGGCGACCCTGTTTATTGGCCTGCGCATCGGTTCGCGTACCTTCCTGTTCACTGCGTTCGCGGTGCAATTGCTGGGCGGCGCGTTGTTCCTGCTGCGCTTGCAGGGCGGGGAGGGCGCGGCGGTATTCAATGCGGGCTGGAGTGGTTTGCTCACGGCCTCACTGATCGGCCTGGCCTTGATTGGCGGCATGCTGCTCGCGGCACGCGACGAAATGGTGCGCAGCGATGCGCGGCTGTTACGTGGGTTATCGGTGGTGCTGCTCGCCGGTCTGGTGCTGATCAATCTGGCGGTGCTGTTTGTGCTGCCATGGGAAAGCGCCAGCGGCGTCTGGGCGGCCAGTGGGTTGTTGATCATCTGGCTGAGCCTGTACTTGCAACAGCGTGTCAGTTTTGTGTTCGGGTTGCTGCTGCAATTGGTCGGTGGTGGTTCGTTCCTGCTGGCGGTGCCGCAATTGCTCGGACCGTTGACCGGCGAAGGCTTGAGCCCGATGGCGCACAGTGGTTTCTGGACGCCGATGGTGTTGGGACTGGCCGCCTTGATCGGCGCGTGGCGCTTGCAACGTGAACCCCATGCGCCGGTGTTCGCGGTGCTGAAGCTGCAACGCTTGTCCGACCTGTTGCTGGTGTGGGGGGCGGCGTGGTGGACACTGGCGCTGGGCGGCGAAGTCTTGCGCTTTGTTGCGCAGGAGTTGCTGGGGGCTTTCCTGCTGGGTCTTGCGGCGTTGAGCGTGGCGATTTGGGCGCTGCTCGCGGCGCGACTGCGCTGGGCATCCCTGGGTGTGCTGTGCACCTTGCTGATGCCAGCGGCGGGCGTGGCGTTGCTGGTGTCTGCCCACGCTTACTATCACCCGGCGGCACAGTACGGCTGGCTGGCCTGGTTGGCGGTATTCGTGGTGCATTTCATCTCGCTACGCCGTTTGGCGCCTGTGGTTGCGGCCAGGATGCTGAGTATTGCCCACGTTCTCGGCTGCTGGATGTTGATCGGCGTGCTGGCGTTGGAGTTGCGCTATGGACTGTTGCGGCTGTCGGCCGAATACAACGCCTGGCGCTGGTTGGGCTGGGCGATCCTGCCAAGCCTGTACCTGGTGCTGGCTGCGGCGCCGCGCACCTGGCCGTGGCCGGTGTCGGCGTACCCGAGGGAGTACCGAGTCCTGGCCGCGTTGCCATTGGCCGTGCTGATGCTCGGCTGGTTCTGGCTGGCGAATACCTTCAGCGATGGCACCGCCAATCCGTTGCCTTATGTGCCACTGCTCAACCCGCTGGACCTGGGCCTGCTGTTCGCGCTGCTGGGTATTTACCTGTGGTCCCGAAGCGTGGCGCCGCAACGCGGGCCGCGTGCCGAGTCGGTCGCCCAGGGTGTCGCGGGCCTCTCGCTGTTTGCGTTCTTCACGGCGCTGGTCATGCGCACCGCGCATCACTGGGGTGGCGTGCCGTTCCAGCTGGATGCATTGCTGGAGTCGATGCTGGTGCAAGCCGGCTTGTCGATTGTGTGGACCTTGATCGCGCTCGGCCTGATGATCGGCGGCCATCTGCGCCATCGTCGCGAAGTGTGGTTGATCGGCGCGGCGTTGATTGCGGTGGTGGTGGCCAAACTGTTCTTTATTGAACTGAGCAACCGTGGCGGGCTGGCGCGGATCGTGTCGTTTATCGGCGTGGGTGGGCTGTTGCTGGTGGTGGGTTATTTCGCGCCGCTGCCGCCCAAGCGGGCCGAACCTGTGATCGAAACTGAAGGAGCATCCTCTTGATCGGTAAGTTGAGCGTGGCCGTGGTGGGCATGTGTGCGGCGTTGGTGGCATCGGCCCAGGAAGGTCCGGCTGATTTCACCCACCGTGTGCCGCTGAGCGTCAGCGGCAACGGCCCCTGGTATCGCCTTGAATTGCCGCTGGCTGTGCAACTCAACGCACGCCAGGCCGACCTCAGTGACGTGCGCGTGTTTAATGCCGCCGGTGAGCCCCAGGCGTATGCGCTGTCGCGTCAATCTTCCCAGCGCACCGAAAGTCGCAACGTCGCCGATGTGAAGTGGTTTCCGCTGTACGCCGCCGACACTCAGGAAACCCTGCCCGGCGTGGTGATGAAAACCACCAGCGAAGGCACCCTGGTGGAAATCAAACCTTCATCCGCCGCCAAACCCGGCAAGCAGGTGTTGCGCGGCTGGGTGCTGGACGCCAGTGCGATCAAGGCGCCGTTGCAGCAACTGAGCCTGGACTGGAGCCGCGAGCAAGAGGGCTTCCAGCGTTTCAGCATTGAAGCCAGCGATGATTTGCAACGTTGGGAGCCTTGGGGCGAGGGGCAAGTGGCGCGCTTGTCGTTCGCCGACGAACGGGTGGAGCAGCATGACGTCAGCCTGCCAGGGCGCCCGGCGCGCTACCTGCGCCTGGTGTGGAAGGGGCAGGCGGCGCCGCTGCTGACGTCGGCCAAACTGGTGAGCGCTACGCGCAGCAGTCTGCCAATGCCGTTGGTGTGGTCGCAGCCAGTGGCGGGCACGCGACTCAAGGCCGGGGAGTACAGCTGGCAGTTGCCGACGGGGCTGAGTGTCGAGCGCCTGCGCATCGAGCTGAAGCAGCCCAACACGCTGGCACCGGTGACCTTGTCGGGACGGAGCGATGCCAAACAAACGTGGCAGCCGCTGAGCAATGGCTTGCTGTACCGCCTGACGCAAAACGGCCAGGACGTGGTGCAGGATGAATTGCAGTTGCCGGGCCAGGTCGTGACTGAACTCAAATTGCAGGTGGACGAGCGCGGTGGCGGGTTGGGGGTGGATGCCCCGGCGCTGGGCTTTGCGGTGCGCGCTACGCAGTTGGTGTTCCTGGCACGGGGTGAGCCGCCGTTCAGCCTGGCGTTGGGCAATGCGTCGGTTAAGGCCGCAAACTTGCCGCTGTCGACCCTGATCCCCGATTACAACGCCGAGCGCCTCGACAGGTTGGGGCAGGCCAAGGTCGCCGGGGAAATGACGGTCGCGTCGCCGGCGGTGGTAGCGGCTGTCGACGACGGGCCGAACTGGAAAAAACTCGGACTCTGGGCGGTCTTGCTGCTCGGCGTGGCGGCACTCGGTGCCATGGCCTACAGTTTGCTGCGCAAGCCACCGGCGGCACGTTAAATAAAGTCCATGAACTCTATTGGGTTTAAATCCTCTGATAGGAGGAAATACGCCCCGACTCGCGTTAAACTGCGCGGGTTTTCAAGCCCCCCATTCTCCGGAGCCTTACATGTCCCGCGTTACCTTGAGTCGCTATTTGATTGAGCAGACCCGCAGCAACAACACGCCTGCCGATCTGCGCTTCCTTATCGAAGTGGTTGCGCGTGCTTGCAAGGAAATCAGCCATGCCGTGTCCAAAGGCGCACTGGGTGGTGTTCTGGGCAGCATGGGCACTGAAAACGTGCAGGGCGAAGTGCAGAAGAAGCTCGACGTGATCTCCAACGAGATCCTGCTCGAAGCCAACGAGTGGGGCGGTCACCTGGCCGGCATGGCGTCCGAAGAAATGGACAATGCCTACCAGATCCCGGGTAAGTACCCGAAAGGCGCCTACCTGCTGGTGTTCGACCCACTGGACGGTTCGTCCAACATCGACATCAACGCACCCGTCGGCACCATCTTCTCCGTGCTGCGTTGCCCGAACGAATACCTGAGCCAGAACGAAGCCCTGAACGAAAAGGCCTTCCTGCAGCCAGGTACCGAGCAGGTCGCTGCCGGTTACGCGATCTACGGCCCGCAGACCATGCTGGTGCTGACCCTGGGCGACGGCGTCAAGGGTTTCACCCTGGACCGCGAAATGGGCAGCTTCGTACTGACCCACGAAGACATCACCATTCCTGCATCGACCCAGGAATTCGCGATCAACATGTCCAACCAGCGTCACTGGGAAGAGCCGGTGACCCGCTACGTGGGCGAGTTGATGGCCGGTGAAGAAGGCCCGTTGAAGAAAAACTTCAACATGCGCTGGGTTGCCGCGATGGTTGCCGACGTGCACCGTATCCTGACCCGTGGTGGCTTGTTCATGTACCCACGTGACAGCCGCGAGCCATCCAAGCCGGGCAAACTGCGCTTGATGTACGAAGCCAACCCGATGTCGTTCCTGGTTGAACAAGCGGGCGGCGCGTCCACCGACGGCCACCAGCGTATCCTCGACATCCAGCCGGAAGGCCTGCACCAGCGTGTGGCGGTGTTCCTGGGTTCGAAGGAAGAAGTTGAGCGCGTCACGGCTTATCACAAGAAGTAAGCTGCGGCGATAAGTGATCGGCGTTGTTGTGAGCCGGTTCACCCTTAAAGAAGCCCCGAAACGTTTCAGCGTTTTCGGGGCTTTTTTGTTTTTGCTCGTCGGGAACCAGACACCTGTTTTCCCTTCTAAGCTTCTGGCAGATACCCACGCTGCCTTGTCCCTCCAGGAGTTATTCCATGTCGTTACGCCGTCTCGCTTTGCTGGCTTTTTGCGTGCTATTGGCCGCTTGCAGCAAGGTCAACCAGGAAAATTACGCGAAGTTGTCGGCCGGCATGGCCAAGGCCGATGTGGAATCGTTGTTGGGCAAACCGACCGATTGTTCCGGCGCACTGGGCATGTCCAGCTGCACCTGGGGCGATAAAACCAGCTTTATCAGCGTTCAATATGCCGGTGACAAAGTTCTGATGTTTTCCGGGCAAGGCCTGAAGTAAACCGGGGCGAGAGCCTGCGGGAGAAGAAGAATGATGCGTTTTGTTTTGTGCCTTTGTGCCAGCCTGTTTTTGGCGGGCTGTGCCAGCCATTCTGGCGATGATCTGCAACCCAAGACCGCCGGCAGCGTCAACCTCAAGCGTTACCAGGGCACCTGGTATGAGTTGGCCCGATTGCCGATGTACTTTCAGCGCAACTGTGCGCAGTCCGAAGCCCGCTACAGCTTGCTGCCCGATGGCGACATGTCGGTGTTCAACCGCTGCCTGACCACCGATTGGAAGTGGGAAGAAGCCAAGGGCACAGCCACGCCGCAAGTAGCTGGCAAGACTGACAAGCTCTGGGTGGAATTCAACAACTGGTTCACGTCACTGCTTCCGGGCGTCGCCAAGGGCGATTACTGGGTGCTGTACGTCAGCGATGACTACAAGACCGCCATTGTCGGCAGCCCGAGCCGGCGCTATATGTGGATCCTGTCGCGCACGCCAACGGTCAGCGCTGACACCCGCGAAGACCTGCTGAGCAGGGCGCGACAGCAGGGGTATGACACCACGCGGTTGATCTACCGGACGTCGGACAAGCAGATGGCGAAGACTTCGCAGTAACCCAGGATCGCCACTGTTAGAAATGTGGGAGGAGGCTTGCCCCCCTCCCACATTTTTTAACCGAGCAGATCCCTTAAGACCTGCGTAAACGCCCGGCTGCTTTCTTCCTCGCCAGCATGATGCCCATCCCGCACCACCCACTTACCGTTCACCAACACATCCCGCACCTGCCGATCACCGCCGGCAAACAACCAGCGATTGAGAATGCCGTCCTCGCTGGCCGTGGCCAGGTATGGATCAGTGCCGTCGAGCACAATCCAATCCGCACGCTTACCCATTTCCAACCGACCAATCGGCTGCCCAAGCGCCTGGGCGCCACCGTCCAGCGCCGCATCGAACAGCGTACGGCCAACCATCGGCTGGTCATTGCGATACAAGCGGTTACGCCGTTGATCGCGCAGGCGCTGCCCGTATTCCAGCCAGCGCAGTTCTTCCACCACGCTCAGTGACACATGGCTGTCGGAGCCAATGCCCATGCGCCCGCCTTGGGCGAGGAAATCCACTGCCGGGAAAATCCCGTCGCCCAGGTTGGCTTCGGTAGTCAGGCACAGGCCGGCAATTGCCCGGCTTTCCGCCATGCGCGTGACCTCCTGCGCATCCGCGTGAGTGGCGTGCACCAGGCACCAGCGCTCATCCACGTCGACATTGTCATACAGCCATTGCAGCGGACGCTTGCCGCTCCAGGCCAGGCAGTCGTCGACTTCCTTTTGCTGTTCGGCGATGTGGATATGGATCGGGCAGGCCTTGTCGCTGGCGGCCAATACTTGATTGATTTGTTGCGGCGTCACGGCGCGCAGTGAGTGGAAGCACAGGCCCAGTTGCTGCGCCGGCTGCGTCGCCAGTATGGGGCTGAGGCGCGCTTGCAGGTCCAGATAGTTTTCGGTGCTGTTGATAAAGCGCCGCTGGCCTTCATTCGGCGCCTGTCCGCCGAAACCGGAGTGGGTGTAAAGCACCGGCAACAGCGTCAGGCCGATCCCGCTGCTGGCCGCCGCAAGGCTGATCTGCCGCGACAACTCCGTGGGGTCGGCATAAGGCTGGCCGCTGACAGCGTGATGCACATAGTGAAATTCGGCCACCGAGGTGTAGCCGGCCTTGAGCATCTCGATATACAGCTGGCGTGCGATGACGCGCAGTTGCTCCGGGCTGATCTTGCCAACCATGCGGTACATCAGCTCACGCCAGGTCCAGAAGCTATCGTTCGGGTTGCCGGCCACTTCGGCCAAACCCGCCATGGCGCGTTGGAATGCATGGGAGTGCAGGTTGGGCATGCCCGCCAACACCGGGCCTTTCAGCCGTTCGGCACCCTCTGCATTGGCATTGGCCACCACCTGTGTCAGCAGGCCATCGGCGCCGACTTCAAGACGTACATCGTTGGCCCATCCATTAGGCAGCAGTGCGCGTTCGGCAAAAAAAGCGGACATGTTCAGAGCACTCCGGTCGTGTGTTTATTTGTATATACATATACAGACGTTTGCCTGCTCGGTAAACTCCGGCAATCTATGCATCTTTTCCCCCTGCAAGGATTCCCTGTGCCGACTCCGCCCGCCAAGTCTTCGCTGGCTGCCCACATGGACGAAAGTCCGGCGCCCTTGTATGCCCGCGTCAAACAGATGATCAGCCAGCAGATCCTCAACGGCAACTGGCCACCCCATTACCGCGTGCCGTCGGAGAGCGAACTGGTCAGCCAACTGGGCTTCAGCCGCATGACCATCAACCGCGCCCTGCGCGAGCTGACTGCAGAAGGTTTGCTGGTGCGCATGCAGGGCGTCGGCACCTTCGTCGCCGAGCCCAAGAGCCAGTCGGCGCTGTTTGAAGTGCACAACATTGCCGATGAGATCGCCTCCCGCGGTCATCGACACACTTGCCAAGTCATCCACCTGGGCGAAGAGGCCGCCGGTTCCGAGCGCGCCGTCGCCCTGGAAATGCGTGAAGGCGGGCGCGTGTTCCACTCGTTGATCGTGCATTTCGAGAACGACATTCCCGTGCAAATCGAGGACCGTTTCGTCAACGCCCTGGTCGCGCCGGAATACCTGCAACAGGATTTCACCCAGCAAACGCCTTACGCCTACCTCAACCAGGTCGCACCGCTGACCGAGGGCGAGCACGTGGTTGAAGCGATCCTGGCTGACGCTGCCGAATGCCAGCTGTTGCAGATCGAACCCAATGAACCTTGCTTGTTGATTCGCCGCCGTACCTGGTCCGGTCGCCAGCCGGTGACTGCCGCACGGTTGATTCACCCCGGTTCCCGTCACAGCCTCGAAGGACGATTCAGCAAATGAGTGCAGTCACCGTCTGGCGCGCCGCCGATTACGTCCGCATGCCGTGGAAAAACGGCGGTGGCAGCACCGAAGAAATCACCCGTGATGCCGGCGACGGCCTGGATGGCTTCGGCTGGCGCCTGTCGATTGCCGATATCGCCGAGTCCGGTGGCTTCTCGACGTTCGCCGGCTACCAGCGCGTGATCACCGTGATCAAGGGCGCGGGCATGGTGTTGACGGTGGACGGTGAAGAGCAGCGCGGCCTGTTACCGCTGCAACCGTTCGCGTTCAAGGGTGACAGCCAGGTGTCGTGCCGATTGATCACTGGGCCGATTCGCGATTTCAACCTGATCTATTCGCCGGAGCGTTACCACGCCCGCCTGCAGTGGGTGGATGGTGTGCAGCGGTTTTTCAGTTCGGCGCAGACGGTGTTGGTGTTCAGTGTTGCCGATGAGGTGAGGGTGCTGGGCGAGAAGCTCGGGCATCATGATTGTCTGCAGGTGGACGGTAACGCTGGGCTTTTGGATATCTCGGTCAGTGGCCGCAGTTGCATCATTGAACTGACCGCACGCGGTTAAAAAGGGTGGGAGGGGCAAGCCCCCTCCCACATTTGTTTTTGTGTCGCTCATAAATCTGTTTCCAACCCTCGCACCAATTTGTTACCGAATGCCCCAGCGTGGCGCAAAACCATGCTCTCGTGACAAACCGCCCTCGCTGCCAAAGCCCCCTGCAAGAAATTTAAACACGCGCCGAAGCCTTAATTTCCAAGGCTTGCACGCGCTTTCTAAAAAAATCTCAACATCTCTCCCGTCAAGTTGGCCGCTCGATTGCATATGCTTGTACATACAAGTAAAGATGTGTGCGTAAGACTCTCCTTCGCACCATCACTGTCCGTGCACCATGCCGAGGAGTCCAGCAGTGACCGATTTTTCGAAAACTAGGCCTACAAAATACCGTGACGTCGAAATCCGCGCCGCCCGCGGTAACACGCTCACCGCCAAAAGCTGGCTGACCGAAGCGCCGCTGCGCATGCTGATGAACAACCTCGACCCGCAAGTGGCCGAGAACCCGAAAGAACTGGTGGTATACGGCGGTATTGGCCGTGCTGCGCGTAACTGGGAGTGCTACGACCAGATCGTCGAGAGCCTCACGAACCTGAACGACGACGAAACGCTGCTGGTGCAATCCGGCAAGCCGGTCGGCGTGTTCAAGACCCACAGCAACGCCCCGCGTGTGTTGATCGCCAACTCCAACCTGGTGCCGCACTGGGCCAGTTGGGAACACTTCAACGAACTGGATGCCAAGGGCCTGGCCATGTACGGCCAGATGACCGCCGGCAGCTGGATCTACATTGGCAGCCAGGGCATCGTCCAAGGTACCTACGAAACCTTCGTCGAAGCCGGTCGCCAACATTACGACAGTAACCTCAAGGGCCGTTGGGTCCTGACTGCCGGCCTCGGCGGCATGGGCGGCGCACAGCCGCTGGCCGCAACACTGGCCGGCGCGTGCTCGCTGAACATAGAGTGCCAGCAGGTCAGCATCGATTTCCGTCTGGCCAGCCGTTATGTCGACGAGCAAGCCACTGACCTCGACGACGCCCTGGCCCGTATCGCCAAGTACACCCAGGAAGGCAAAGCGATTTCCATCGCCCTGCTGGGTAACGCGGCAGAAATTCTGCCTGAACTGGTCAAGCGCGGCGTGCGCCCGGACATGGTCACCGACCAGACCAGCGCCCACGACCCGCTCAACGGCTACCTGCCCGCTGGCTGGACCTGGGACGAATACCGCGCCCGCGCCAAGACCGAGCCGGCTGCCGTGATCAAGGCCGCCAAGCAGTCGATGGCCGCCCACGTCAAAGCCATGCTGGAGTTCCAGAAGCAAGGCATCCCGACTTTCGACTACGGCAACAACATCCGCCAGATGGCCCAGGAAGAAGGCGTGGAAAATGCGTTCGACTTTCCAGGTTTCGTACCGGCGTACATCCGCCCGCTGTTCTGCCGTGGCATCGGCCCGTTCCGCTGGGCTGCGCTGTCGGGCGACCCGCAAGACATCTACAAGACCGACGCCAAGGTCAAAGAGCTGATCCCGGACGACGCCCATCTGCACAACTGGCTGGACATGGCCCGCGAACGCATCAGCTTCCAGGGCCTGCCGGCGCGTATCTGCTGGGTCGGACTGGGCCAGCGCGCCAAGCTCGGCCTGGCCTTCAACGAAATGGTGCGCAGCGGCGAGCTGTCGGCGCCGGTGGTAATCGGCCGTGACCACCTCGACTCCGGCTCGGTGGCAAGTCCCAACCGCGAAACCGAATCCATGCAGGACGGTTCCGACGCCGTGTCCGACTGGCCGCTGCTCAATGCCTTGCTCAACACCGCCAGCGGTGCGACCTGGGTCTCGCTGCACCACGGTGGTGGCGTCGGCATGGGCTTCTCCCAGCATTCGGGCATGGTGATCGTCTGCGACGGCACCGACGAAGCCGCCGAGCGGATTGCCCGCGTGCTGCACAACGACCCGGCCACCGGCGTGATGCGTCACGCAGACGCCGGTTACCAGATCGCCATCGACTGCGCCAAGGAGCAGGGCCTCAATCTCCCGATGATCAAATAACCCCATGTGGGAGGGGGCAAGCCCCTCCCACATTTGAACGGTATTGCACACCAAAACAATCCATCAGAGGTTGAATCGACATGGCTGCAAACGACACCACCCCGTTGATCGAGAAACGTTCGATCGACTACATCCCGGAAGCGGAAAGACACGGTCGTCTCTTGAGCCAGTTCACCCTGTGGCTGGGTGCCAACCTGCAAATCACGGCCATCGTTACCGGGGCCTTGGCCGTGGTGCTGGGCGGTGATGTGTTCTGGTCGTTGATCGGTCTGTTGATTGGTCAACTGATCGGCGGTGGCGTCATGGCGTTGCATGCGGCGCAAGGGCCCAAACTGGGCCTGCCGCAGATGATCTCCAGCCGCGTGCAGTTTGGTGTGTATGGCGCGGCCATTCCGATCGTGTTGGTGTGCCTGATGTACCTGGGTTTCACCGCAACCGGCACCGTTCTGTCCGGTCAGGCGCTGGGCCAGTTGTTCGGGGTCAGCGACAGCATCGGCATCCTGCTTTTCGCCAGTGTCATCGTGCTGGTCACGGTGCTGGGTTATCGGGTGATCCACTTCATCGGGCGCGTCGCCAGCGTCATTGGTGTGATTGCCTTCGTTTACCTGTTCAGTCGCCTGATGGGCCAGGCTGACATTGGTGCGTTGCTGGAAATCCGCCATTTCAGCTGGAGCAGTTTCTTGCTCGCGGTATCCCTCGCCGCCTCCTGGCAGATCGCGTTCGGGCCGTATGTGGCGGACTACTCGCGCTATCTGCCGAGCAGCACGTCTTCGGTGAAAACCTTTCTTGCCGCCGGCGCAGGTTCAGTGATTGGCGCACAGGTGGCGATGATTCTCGGCGTGTTTGCCGCGGCCATGGCCAACGGGCAATTCGCCGGTCACGAGGTGGCGTACATCGTCGGCCTGGGCGGCAGTGGCGCTACCGCTGCGTTGCTGTATTTCAGCATCGCGTTCGGCAAGGTCACCATCTCCACGCTGAACTCCTACGGCAGCTTCATGTGCATCGCGACTATCATCAGCGGCTTTCGCGGTCGCCTGGAGGTTACGCGTCTGCAGCGTCTGGTGTTCGTGGTGGCCATCGTCGGTACGGCGACCCTGATCGCGTTGCTCGGCCAGCATTCGTTCCTCGGTGCGTTCAAGTCTTTCATTCTGTTCCTGCTGGCGTTCTTTACGCCCTGGAGCGCGATCAACCTGGTGGATTACTACTGCATCACGCGCGAGCGCTATGACGTGCCAGCACTGGCTGATCCAAAGGGTCGCTACGGGCGCTGGAACCCACTGGGTATCAGCGTCTATGTCTTCGGTGTGCTGGTGCAGATGCCATTTATCGCCACCAAGTTCTACACCGGCCCGCTGGTGAGCGCCCTTGGGGGTGTGGATATCTCCTGGATCATCGGCCTGGTACTGCCCGCCGCGCTGTATTACCTGTGTGCGAAAAAATGGCACGGCACGGTGCCCGATCAATTGATCCTGCCGGTAGAGCAGGGCGCTACACCAACAACAACCGGGCTGGCTGCACAAGCCTGATGGGACGTGGACAAGGCAGGACGCCTTTTGACTGCCGTAATCCATTTCATGATTGGGAGCGTCACACAATGAAAATGCATAAGACCCTGCTGACCACGTTGTTCTCTGCAGGCTTGCTGGCCAGCGCTGGCGCCCAGGCGGCCGGTTGGTGCGAGTCCGGTAAACCGGTGAAATTCGCAGGCCTGAACTGGGAAAGCGGCATGTTGCTCACCGACATCCTGCAAACCGTCCTGGAAAAAGGCTACGACTGCAAAACCGACAGCCTGCCAGGCAACTCCATCACCATGGAAAACGCCCTGAGCAGCAACGACATCCAAGTGTTTGCCGAAGAATGGGTCGGCCGCAGCGAAGTCTGGAACAAGGCCGAGAAGGCCGGCAAAGTCGTCGGCGTCGGCGCACCTGTAGTGGGTGCCATCGAGGGTTGGTACGTGCCGCGCTATGTGATCGAAGGTGACGCCAAGCGCAAGCTGGAAGCCAAAGCGCCGGACCTCAAGCACATCGCCGACCTGGCCAAGTACGCCTCGGTGTTCAAGGACCAGGAAGAGCCGTCCAAAGGCCGCTTCTACAACTGCCCGGCCGGCTGGACCTGTGAGCTGGACAACAGCGAAATGCTCAAAAGCTACGGCCTGGAAAGCACCTACACCAACTTCCGCCCAGGCACCGGCCCGGCGCTGGATGCGGCGGTGCTGTCGAGCTACAAGCGCGGCGAGCCGATCCTGTTCTACTACTGGTCGCCGACGCCGCTGATGGGCCAGGTCGACCTGGTCAAGCTCGAAGAAAAACCCGGTGTGGATAAAAGCGTGAGCATCAAGGTCGGCCTGTCCAAGACCTTCCACGATCAAGCCCCGGAACTGGTGGCTGTGCTGGAAAAGGTCAACCTGCCCATCGATCTGCTGAACCAGAACCTGGGGCGCATGGCCAAGGAGCGCATTGAGTCGCCGAAACTGGCGAAGATCTTCCTCAAGGAACATCCTGAAGTCTGGCACGCCTGGGTAAGCGAAGACGCAGCCAAGAAAATCGACGCGGCCTTGTAGGTCAAGTGTGCACGGCTACCCTCAGGGGTGGCCGGGCGACTGGCCACAACCCATTGGATCGAGAGCACGCTATGTTTCCTGAGAGTTTTACGTTTTCCATTGCCGACTGGGTCAACGGTTGGGTGGATTCACTGGTCACCAACTACGGTGATGTGTTCCGGCAGATTTCCGACACGCTGCTGTGGGCCATCGTCAACCTCGAAGGCCTGCTGCGCGCAGCACCCTGGTGGCTGATGCTGGCGATCGTCGGCGCGGTCGCCTGGCACGCCACGCGCAAGGTAGTGACCACGGCGGTAATCGTCGGTTTGCTGTTCCTGGTGGGCGCGGTTGGCCTGTGGGACAAGCTGATGCAGACCCTGGCCTTGATGATGGTTGCCACGGTGATCTCGGTGCTGATCGGCATTCCGTTGGGCATCCTCTCGGCACGCAGCAATCGCCTGCGTTCGGTGTTGATGCCGCTGCTCGACATCATGCAAACCATGCCCAGCTTCGTGTACCTGATCCCGGTGCTGATGCTGTTCGGCCTGGGCAAGGTGCCGGCGATTTTCGCCACAGTGATCTACGCCGCGCCGCCGCTGATTCGCCTGACTGACTTGGGCATTCGCCAGGTTGACGGCGAAGTCATGGAAGCCATCAACGCCTTCGGCGCCAACCGCTGGCAGCAACTGTTTGGTGTGCAATTGCCGTTGGCGCTGCCGAGCATCATGGCTGGTATCAACCAGACCACGATGATGGCGTTGTCGATGGTGGTGATTGCCTCGATGATCGGCGCCCGTGGCTTGGGCGAAGACGTGCTGGTCGGCATCCAGACCCTCAACGTTGGCCGTGGCCTTGAAGCGGGGCTGGCGATTGTGATTCTTGCAGTGGTCATCGACCGCATTACCCAGGCCTATGGCCGTCCACGGCATGAGGCGAGCAAATGACGACTGTCAGCAAAATCGAAGTCAAAAACGTCTTCAAGATCTTCGGCGCCCGCTCCAAAGACGCGCTGGCGATGGTCGGGCAGGGCAAGACCAAGGACCAGGTGCTGGCCGAGACCGGTTGCGTGGTCGGCGTGAACGACCTGTCGCTGAGCATCGGCACCGGTGAGATCTTCGTGATCATGGGCCTGTCGGGCTCCGGCAAGTCGACCCTGGTGCGCCACTTCAACCGCCTGATCGACCCCACCAGCGGCGCGATCCTGGTGGACGGCGAAGACATCCTGCAACTGGACATGGACGCGCTGCGTCAATTCCGTCGGCACAAGATCAGCATGGTGTTCCAGAGCTTCGGCCTGCTGCCCCACAAAAGCGTGCTCGACAACGTCGCCTACGGCCTCAAGGTGCGTGGCGAAACCAAGCAGGTGTGCGCCGAACGTGCGCTGCACTGGATCGAAACCGTGGGCCTCAAGGGCTACGAAAACAAATACCCGCACCAGCTCTCCGGCGGTATGCGCCAACGTGTGGGCCTGGCCCGCGCCTTGGCGGCCGACACCGACATCATCCTGATGGACGAAGCCTTCAGCGCCCTCGACCCGCTGATCCGTGCCGAGATGCAGGACCAGTTGCTTGAGCTGCAAAAGACCCTGCACAAGACCATCGTGTTCATCACCCACGACCTCGACGAGGCCGTGCGCATTGGCAACCGCATCGCGATCCTCAAGGACGGCAAGCTGATCCAGGTCGGCACGCCTCGGGAAATCCTGCATTCGCCGGCGGATGAGTATGTGGACCGGTTTGTTCAGCGGCGCGCGGCGGTGGTCTGATCCTGGTTTGGTGGTGAGGCTGCTGGCCCTATCGGGGGCAAGCCCCCTCCCACAGGGGATCGCATTCCAAATGTGGGAGGGGGCTTGCCCCCGATAGGGCCGGTAAGGCTGCACAAGCATTAAAGAAGGTATGAAGATGTCCCAGGCAACAAAAATCACCATCGCCGACACCCTCCTGCACTGGCAGGACGTCTTCGCCGTCGCCCGCCACGGCGCTGTCCTCGAACTCTCCGGCCAGGCCTGGGCGCGGATCGACAATGCCCAGGCCATCGTGCAGCGCATCGTTACCAGCGGCGAACGCGCCTATGGCGTGAACACCGGCCTGGGCGCGCTGTGCAATGTGTCGCTTGCGGGCGAGCAACTCAGCCAACTGTCGCGCAATACCCTGCTGAGCCACGCCTGCGGTGTCGGCCCGGTGCTCAGCGATGAGCAGACCCGCGCAATCATCTGCGCGGCCGTCATCAACTACAGCCACGGCAAGTCCGGCCTGCACCCGCAGGTAGTGCAGGCGTTGCTGGCGCTGCTCAATCACGGTATTACGCCGCAAGTGCCGTCCCAGGGTTCGGTGGGTTACCTGACCCATATGGCTCATGTCGGCGTGACGTTGTTGGGTGTCGGCACAGTGAGCTATCGCGGCCAGGTCGTGACCGCACAAGCCGCCTTGCAGGCTGAAGGCTTGCAGCCCGTGGTGCTCGGCGCCAAAGACGGCCTGTGCCTGGTCAACGGCACGCCGTGCATGACCGGCCTGAGCTGCCTGGCCCTGGCTGATGCCCATCACCTGCTGCAATGGGCCGATGTGATCGGTGCCATGAGTTTCGAAGCCCAGCGCGGTCAGATCGACGCCTTCGATGAAGAAATCATCGCCCTCAAGCCGCACCCCGGCATGCAGCGCGTTGGCCTCAACCTGCGTGCGTTGCTCGACGGCAGTGAAGTGATCGCCAGCAGCAAAGGCATTCGCACCCAGGACGCCCTGAGCATCCGCTCGATCCCGCAGATCCACGGCGCGGCGCGGGACCAAGTGGAGCACGCCACCCGCCAGATCGAGACCGAGCTCAACAGCGCCACTGACAACCCGTTGCTGCTCGGCACGCCGGACAGCTACCGCGTGGTATCCCAGGCCAACCCGCACGGCCAGTCCGTCGCCTTGGCCGCTGACCTGCTCGCCATCGCCATGGCCGAGATCGGCTCGGTGGCCGAGCGCCGCCTGGACCGTTTGATCAACCCCCACGTCAGTGGCTTGCCGGCCTTCCTGGTGAGCAACCCAGGCGTCAACTCCGGGATGATGATCGTGCAATACGTCGCCGCATCGCTGTGTGGGCAAAACCGTCAACTGGCGCAGCCGGCGGTGCTCGACAACTTTGTCACCTCGGGCCTGCAGGAAGACCACTTGAGTATGGGCACCAACGCCGCGCTCAAGCTGCATCAACTGTTGGCCAACGTTACCCAGATCCTCGCCATCGAATACTTGTTGGCGGCCCAGGCATTTGAATTCCTGAAGGGCCAGCGTTTCGGCGCAGGCACCAACCGCGCCTGGCGATTGCTGCGTGAAGTGGTCCCGGCTTACGAGCAGGACCGCTGGCTGGCACCGGACATCGAAGCCGCCGCCAAGCTGCTCAAAGACACCGTGTTACCCAATTTGCACTGAACACTTATTTATTCGAAAAATAATTTACAAGGAGTACGAACGTGACTGCGCTAAATCTGATTCCAGGTCAACTGAGCCTTGCCCAACTGCGGGCCATCTACCAGCAGCCGGTGACGCTCAGTCTGGATGACAGTGCCTCGGCCCAGATCGAAGCCAGTGTGGCCTGCGTGGAGCAGATTCTCGCCGAGAACCGCACCGCCTATGGCATCAACACCGGTTTCGGCCTGCTGGCCTCGACCCGCATCGCCAGCGAAGACCTGGAAAACCTCCAGCGTTCGCTGGTGCTGTCACACGCCGCCGGCGTCGGTGAGCCGATCGGCGATGCGCTGGTGCGGCTGGTCATGGTGCTCAAGGTCAACAGCCTGAGCCGTGGGTTCTCCGGGATTCGTCGGCAAGTGATCGACGCGCTGATCGCGCTGATCAACGCCGAGGTTTATCCGCATATTCCGTTGAAAGGCTCGGTCGGTGCGTCCGGTGACTTGGCGCCGCTGGCCCATATGTCCCTGGTGCTGCTGGGCGAAGGCAAGGCGCGCTACAAAGGCGAATGGCTGGAAGCCACCGAAGCGCTGAAAGTTGCCGGCCTCACGCCGCTGACCCTCGCCGCCAAAGAAGGCCTGGCGTTGCTCAACGGCACCCAGGTGTCCACCGCTTATGCCCTGCGCGGCCTGTTCGAAGGTGAAGATCTGTTCGCCGGCGCCCTGGCCTGTGGCGGCCTGACTGTAGAGGCGGTGCTGGGCTCGCGCTCGCCGTTCGACGCCCGCATTCACGCCGCTCGCGGCCAACGCGGGCAGATTGATTCGGCTGCCGCTTACCGCGACCTGCTCGGCGACAGTAGCCAGGTCTCCCAGTCGCACCAGAACTGCGACAAGGTGCAAGACCCGTATTCCCTGCGCTGCCAGCCACAAGTGATGGGCGCGTGCCTGACCCAGTTCCGCCAGGCCGCCGACGTGTTGGTGGTCGAAGCCAACGCCGTGTCGGACAACCCGCTGGTGTTCGCGGCTGAAGGCGATGTGATTTCCGGCGGTAACTTCCATGCCGAACCGGTCGCCATGGCCGCCGACAACATGGCGTTGGCCATCGCCGAAATCGGCTCGCTCAGTGAGCGCCGTATCTCGTTGATGATGGACAAGCACATGTCGCAACTGCCGCCGTTTTTGGTGGGCAATGGCGGCGTGAACTCCGGCTTCATGATCGCCCAGGTGACGGCCGCTGCGCTCGCCAGCGAAAACAAGGCGCTGGCCCATCCCCATAGCGTCGACAGCATCCCGACGTCCGCCAACCAGGAAGACCACGTGTCCATGGCCCCCGCTGCGGGCAAGCGCCTCTGGGAAATGGCCGAGAACACCCGTGGCATCCTCGCCGTCGAGTGGCTGGCCGCGTGCCAGGGCCTGGACCTGCGCGAAGGCCTGAAGACCTCGCCAAAGCTGGAAAAAGCGCGGGGCATTCTGCGCGCCAAAGTGGCGTTCTACGACAAGGACCGTTTCTTCGCCCCGGACATCATCGCCGCCAGCGAACTGCTCGCCAGCCGCTGTCTGAATGAGCTGGTGCCGGCGAAGTTGTTGCCGAGCCTGTAAGCGACACTCGCTCTCTGTGGTGAGCGGGCCAGCCCGCTCACCACAAAAAAGCAGTTGCCCCGAGCGCGGATTCTAATTTTCTCAGGATAAAAATAATTAAGGACGAGAAATGCACCAGCAAGAAAAGGGTTTGAAACGCGGCCTCAGCGCCCGACATATTCGCTTCATGGCACTGGGGTCGGCCATCGGCACCGGGCTGTTCTACGGCTCCGCGTCAGCCATCCAGATGGCCGGCCCCGCCGTGCTGCTGGCCTACCTGATTGGCGGCGCCGCGGTCTTCATGGTGATGCGCGCCCTCGGTGAAATGGCCGTGCACAATCCGGTGTCCGGCTCTTTCGGCCAGTACGCCAGCACCTACCTGGGCCCAATGGCCGGGTTTATCCTCGGCTGGACCTACGCGTTTGAAATGATCATCGTCTGCCTCGCCGACGTCACCGCGTTCGGCATTTATATGGGCTTCTGGTTTCCCGAGGTGGCGCGCTGGGTCTGGGTGCTTGGCATCGTGTTTTTGATCGGCGGCCTGAACCTGTGCAACGTCAAAGTGTTTGGCGAGATGGAGTTCTGGCTGTCGCTGCTCAAGGTTGGCGCCATCGTGGCGATGATCCTCGGCGGTTTCGGCATCATGCTGTTCGGCATCCACTCGGCAGGCGAGACCCAGGCCAGCGGGCTTAGCAATCTTTGGGCCCACGGCGGCTTTATGCCCAACGGCGTCGGTGGCCTGATCGCCTCGTTCGCGGTGGTGATGTTCGCGTTCGGCGGTATCGAAATCATCGGCATCACCGCCGGTGAGGCCAGAGACCCGCAGCGCGTGATCCCCAAGGCGATCAACGCTGTGCCGCTGCGCATCCTGCTGTTCTACGTGCTGACCCTGTTTGTGCTGATGGCTATCTACCCATGGCCGCAGATCGGCAGCCAGGGCAGCCCGTTCGTGCAGATCTTCAGCAACCTGGGCATCGGCTCGGCGGCGACCATCCTTAACATTGTGGTGATCTCGGCGGCAGTTTCGGCGATCAACAGTGACATCTTCGGCGCCGGGCGCATGATGTACGGCCTGGCTCAACAAGGGCAGGCGCCAAAGGGGTTTGCCCAGCTGTCCAGGCAGGGCGTGCCGTGGATGACCGTGGTGGTGATGGGCGCAGCGCTGCTCGGCGGCGTGCTGCTCAACTACCTGATCCCGGAAAACGTGTTCCTGGTGATTGCCTCGATTGCCACCTTCGCTACGGTGTGGGTATGGCTGATGATTCTGTTCACCCAAGTCGCGATGCGTCGCTCGATGACCAAAGAACAGGTCGCCGAGCTGAAATTCCCGGTGCCGTTCTGGCCCTATGCGCCAGCGGCGGCCATCGTCTTCATGCTGTTTGTATTTGGTGTGCTGGGTTACTTCCCGGACACCCAGGCAGCCTTGTTGGTCGGCGCCGTGTGGATCGTGCTGCTGGTCGTTGCCTACCTGCTGTGGGTCAAGCCCGCCGCCGGGCAAGCGGCCAAGGTCCATTACGACCCGGCTGTGTCTCATCGATAACTTAGGGAGGCGTTGATGAAAACCCTTTGGCAACACTGCCACGTTGCAACCATGGCTGGTGGTCACTACTCGATCATCGAGGATGCTGCCTTGGTCACTGCCGGCTCACTCATCGAGTGGATCGGCCCGCGCAGCCAAGTGCCGACGGCGGACTACGCCCAGGTGCATGACCTGCAAGGCGCGTGGGTCACCCCCGGGCTGATCGACTGCCACACCCACACGGTGTTTGGTGGCAATCGCAGTGGCGAATTCGAGCAGCGCCTTGAGGGCGTGAGCTATGCCGAGATTGCGGCCAAGGGCGGTGGTATCGCCAGCACCGTGCGCGCCACCCGCGCTGCGACAGAAGATGAACTGTTTGCCAGTGCTGAAAAACGCCTGCGCAGCCTGCTGCGCGACGGCGTGACCACGGTGGAGATCAAGTCCGGTTACGGCCTGGACCTGGCCAACGAACGCAAGATGCTGCGCGTGGCCCGGCGCCTCGGCGACGAACTGCCGGTCAGCGTGCGCGCCACCTGCCTGGCGGCCCATGCCCTGCCGCCGGAGTACAAGGACCGCGCCGACGATTACATCGAGCATATCTGCAGCGAGATGCTACCGAAGCTGGCAGACGAAGGGCTGGTAGACGCCGTGGATGCTTTTTGCGAATACCTGGCGTTTTCCACCGAGCAGGTGGAGCGGGTGTTCAAGGTCGCCCAGCAACTCGGCCTTCCAGTAAAGCTGCATGCCGAGCAGCTGTCGTCGCTGCATGGCTCCAGCCTGGCGGCGCGTCATCACGCGTTGTCGGCGGACCATCTGGAGTTCATGACCGAAGCAGATGCCATCGCCATGGCTGCGTCGGGCACTGTCGCCGTGCTGCTGCCGGGGGCGTTCTACTTCCTGCGCGAAACCCAACTGCCGCCGATGGACGCCCTGCGCAAACACGGCGTTAAAATCGCCATCGCCAGCGACCTCAACCCCGGCACCTCGCCGGCACTCTCGGTGCGCCTGATGCTGAACATGGCCTGCACCCTGTTCCGCATGACCCCCGAAGAAGCCCTGGCCGGCGCCACCCAACATGCGGCCACTGCGCTGGGCATGGGCGAGACCCATGGCTCGCTGGAAGTGGGCAAGGTGGCGGATTTTGTGGCGTGGCAGATTGATCGACCCGCCGACCTGGCCTACTGGCTGGGCGGCGACCTGGATAAACGCGTCGTGCGCCATGGCGTCGATGTCACTGTGTAAGGAGTGCTGCTGTGGATAAGGTTCTGAACTTCAAACAAGGCCGCACGCCGCTGCTGATCAGCATGCCCCACGCCGGTCTGCGCCTGACGCCTGCGGTGGAAGCCGGGTTGATCGACGAGGCAAAAAGCTTGCCGGACACCGACTGGCATATCCCCGCGCTGTACGACTTTGCCGAGGAACTGGGCGCCAGCACGCTCTCGGCGCAGTACTCGCGCTTTGTCATCGACCTCAACCGGCCGTCCGACGACAAACCCCTGTACGCCGGCGCCACCACCGGCCTGTACCCTGCCACGCTGTTCGAGGGTGTGCCGTTGTTCCGTGAAGGCCTGGAGCCGAGCGAGGCAGAGCGCGCCAGCTACCTGCAAAAAATCTGGGGCCCGTATCACCGGGCGCTGCAAGAGGAACTGGCACGGCTCAAGGCCGAGTTCGGCTACGCGCTGCTGTTCGATGCGCACTCGATCCGCTCGGTAATCCCGCACCTGTTCGACGGCAAACTGCCGGACTTCAACCTCGGCACCTTCAACGGCGCCGCCTGCGACCCGGAACTGGCCAGCCAACTGGAAGCCATCTGCGCGCAGCATCCGCAGTACAGCCATGTGCTGAACGGGCGTTTCAAGGGCGGGCATATCACCCGGCATTACGGCGACCCGGCGCAGGATATCCATGCGGTGCAGTTGGAGTTATGCCAGAGCACTTATATGGAAGAGGTCGAGCCGTTTAGGTATCGCGCGGATCTGGCTGAGCCGACGCGGGTGGTGTTGAAGCAGTTGCTGCAGGGTTTCCTCGCGTGGGGGCAGACGCGCTACGAGTGATCAGCCCTGCCGGACTTGTATCTTTTACTCAGTGAGAATTCCCTGTAGCGAGCGGGGTTGTCCCGCGTCAGGCTGAGTCGCGAACCAAGCCAGTCATCGCTTCAGGGCTGATCAGGTTTTCTGGAGTTTTTACGGGAAAGACTTAGTCAGCAATGCTTCTAGCGAGTCATACAGAAGCTCAGCTTCATCCTCTTCGTGAAAATAGATATAGATTTCGCCCGTTGGGCCGACGAGGATAGGGTTTCCAGATCCATCGTCTGAAATCACTATGGCTCCCACTAACTCCTCTGGAAGTTTGTCAGCATAGACACTCCAGAATTTCTCCGTCATCTCGGTAACGGTGGCTTTGCCGATCAGTGATCCGTTCCGAAATGCGTGAATGTCGATACCGCCGAATGCACCACCAAAAAGCTTTATAAACTCAACATATTGCTCATTGAATTTAACATTGAGTTTTTTTTCCGCTGTGTTGATTTCAGCATCGGTTGCAGGTTGTCCACTAAGACCATTCTGTGTGCTGAACAGAGCTCTGATTTTTTTCAACAAGTCCTGTTTCATTTCATGCATCCGCCTTTTGAAGCTTTTTTGGCTTGGGACGTCCAGAACTCTTTTTTCCAAAGGTTGAACGCTGCCCGGTTTGTGATACCTGTTCCCTTCTTGCTGCCGTTCGGGTGTTGTGCGGCGTTGTGTTCGGGGCTGCCATGATGCTTGTCAGGCATCGCTCTGAGAGGTCCTTCAGTTTGTTGTTTGTCATGATGCAGCACAATTGTGTTGCCGTGCTTATCAACCGGTGACTTTCCAAATGAATGAGGTGCGTCAGGTCCGTTCATGAAAATTACAGTCTTCAATTCAGATGGGTTCAAATGACTTAAGTCTGTATAGCCGGTTACGGTAAGTGTCAGTCTACGGCTATCTGTAAACGTAACTGGTGTTAGCCCTAGTGGGTCAAACCAAGAGATTGGGTTGGGTGAATAGGTGTAGGCGTTTAAGCCCCCCGCCAACCCAATCGGATCCGGCGTCGTAAACCGCCCCACATCCGGATCATAAAACCGGAACGTGTTGTAGTGCAGCCCCGTCTCCCGATCCAGATATTGCCCCTGGAACCGCAGGTTCTGTTCTTCTACGTAGTAAGGCTCGCGCACCTCCTTCAGCGTGTTGCCCCACACCCGATAAGTTGCGTGCCAAACGTTGTGCCCGTCGGTTTCCGTCAACTGTTCCGGCAACCCGTTCAGGTCGTTGTGGTAGTAGCGCACGCGCTGGTGTTCGCCCTTTCCATCGACTCGGGCAAGCGGCGCGTAGCCGTCGTCTTCATAGAGGTAGAGGCTCGTCTGACTATGCCGATGCTCCTGCAACAGGCGCAGGCCTTCCCAGTCGAAGCGGGTTTCACTCAGCGGATAACCGTGGCTGTCGTATTCGGTTTTATTGATACGCCGACCGAGTGGGTCATAAGTCATTTTTACCCGCGTTTCTCGGCCGTTTTTCTGGCTACGCACTTCGATCAGGCGGTGTTCGGCGTCGTACGCGAAGCGTTGCAAGCCTCGCAGAGCACTGCGTTTTTCGATCAGCCGACCAAAGCCGTCGTAGCGGTAGCGCTTGTCCTGATAGGTCAGCAAT
This sequence comes from Pseudomonas sp. SR18, assembly GCF_023701505.1. Taxonomy (NCBI): domain Bacteria; kingdom Pseudomonadati; phylum Pseudomonadota; class Gammaproteobacteria; order Pseudomonadales; family Pseudomonadaceae; genus Pseudomonas; species Pseudomonas sp. SR18. The sequence goes on along the minus strand of NZ_JAMQAU010000012.1, from coordinate 180,528 downwards.
TTGTTGTGCCGCACTAATCCGGCGCCAAGCGGGGGCCCATCCAGCAAGTTGGCGGCAGCATCGTAGGCGAAGGTTTCCTGCTGACCTTGCGTATTGACCTGGGTAGCGATAATCCGACCGGTCGCGTCGTAGTGCAGCAGTTGGCGTTGGCCCGCTTCCAGGCGGCCGATCAGGTTGTCGGCCGGGTCATATTCGAAGGTTTTTTGTTGGGTGGGCGGCAGTTGCCGGGGATCGCCTGTAGGGCTGCGTTTACGTGAGCGCAATCGGCCACAGCGGTCGTATTCGTTGCGGGTGGTGATCTGCCCTTGGGTGCGCAGCACTTCGCGGTGCAGGCGGTCGCGTTCGAAGTCGCTGATGACGTGGCCGTCGAGGTTGAGCTGGTGCAGGTGGCCGCTGCCGTAGTGCAGGCGGTTGAGCCAGCGGCCATCGGGTAGTTGCGTCTGGATCAGGTTGCCAAGTTCGTCATAGCGGTGGTTCAGGGTGCCGGCAGCGCTGTGTTCAGTGAGGAGGTGGCCAAGTGGATCGTAGGCGAAGTTCAGGGTCTGGGTGGTCGTATCGTCGCCAGCAAAAGTGATGGCAGTCAGTTGGTCGACTAAATCGTAGGCGTATTCGGTACGACCCTCATCGGTTACTTTCGCCCGCAAGCGCCCAGCTGCATCGCGCTCCAGGCGATGGACGATAGAGGGCGCATCATTCGACGGCACATATTCGACTGCAGCCAGGTTATCCAGTGCATCGTAGGTATAGCGTCGGCCACTACCATCGAGGTCTTGCTGCTGTGCAAGGCGGTTGCCCTGGTCCCAAGTAAAGCGGTAGCACTCGCCGTTTTCATTGGTCAGGGTTTGCAGACGGCCGTACGCGTCGTGGTGGAACTCGATCTGTCGGCCTTGGGCATCGACGCGCTGGCGAACCTGCCCACGGCGGTCGTACTCATAACGGGTGATATGGCCGGCAGCATCGGTGTAGGCGATCAACTGGCCGCTGGTGTCGCGCAGATAACGCTCGATATGCCCATATGGCCTTTCGGCTTGCAGCAGGCGGCCCTGGTTGTCGTGTTGATAGCGCTGCCGCTCACCCAGCGCATCGATCACGGCGTGCAAGTGGCCCCGACGGTCGTACTCGAACCTCGTGGGATACCCCGAGCAATCTACGTGCTCGGTCAACTGCCCGATTTCATTCCAGCGCAGGCGGTTGCTTTTTCCGATGACGTCGGTGATTTCAACGACTTGGCCAAATGCATCATGACGGTAGCGTGTAACCTGCCCCAGCGGATCGGTTTGGCTGACACAGTTGCCTCGCGGGTCGTATTGATACTGCCAGGCGTGGCCGGCGGCGTCGGTCTCCACCAACGGCAGTGACCAATGCTCCAGCCACACCGTGGATTCGACGCGCCCCGACGGATCTTGCGTCTCGCACAGGTTGCCGGAGGCGTCGTAACCGAACTTCCATTCACCGCCCTGGGGGTCGGTTGCACCGAGCAACTGGCGCTCGTCATTCCATTCAACCTGCCAGGTTTGGCCGAGGCTGTCGGTATACGCGGTGATCTGGTACTGCGGGTTCCATTGGCGCGTGCTGAGCCGTTGCAAGCCATCGGTAATCCGCGTTATCCCGGCGTGCAGGTCATATTCGAATTGGTAGTCGTCACCCTCGTCAGTCCAGTGCCGGACCACGCGCCATTCGCGGTCATCCACACAGGCCCATTGGTAGAAGCAACGCAATCCGGTGGGCCGTTGGTGCTCGGTCATGCGCTGGCCGCTGTCGTAGGCGAAACGACGTTGAACGTGCCCGACAGCATCGCGAACGTCGGCCAGGTTGCCTTGACCGTCATAGGTATAGCTGGCGACGGTTTCTCGGCTGTGATCGGGGAACAGACGTTCAATCTGAGCGACCCGGGCGGGCCATTGCTGGCTGTAGCCCAGTTCGATCTGCACATCATCTAAGGTATCGCGCAACCGGCTCAGGCGGCCCTGGGTGTCATAGTCAAGCCAGACTCGGTTGTGATTACGGTCCCCTAACTGGTTTAGACGCAGGCGCGAGGAGGTGCCCGGTGCGGGTTCAAACAGCCGATAGCGCCCATCGACGCTTTCAATAAGCAGGCGCCCGTCGGTATGGCGCCGTACGCTCAAGCCTTCGCCCGCGCTGAATACCGCGCCGCCCAAAGGGATCACACCCATGTCGATCTGGCGAGCCTGCTCATCGGTGTAGAGCAGTTGCTCGCCGCCTTCGGGGTGCACGCCGATGTCAATGCGGGCTTCATAAGCCACGCTCCAACTAGCGCCGAACAGACCGTCACGCCGTTCATCTCGACTGCAGTAATAGCGCTGCCACTCGATTGGCAGCAGTCCTGGCAAAGCGAAGTCCAGGTCGTCTTCACCGTCGAGGATCTTCGCGCCCGTGGCGCTGTGCACCGGGTTGGGCGAACCCGTGACCGCAGCGGTCATCGCATTACTTACCTGGCTGCTGCCCCACGACACCAGCCCGCCCACGGCCATGCACGGCAACGTGCTGAAGAACTTCGTGCCACCGCCGCGCAACGTCAGCAACGCCGTCACCGCCAACCCAGCGCCCGGCGTCTTGCCGCTGCGAATCTCGCGCGCAACCAAGGGCGCGCCACCGATGATCACATTCGGCGAAATTTGTACGTTTGCGACCTTGGCCTCGCAGGTGCTCCGATCCCCGTCGCGCACCGCTGGCTGACCATTGATAAAGACTCTGCTGGAGCCTTCCGCCAGGTATTGCTCCGGCATCGACGGGTGTCTGTTGCAGTCGACTTTATCGGCAGGGCAAGGCACCACGCCTGCCACCGGGGCCGCCACCGTAGGACGCCATAGTTGAGAGAAAAAGCCTTCAGCGATATCCAGGTAAGACGGCTCAGCACGTGGCGCCGCGATAACATCCGAGAATTTGCCGGCCGCCCGCGCAGCGGGTTTCCCGTTGATGAAGACGTTGGGCGAACCGCTGCTGATAAAGGCGTCGATGACCGGAGGGAAAAGCGCATTGGCAAAGTACTCACATAATCGTGAGAGGCATTTATCTGCACCGGTGTGGCTCATGCCAACCCCGACCACCACACCCACGACGGCACCCAGTACAACGCAGCCGAGGCCGCCAGTTGCCACGGTGACGCCCGCTGCGGCAACCACAGCCGCTGTCGCCAAGGCCGTCACGGCCACGCTGGCGGCAATCTCCAAGACGCCGCCTAACGCGTCGGCGAGCATTGAACTGTGCAGAAGCGCGTCGCCCTCGCGGGCGGCCCACGGCGTGTCGGTCATGCGTAACGATCCGTGTCTGAAAAGGCCGGATCAAATCACGCGATTGCGTCCTTGCTCAGGTGATGCCTTCCGAGGTGTTCGTAGGACGGCTCCCAAGGTTTATTTGCATCCGTGAGCGGGGGGCCGGGCAAAGGCTTGGTCCACGGCTGTTTGCGCTTGTGCGGCGAGGCTCATCTATACGCTTATCTGCTGAATTACCTCAGGAGCGAACGACTGACACAGGTCTAAGCGCTCAAGGACATGCTCATTGCACAATTCGGGTTTATAGTGCCAGACGGCACAATAAAAGACGTCCCCCCAGGGATGAACCCGACCCCCTACGGAGCGCGCAATGCAGACTTGGTACCCGCAGATCAAACCCTACGCCCGGCACGATCTGGCAGTCGATGACACCCACACCCTGTATGTCGATGAAAGTGGCTCCCCCGAAGGCCTGCCTGTCGTCTTCATTCACGGTGGCCCTGGTTCCGGTTGCGACGCCCAGAGTCGCTGCTATTTCGATCCCAATCTCTACCACATCGTCACCTTCGACCAGCGCGGTTGCGGGCGCTCCACGCCCCGTGCCAGCCTGGAAAACAATACGACCTGGGATCTGGTCGCCGACCTTGAGCGTATCCGCGAGCACTTGGGTATAGAAAAATGGGTGCTGTTTGGCGGCTCCTGGGGCTCCACGTTGGCCCTGGCCTACGCGCAAACCCACCCTGAGCGCGTGCATGGCCTGATCGTGCGCGGCATTTTCCTGGCGCGTCCGCAGGACATCGAATGGTTCTACCAGGCTGGCGCCAGCCGCTTGTTCCCGGACTACTGGCAGGACTACCTTGCGCCGATCCCCGCGGACGAGCGTCACGACATGATCACCGCCTACCACAAGCGCCTGACCGGCAACGACCAGATCGCCCAGATGCACGCGGCCAAAGCCTGGTCCGGCTGGGAAGGGCGCATGCTGGGCCTGTGCCCAAGCCCGCAGCATGTGGAGCGTTTTTCCGAACCGCAGCGCGCCTTGTCCATCGCCCGGATCGAGTGCCACTACTTCACCAACAATTCCTTCCTGGAACCCAACCAACTTATTCGCGACATGCACAAGATCGCCCATCTGCCTGGCGTAATCATCCATGGCCGCTACGATATGATCTGCACGTTGGATAACGCCTGGGAGTTGCATCAGGCTTGGCCCAACAGTGAATTGCAGGTGATTCGCGAAGCGGGTCATGCGGCGTCCGAGCCCGGCATTACCGATGCGTTGGTCCGCGCGACCGGCGAGATGGCACGGCGCCTGCTTGATCTGCCGCCAGAAGAAGCATGAAGGGCTTGTTGCAACGGGTGCGTGGCGCCCGTGTCGAGGTGGCGGGCGAGGTTGTCGGCGCCATCGACCAGGGCTTGCTGGTGCTGGTGGCCGTTGAGCCTTCAGATACGCCGGAGAGCGCCGATAAGTTGCTGCACAAATTGCTCAACTACCGGGTATTCAGCGACAACGAAGGCAAGATGAACCTGTCTCTCAAGGATATCGGCGGCGGTTTGCTGCTGGTGTCGCAGTTTACGTTGGCGGCGGATACCAAGAGCGGGCTGCGGCCAAGCTTCTCCACAGCGGCCCCGCCGGCCCTGGGAGCGGCGCTTTTTGATCACTTGCTGTTACAAGCGCAACAATTGCATGACAAGGTGGCGTCGGGGCGTTTTGGCGCCGATATGCAGGTGCATTTAGTCAATGATGGCCCTGTGACATTTTTGTTACAGGTGTGAATGTATTAAAAACGACGCTTAATGCCTAAAAACGCAGGATTTCGCTACAAATACTTCGCTGCCCCTGATGCGTTGTGTCGCGGGCTACTAGATAATCGCGCGCTACGGGGATCAGCGTTGTTTGGTCCATTTTTGACTTAGGTAGAGACTTGTCCGACATCCATTGGGGAATCATTTTGACCCAGGGGAGTCGGAACAATGCTCGCCAACCTGGCATATAGATAGCTGGCCGTTGGTTTTTTGATCTGTTTTCGGCGAGGGTTGCTCGTGATTGTTAGTCCCTGTAATGCACCAAAATTGTCTGCCAAACGGTTACGAAACGCACTGGTAACGGGCTCTGCCCTGTTTTGCCTGTTCGGCGCGGGTCAACTGTGGGCATTCAGTCTGGATGATGTGTCGGCCAAGGCAAAAGAGCTGGCCGGGCAGAAATACGAAGCTCCGCGCAGCAATCTGCCGAACGAATTCCGCGAGATGAAATTCGCGGACTACCAGAAGATTCGTTTCCGCAATGAAAAAGCCGAGTGGGCCGATCAGAACACCCCGTTCAAGCTGTCCTTCTATCACCAGGGTATGCACTTCGATACACCGGTGAAAATCAACGAAGTCACGGCTGACAGCGTCCAGGAAATCAAATACGACCCGTCGCGTTTCGATTTCGGCGATGTGAAATTTGATCCTAAAGCCACCGAACAACTGGGTTATGCCGGTTTCCGTGTCTTGTTCCCGATCAACAAGAGCGACAAGCAAGACGAAATCATGACCATGCTCGGCGCGAGCTATTTCCGTGTCGTCGGCAAGGACCAGGTGTATGGCCTGTCTGCCCGTGGCATGGCGATCGACACCGCGCTGCCGTCTGGTGAAGAGTTCCCGCGTTTCACCGAGTTCTGGATCGAGCGTCCAAAACCGGGTGACAAGCACCTGGTGATCTTTGCCCTGCTCGACTCCCCACGTGCGACCGGCGCCTATCGCCTGATCCTGCGTCCGGGCACCGACACTGTAGTCGACGTGAAATCCCAGATGTTCCTGCGCGACAAGGTCAGCAAACTGGGCGTTGCCCCGCTGACCAGCATGTTCCTGTTTGGCGCGAACCAGCCGTCCAAGGTGCTCAACTACCGTCGCGAACTGCACGACTCCAGCGGTCTGTCGATCCATGCCGGCAACGGCGAGTGGATCTGGCGCCCACTGAACAACCCTAAACACCTGTCGGTCAGCAACTTCACCGTAGAAAACCCGCGTGGTTTCGGTCTGCTGCAACGCGGTCGCAACTTCAGCCATTACGAAGACCTGGACGACAACTACGACAAGCGCCCAAGCGCCTGGATCGAGCCTGAAGGTGACTGGGGCAAGGGTTCCGTCGATCTGGTCGAGATCCCGACCGCCGATGAAACCAACGACAACATTGTTGCCTTCTGGAGCCCGGCTGAATTGCCGAAAGTCGGCGAGCCGCTGGAAGTCGCCTACCGCCTGCACTGGACCCTGGACGACGCCGCGTTCCACTCGCCGGACAGCGCCTGGGTCAAGCAGACCCTGCGTTCCACGGGTGACGTGAAGCAATCCAACCTGATCCGTCAGCCCGATGGCAGCGTTGCCTATCTGGTGGACTTCGAAGGTCCGTCCCTGAAGAAACTGCTGCCGGACGCCCCGGTGCGCAGCCAGGTGAGCGTGGGTGACAACGCTGAACTGGTAGAAAACAGCGTGCGTTACAACGAACACACCAAAGGCTGGCGCCTGACCCTGCGCATGAAGATCAAGGACGCGGGCAAACCGACCGAAATGCGTGCGGCCCTGGTCCAGGACATCCCGCAGGCTGAGCCCGAGAAGGTGTCGAGCCAAGTGCTCAAGGCTGACAAGGTCCTGGCCAAGCAACACGAGAAACAGGCCAAGAAAGACGCCAAGGACAAGGAAGCCAAGCAGCCAGAAGCTGCCCCAGCCACGCCGGAGCCGATCAAGACCGAGCAAGTCCTGACCGAAACCTGGAGCTATCAGTTGCCTGCCGATGAGTAATTCTCAAGTCACGCCAGAGACTCTGTCCGAGTATCTGGCGCATCTCCCGATGACCGCTGAGCAGCGCGCCGAACTGGCGGGCTGCACATCCTTCACCGAGTTGCACGAGCGTTTGTCGTCCGCAACCTTTGACGCGCCCGTCGATGCCGCCCAGGCGTCGGTTGGCCGCCGCTTGACCCTGAGCACCGCCGAAGAGCTGCAAGACGCCGAAATGCTGGCGCTCGACGCCAGCGGTCGCGTGTGCCTCAAGGCCACGCCGCCGATCCGCCGCACCCGCGTGGTGCCGGAGCCGTGGCGTACCAATATCCTGGTGCGCGGCTGGCGCCGTATTACTGGCCGCAGCAACCCGCCGGCGCCGCCGAAGGATGAACGCGTATTGCCGGCTGCACGCTGGCGTACCGTGGGTTCGATCCGTCGGTACATCCTGCTGGTGCTGATGCTCGGCCAGACCATCGTTGCCGGCTGGTACATGAAAGGCATCATGCCGTACCAAGGCTGGTCGCTGGTCGACTTCGACGAAATCCGCAACCAGACCCTGCTGCAAACCGCCACCCAAGTACTGCCTTACGCTCTGCAAACCAGCATCCTGATCATGTTCGGGATCTTGTTCTGCTGGGTGTCGGCCGGTTTCTGGACGGCGTTGATGGGCTTCCTGGAGCTGCTTACCGGTCACGATAAATACCGGATCTCCGGTAAAAGTGCCGGTGATGAGCCGATTCCGAAAGACGCCCGTACCGCGCTGGTAATGCCGATCTGTAACGAAGACGTGCCGCGTGTATTCGCCGGTTTACGTGCGACGTTCGAATCGGTGGCCGCTACCGGTGACCTGGACCGCTTCGACTTCTTCGTGCTCAGCGACAGTAATGACGCCGACATCTGCATCGCCGAACAGCAAGCCTGGCTCGACGTGTGCCGCGAAGCCAGTGGCTTCGGCAAGATCTTCTATCGCCGCCGTCGCCGCCGCGTAAAGCGCAAGAGCGGCAACCTCGACGACTTCTGCCGTCGCTGGGGCGGTGACTATAAGTACATGGTCGTGCTCGACGCGGACTCCGTGATGAGCGGCGAATGCCTGACCAGCCTGGTGCGCCTGATGGAAGCGACGCCGGATGCCGGGATTATCCAGACCGCGCCGCGTGCGTCGGGCATGGACACCCTGTATGCGCGCATGCAGCAGTTCGCAACCCGCGTGTACGGCCCGCTGTTCACCGCCGGCCTGCACTTCTGGCAGTTGGGTGAATCCCACTACTGGGGCCACAACGCGATCATCCGCATGAAGCCGTTCATCGAGCACTGCGCCCTGGCGCCGTTGCCGGGTAAAGGTGCGTTCGCCGGTTCGATCCTGTCCCACGACTTCGTTGAAGCCGCGCTGATGCGCCGTGCCGGCTGGGGCGTGTGGATTGCCTATGACCTGCCGGGCAGCTACGAAGAACTGCCGCCGAACCTGCTGGACGAACTCAAGCGTGACCGTCGCTGGTGCCACGGTAACCTGATGAACTTCCGCCTGTTCCTGGTCAAGGGCATGCACCCGGTGCACCGCGCGGTGTTCCTGACGGGGGTGATGTCGTACCTGTCGGCGCCGTTGTGGTTCCTGTTCCTGGTGCTGTCCACGGCCTTGCTGGCGGTGAATACACTGATGGAGCCGCAGTACTTCATGGCACCGCGCCAGTTGTACCCACTGTGGCCGCAATGGCATCCGGACAAGGCGGTGGCGCTGTTCTCCACCACCATCGTGCTGCTGTTCCTGCCCAAGTTGCTGAGCATCATCCTGATCTGGGCCAAGGGCGCGAAAGAGTTCGGCGGCAAGTTCAAGGTGACCCTGTCGATGCTGCTGGAGATGCTGTTCTCCATGCTGCTGGCGCCGGTGCGGATGATCTTCCACACCCGTTTCGTCCTTGCCGCGTTCCTCGGCTGGGCTGCGACCTGGAACTCGCCGCAGCGTGACGACGACTCCACGCCATGGAGCGAAGCGGTCAAGCGCCACGGTCCGCAAACTGTGCTGGGCTTCCTGTGGGCGCTACTGGTGGTGTGGTTGAACCCGAGCTTCCTGTGGTGGCTGGTGCCGATCGTGGGTTCGCTGATGCTGTCGATCCCGGTGTCGGTGATCTCCAGCCGGGTCAAGCTGGGCCTCAAGTCCCGCGACGAGAGCCTGTTCCTGATCCCTGAGGAGTACAACCCGCCGCAAGCGCTGCTGTCGACGGAGAAGTACACCCACGAAAACCGCTGGCACGCCCTCAATGACGGGTTTGTGCGGTCGGTGGTCGACCCGCAGCAAAACGCCCTGGCCTGTGCCTTGGCGACCTCGCGTCACCGTGAGGCCGAGCCGATCGAGTACCTGCGTACCGAACGTGTTCGTCATGCGTTGAAAGTCGGCCCTGCCGGCCTCAACAACGGCGAGCGCCTGGCGTTGCTCAGTGACCCGGTGGCCTTGGCCCGCCTGCACGAGCAGGTCTGGAGCGAAGGGCATGCCGAGTGGCTCGCCGCTTGGCGTGACTCGATCAAGGCCGACCCGCACGCGCCGTTGCTCCCGCTGCAACCGCTGTCGTCCCAGGCCCAACCGGCCTGATTCAGACACCCCCGAGGGCACACCTCGGGGGTGTTTCAAACGCTGGTCCTACAGCGTTTTTCGTATCTTCTTTGTCTTTCTAACCCCTTGTTATTTCGAAACAAAAGACCCTCGTTCGAGGCGTTTTTGCGTGCCCGCGACTGGGTTAGGATCGCCCCCCAAATATGTCTCGGCCACGGGGGATTCATGCTCAAAAGGTATTGTTCGGCATTGCTGATAGGCGCTGCCGCATTGATTCACATCAGCCAGTTACACGCGGGCGCAATTGACGACGCAGTCCGGCGTGGCGTGCTGAAAGTCGGCACCACGCCCACCTACATTCCCTTTGAAATGACCGATAAACAGGGGCGCATCGTCGGTTTTGAAATCGACTTGCTCAAGGTCATGAGCCAGGCGCTGGGGGTGGAGCTTGAGTTGGTCTCAGTGCCCTATACCGCGCTGTTGCCGGGGTTGAAGGCGAAAAAATTCGACTTGATAGGCAGTGGCATGACGGTCACCCAACAGCGCAATCTGACGCTGAATTTCAGCGACTCCTTCATCGTGGTGGGCCAGACCGTGCTGCTGCACCCGAGCTTGGCAGGCAAGGTCACCAGCGTTGAGGACCTGGACGATGCCAGCTACAGGATCGCTACCACCGAAGGCACCACCGGCGAGGCTGCAGCGCGGAGGTTTCTGGGGGCCGCTCGGCTGAGCAGCTTTGCGACGCCGGAAGAAGGCGTACGCCAGGTGGTAGACGGCGTGGCCGATGCCTTTATCCATGATGCGCCCTACAACCTGATCGCATTGAGCCGGCCCGAGAACAGCGCGCTGCTGTCCCTGGAGCAGCCGTTTACCTTTGAACCCCTGGCGTTTGGTGTGAGAAAAGGCGACTTCGACAGCCTCAACTGGATCAACCATTTCCTCAATCAGGTTGCTCAGGACGGGACGTACGATCGTCTGCATGACCGGTGGTTCAAAGACACGGCCTGGGTGGAGGACATTGACTGAAAGTCATACCTTCTTACACATCAATCCGTTGGTGAAACGTCCCACGCACCTGTCTATCCCAGCGCTTCACTGCTGCCTGTAGGGCTTATCCGACATACGCCGATAACAATTACTGGTGAAACCTTTGTGACAGGCAACGAGTGGGGTAGGATCGCACCCCGAAATGGTGCAGCCGTTTTGCGCGCCGACCTTATAAGAATCGTTTTGGGGACTTGATGATGAAAAAGTATCTATCGATGCTGCTGCTTGGCGTCACGGCGCTGGTCGCTGCCAATGCGGCCCAGGCCGGTGCCATTGATGATGCGGTCAAGCGTGGCACGCTGAAAGTCGGCATGGACCCGACTTACATGCCGTTCGAAATGACGGACAAGCGCGGTGAAATCATCGGCTTCGAAGTCGACATCCTCAAGGCCATGGCCAAGTCCATGGGCGTCAAGCTGGAGCTGGTTTCCACTGGCTATGACGGCATTATCCCGGCCTTCCTCACCGGCAAGTTCGACATGATCGGCAGCGGGATGACCCTGACCCAGGAGCGCAACCTGCGCCTGAACTTCAGCGAACCCTTCATCGTGGTCGGCCAGACCCTGCTGATCCGCAAGGAATTGGAAGGCACCATCAAGTCCTACAAAGACCTGAACGACGAAAAATACCGCCTGACCTCCAAGCTGGGCACTACCGGTGAGATGGTCGCCAAGAAGCTGATTTCCAAAGCCAAGTACCACGGCTATGACAATGAGCAGGAAGGCGTGCTGGACGTGGTCAACGGCAAGGCCGATGCCTTTGTGTATGACGCACCGTACAACGTGGTTGCCGAGAAGAAAGTCGGCAACGGCAAGCTGGTGTTCCTGGACGAACCCTTCACCTTCGAACCCTTGGCGTTTGGCCTGAAGAAAGGCGATTACGACAGCATCAACTTCATCAACAACTTCCTGCACCAGATCAGGAACGACGGCACCTACGATCGCATCCATGACAAGTGGTTCAAGAGCTCCGAGTGGCTCAAGGACATGGAATAAGTTCGGCGAAGTACCGAGTCGCGCCCTTCGCGAGCAAGCCCGCTCCCACATGTGACCGAGTTCCAACATGAGAATGCGGTCAAAATGTGGGAGGGGGCTTGCCCCCGATGACGGCCTGCCAGGCGACACATAACCCGGAACCTGAAATGAAACAGAAAAAAGTCCAATGGCCGTGGCACCTGCTGACCGTGGTCGTGCTGGTCGGTCTGGCCGGCGCTTTGTACTACGCCACTTCGCTGATGTCCTACGAATGGCGCTGGAACCGCGTGCCGCAATACTTCGCGTACCAGGCCGAAGAAGCCCAGCGGGCAGCGGATATCTCCACCGTCATTGACCTGGTCCGCAAAGGTGACGTGGCCGAAGTGACCCTGCGCAACGACGCAGGCGCCGAGCAGAAAGTGACGGTCGCCGACAACAGCCTGCAAGTGTCACGCGGCGACGACGTCGCCGAAGGTTATGTTATTGGTGTGAATCGTCATTGGGCACTGGGCCCGTTGATGTGGGGTTTGTGGACCACACTGTGGCTGTCGGTTGTCTCCGGGATTCTCGGTTTGGCGATTGGCCTTGCTACCGGTTTGTGCCGACTTTCGAATAACCCGACCTTGCGCGATCTGTCGACGATCTACGTCGAACTGGTACGCGGCACCCCATTGTTGGTGCAGATCTTCATTTTCTATTTCTTTATCGGCACGGTGCTCAACCTGTCCCGTGAATTTGCCGGGATCGCCGCGCTCTCGTTGTTCACCGGCGCCTATGTGGCGGAAATCGTTCGTGCGGGTGTGCAGTCCATCACCCGTGGCCAGAACGAAGCCGCACGCTCGCTCGGCCTGAGTGCCGGCCAGTCGATGCGCCATGTGGTGCTGCCGCAAGCCTTCAAGCGCGTACTGCCGCCCCTGGCAGGGCAATTCATCAGCCTGGTGAAAGACACCTCGCTGGTCTCGGTGATCGCCATTACCGAACTGCTCAAGAGCGGTCGTGAGGTAATCACTACCTCGTTCTCGCCGTTTGAAATCCTGTTCTGCGTCGCAGGCCTGTACCTGCTGATCAACCTGCCGCTGTCGAAAATGGCCAGCCGGCTTGAGCGGAGGCTCGCCCAAAGTGATTGAAGTCCGCGATCTGGTAAAAGTCTTCGACACCCGTGGCCATGTGGTACGCGCGGTGGACCACGTGACCACCCAGGTGGCCAAGGGCGAAGTGCTGGTGGTGATCGGCCCGTCCGGCTCTGGCAAGTCCACCTTCCTGCGCTGCCTCAATGGCCTGGAGGAGTTCGACTCGGGTTCGGTGAGCATCGACGGCCTGCAGTTGGCCGATCCGAAAACCGACGTGAACGCCTATCGCCGTGAAGTCGGCATGGTGTTCCAGCACTTCAATCTGTTCCCCCACATGACGGTCTTGGAAAACCTGTGCCTGGCGCAAAAAGTCGTGCGCAAGCGCGGCAAGCAGGAGCGTGAAGCCAAGGCCCTGGCGCTGCTGGAAAAGGTCGGCATTGCGCAAAAGGCCAACGAATTCCCATCCCGGCTTTCCGGCGGCCAGCAACAGCGCGTGGCGATTGCCCGGGCGTTGGCGATGGAACCCAAGGTGATGCTGTTCGACGAACCCACCTCGGCCCTGGACCCGGAAATGGTCGGCGAAGTGCTGGACGTGATGAAGACCCTGGCCCTGGAAGGCATGACCATGGTCTGCGTCACCCACGAGATGGGCTTTGCCCGCGAGGTAGCGGACCGCGTGCTGTTCTTCGATCATGGCAAGTTGCTGGAAGATGCAGCACCGGCCGAGTTCTTTGATGCACCGAAAGACCCACGTGCCCAGGCGTTCCTGCGTCAGGTTCTGTAGGCACACGCCGTTCAGACCTTGAATCTTCCTACACACTGCTGCAGATCCGTTCCCAGTCGCGCCAACTCGATACTCGCTGCCGCCGTTTGCTCACTGGCGGCAGCGGTTTGTTCCGAGACGTCGCGCACTTTCAATACGCTGCGATTGATCTCTTCGGCGACCAGGCTTTGCTCCTCGGCCGCTGCGGCAATCTGTGGGTTCATTTCCTGGATGAGCGCCACGGTGCGGGCGATCTCCGTCAGGGCGTCCCCGGCGTTGCGGGTCAGGCCGACGCTGTTGTCAGTGAGCGTTCGGCTGTAGTCCATGATGTCGGCAGCCTGCTGCGTGCCGCTGTGCAAGCCACCAATCAACTCTTCGATTTCCTCAGCCGACTGCTGGGTCCGCTGGGCGAGGCTGCGCACCTCATCGGCGACCACCGCGAAGCCTTGGCCGGCTTCACCGGCCCGTGCCGCTTCTATCGCGGCGTTGAGCGCCAACAGGTTGGTCTGCTGCGACACCGACTTGATCACATCCAGCACGCTGCCGATCTTCTGGCTTTCGCGTTGCAGGCCCAGCATGGCTTCGCTGGAACGGGCCATCTCGTGGGCCAGGTGTTCAATTTGCGCCACGGCATCCATCACTACCTGATCGCCCAGTTCCGCCTGTTGAGTGGCCTGGCTGGCGGCGATCGACGCTTGCTCGGCGTGGCGCGCGACTTCCTGGGCGGTAGCCAGCATCTGGTTCATGGCCGTCGCCACCTGCTCGGTTTCATCGCGCTGGTTATTCACTCCGGCGCGGGTCTGTTCGGTGACGGTAGAGAGTTCCTCGGCGGCGCTGGCGATTTGCCGCGCGTTGTCGCTGATGTTGCCGATCAGCCCACGCAGGTTCAGCGTCATTTGGCTCATGCTGCGTTGTAGCTGGCCCAGCTCGTCGCGACGCTGTGTCTGCACATCGTGGCTCAGATCGCCCTCGGCAATGCGATTGGCCAGCGACAGCGCCTTGCGCAGCGGGTGCACGATTTGCCCGGCGATCACCCAGGCGGCCAGGGCACCGAGGAGCAGGGCAGCCGCGGCGATGCCCAAGGTCTGAATGCGCGCTTGTTCGGCTTCGCGGTCGCGTCGTTGGGTCTGATCCTGGCTCAAAAGATCACTCTGTGTGAGCAACTGATCCAACTGCTGCTCCAACTGGTTATGTGCACGTTCGGTCGTGAGTTGGATGTCCTTGAGCCGGGTCAGGTGGGTGCGCACGCTCAGGACGGCATTTTTGAGCGCCACGCTGTCGACCGACAGCTTCGCCACGTCAGCTTGGGCGAGTTCAAGGCCTCGCTCAGCGTCAACCACGGCTTGGTCATAGGCATCCAGTGAGCTGGACGCCCAGGCTGGACTCTTGGCCCGGTCTTCGGCCTGCTCCATGGCCTGGCGCAGGTTTTCGACGGCCTCCAGGGCTTTTTCATCGTCCTGATCAGGCAAGTCGCTGGTCAGCTGTGCCAGGACATCGCCAGCACGAGTGGTGCTCTGTGTCAGTTGTCCGCGGGCATTTTCGCGTTTTTCCACCAGCGCAGGCACGCCCTTGAGGGTGGATTTGAAGGTGGCGGAAATCCGCGTCATCTCCTGCAAGTATTGAAGGGACTTTGGCACCTTGAGTCGGTTGGACAGCTCCGTCAGGGCCCCGTCGACTTTCTCCATGCTGGCGCTCAATCGACTGAGGCTGTTGGCCTCGTCCAGAGTGCGGTAGAGAATTCTGTCGGCGCGCAGTTCTTCGCCAGCCACCGCCAGTTGCGCCAGCACGGTCAAGGTTTGTGAGCGGTAAAGGGACGCTGCCAATGCTTGCCAGCCGGTCACGGCAATGACAAGGCTCAGGGCCAGTACCAGGGCGAAACCCAGGACCAGTTTGAGGGTGACACTGGCGTTACCCAGCAGGTGAGTCATTCGACCAAACATGATTGACCTCCGACAAGCGAGCTAACGGGTGTAGTTCGATGAACTCACTTGAACGCTAGTGACTTTGAAGGTCGGGTGGGCCTGAAAAACGTGTGGGAAATTTCGCAGATTGTAGGCGGCGACCCAGGGCAGGTCGCCGCGCGGGGAGGTGGGTCAGACGCGGAAGCGACCGACCAGTGCTTGCAGGTGGGTGCCCAGGCGCGCCAGTTCGGTGCTCGACGCGGCGGTTTCTTCACTGGCTGCAGCCGTCTGCTCCGAGACGTCGCGCACGTTCAGCACACTGCGGTTGATCTCTTCCGCCACGGCGCTTTGCTGTTCGGCGGCGGTGGCGATCTGGGAGTTCATCGCCTGGATGGTCGAGACGGTACGGGTGATGTTCTCCAGCGCGCTGCCGGCGCGGCGGGTCAGTTCGACGCTGCTGTCGGTGAGGTTGCGGCTGTTGTCCATGATGGTCGCGACCTGTTGCGTGCCGCTCTGCAGGCCGGCAATCAGCTCTTCGATCTCTTCGGTGGACTTCTGGGTGCGCTGGGCCAGGCTGCGCACTTCATCGGCCACCACGGCGAAGCCACGTCCGGCTTCACCGGCGCGGGCGGCTTCAATCGCCGCGTTGAGCGCCAGCAGGTTGGTTTGCTGGGCCACGGACTTGATCACGTCGAGCACGCTGCCGATCTTGTCGCTTTCGCGTTTCAGGTCGCCCATGGCGACCGTGGAGTTGCCAACCTCAGTGGCAAGGCGCTCGATCTGGGCGATGGCTTCACCGACCACCTTGTCGCCTTCGCGGGCCTGCTGGTCAGCTGCTGCGGCGGCTTCGGAGGCTTCTTCGGCATTGCGTGCGACTTCCTGCACGGTGGCGGCCATCTCGTTCATCGCGGTGGCCACCTGGTCGGTCTCGACTTTCTGGCTGTTGACCCCGGCGCTGGTCTGTTCGGTGACGGCCGACAGTTGCTCGGCAGCGCTGGCGATCTGAGTCACGCCTTCGCTGATGCCGCCGATCAACTCGCGCAGGCCTACGGTCATGCTCTGCATGGCCCGTTGCAACTGGCCGAGTTCGTCCTGGCGCAACGAGGTCAGGTTATGGCTCAGGTCGCCGGAGGCAACGCGCTCGGCGACCTGGAGGGTCTGGTCCAACGGGATGATGATCTGGCGGGTGATCGCCCAGGCAGCCACCAGGCCAAAGATCAACGCCAGCACGGTAGCCAGCAGCAGAAGGTACTTGGCTTGTGCGGCGTCGGTATCGCGCACCACCGTTTGGGAAATGGTCAGCTTGTCGCTGTGACCCAGCAGCAGATCGCCTTGTGCGGTCATGATCTTGAGGGCAGCTGCGTTGGCCACCTGCGAGTCACGGTACTGGCTGACAGCGGCGCGGTAGGCTTGCAGCGAAACGCTGGCCTGTTGCAGATTGGTCGAATATTGCTCGGGCAGTTGGCCGTTGAGGCTGGTGATTTTTTTCAGGGCGTTGTCGATGGCATCCAGTGCCGGCTGCTCGGCTTCGACCTTGCCGCTGTAGGTGTAGCCGCGCACCTGGAAGCGCGCCTGCTGGATCAGCTTGCTCACGTCCACCACGCTGTTGAACAGGCTGACGCTGTCGCCTTGCAGCAACGACTTTTCGATCTCGTTGATTTTGACGACCGCATTGTCGGCGGTATCGCCCAGCTTGCTGCGGGCGTTTTCGCGGTTGGCGCCAGCCTGCACCATGTCGCTGAAAGCGCGCTTGTACTGGTCCACAGCAGCCAACTGTTCATCGACCAGGGCCGTGTCGGCGGGTTGTTCAATCAGCGTGCGGGCGGTCTTGAGGCCGATGTCGAGCTTGTTCAGTAACTCGCTGACCGCGCCCGGTCCTTGTTCGCCACGACGCATGTCATAGTCCAGGCGTGCGAGACGCAAGTCCTTGGTCAACCCATTGAGGCTGGAGATAAAGCCTAGCTTGTCACCGCGACTGATCACATCGCCCAGGCCTTTCCAGCCGGTGAGGGTGATCATCACTGTGAGCAGTAATACCAGGCCGAAGCCTACGCCCAGTTTGGTTTTGACGCTGACATTCCCCAGCTTTTCGGCTAACCAACGATACATGCTGCGAACTCCCGTGGAACAAGGCTTGGACTTATTCAGGAGTTATCGGCACGGTTCCGGGATTCTGTAGCGATGCAGACCAATGTGGGAGGGGGGCAAGCCCTCTCCCACATTGGATGTGTGGTGTGTTTAGAACAGGCGGGCGAGGAGGGCCGTCACGGCGGTTTCGACCCGCAGGATCCGGGCGCCGAGTTGCACCGGCTGCAAGCCGGCCTTGGCCAGCAGGTCGACTTCGTAGGGAATCCAACCGCCTTCGGGGCCGATGGCGAGGGTCACCGGCTCATCCAGCCCGCGGGGGCACGCTGGATAATCACCGGGATGGCCGATCAGGCCCAGGGTGCCTTCGGTCAGGGCCGGCAGTCGGTCTTCGACGAACGGCTTGAAGCGTTTTTCGATGATGATCTCGGGCAACACCGTGTCCCGCGCCTGTTCCAGGCCGAGGATCAGTTGCTCGCGAATCGCTTCGGGCTCCAGGAACGGGGTTTGCCAGAAGCTCTTTTCCACCCGGTAGCTGTTGACCAGCACCACCTTCGGCACACCCATGGCGGCCACGGTTTGCAGCACCCGGCGCAGCATTTTCGGGCGCGGCAGGGCCAGCAGCAGGGTCAGGGGCAGTTTGGTCGGCGGCGGTTGGTCGAAGCTCACTTGCAGTTCGGCTTCACTGGCTTCCAGGCGCAGCAATTGCGCGGCGCCCATCAACCCGCCGATGCGCCCCACGCGCAGGCTGTCGCCGACGGCGGCGCGGTGGACTTCCTGCATATGCACCAGGCGTCGATCACGCAGGATCACCCGGTCGGCCGCGATAAAGTCGGCCTCTTCAAGCAGCAGCAGGTTCACGGCTGGGTCGCTGGCGGCTGGTCGTCGTCGGCGGGTTGGTCATCCGGGTGTTCGCCACGCTTGCTGATCAAACCGCTGAACAGGATGCCGATCTCGAACAGCATCCACATCGGCACGGCCAGCAGGGTCTGGGAGAAGATGTCCGGCGGCGTCAGGATCATGCCGACCACGAAGCAGCCGATGATCACGTACGGGCGGATCTTCTTCAGATAAGCCACGTTGACCACGCCGATCCACACCAGCAACACCACCGCCACCGGGATTTCGAAGGCCACGCCAAAGGCGAAGAACAGCGTCATCACGAAGTCGAGGTAGCTGGTGATGTCGGTCATCATCTCCACGCCGGCCGGAGTGGCAGCGGCGAAGAACTTGAAGATCAACGGGAACACCAGGAAGTAGGCGAACGCCATGCCGGTGTAGAACAACAGGATGCTCGACACCAGCAGCGGCACGGCGATGCGTTTTTCGTGCTTGTACAGGCCCGGCGCAATAAAGCCCCAGATCTGATGCAGGATCACCGGGATCGCCAGGAACAGCGAGACCATCATCGTCAGTTTCAGCGGCGTAAGGAACGGCGATGACACGTCGGTGGCGATCATCGTCGCGCCGGCCGGCAGGTACTGGCGCAAAGGCGTGGAGACGAAGGTGTAGATCTGCTGGGTAAAGGCGAACAGCCCGGCAAAGATGATGAAGATGGCCGCTACGCAACGCAGCAGGCGGGTACGCAGCTCGGTGAGGTGCGAGACCAGCGGCATGTGCTGGTCGTTTTCCGGTTTATCAGCGCTCATGGGGCTCGCGGCGGCAAAGTAGGGTCATGGGGCGCGGGCGACGCGGCAGGCGTCGGCGCAGGCTCGGTTGGCGCGGTCGGAATCGGGGCAGCGGGCGCAGGCTCAACGGCGGGCGCGATGCTGTGCTCGGCCACGGGTTCCACCGGTCTGGCGGGTTCCTGGACGGGGGACAGAATCTTCCGGGCTTCCTGCTCCAGCGACAGAATGTGCTCGTTGTGCAGTTGCCGGCGGATCTCGTCGGCGCCGATTTCCCGTTCAACTTCCTGTTTGATCGCGTTGAAACTGCGTTTCAGGCGCCCGATCCACAGGCCGGCCGTGCGCGCGGCACCGGGCAGGCGTTCCGGCCCCAGTACCAACAGGGCCACGAGGCCGACGAGCAGCAGTTCAGAGAAGCTGATACCAAACATTAGTCAGTGCTCACGAGTCTTTGCGGGTCGGCTCTTCGACTTTCTCAGCCTGCACGTCGAAGGTGCGACGCTCGGTGATCGGCTGGGCGGCCTGCGGATGCACCGGCTGGGCCGGCGGCACCGGATTGGCGGCTGGGTCGGCAGGCTTTTCGTCGTCGTTCATGGCTTTGCGAAAGCCCTTGATCGACTCGCCCACGTCGGTGCCCAGGTTCTTGAGTTTCTTGGTGCCGAACACCAGTACCACGACCACCAGAATGACGATCCAGTGTTTCCAGTCAAAAATGCCCATGCTGCAAATCCTCTAGTCTTAGTTATTCAAGCGGACGGGCGCGAGGCCTTTTCGGCATGCCCGGACAAGCCGAAGCGACGGTCCAGTTCATCCAGTACGGCCTGTGGATGCTGCCCCAGTTGGGCGAGCATGACCAGGCTATGGAACCACAAGTCAGCGGTCTCATAGATGACATCGCTGCAGTCGCCGCTGATTTGTGCGTCCTTGGCGGCGATGATCGTCTCGACGGACTCTTCGCCGAGCTTTTCCAGAATCTTGTTCAGGCCCTTGTGGTACAGGCTGGCGACGTAGGAGCTGTCGGCGTCCGCACCTTTGCGGTCTTCCAGCACCTGGGCCACGCGGTTCAGGGTATCGCTCATGATCAGTGTCCTGCGGAGTAAATGGCGTGCGGGTCTTTGAGCACCGGCTCTACAACCTTCCATTCGCCGTTCTCGAATACGCGGTAGAAGCAGCTGTGACGGCCGGTGTGGCAGGCGATATCGCCAATCTGCTCGACCTTGAGGATCACCACGTCGGCGTCACAATCGATGCGCATCTCGTGCAGGGTCTGCACGTGCCCGGACTCTTCGCCCTTGCGCCACAGTTTGCCACGCGAACGTGACCAGTAAATGGCGCGCTGCTCAGTGGCGGTGAGGCTCAGGGCCTCGCGGTTCATCCAGGCCATCATCAGCACGCGCCCGGTCTTGTAGTCCTGGGCAATGGCCGGCACCAGGCCGTCACTGTCCCACTTGATCTCGTCCAGCCAGTCTTTCATGTTCGGCTCCGGCAATTTGCGACAGTGTATAACCGGATTGGCTATCGACGCACGATCAGATAAACACCCACGGCGACCATGATCCCCGCTGGCCAGTGGCCCAATTGATTCAACGGCCCGCCAATCGCCAGCATCACCCCGCCCACCAGGTGCGCCGCGCCGAGCAGGCGCAGGAACCAGTCGTCCTTGCGCTTGCGCCATGGTGGTTCCGGGTCCTTGGCGTGGGGCTGGGACATGCGTTCCAGCAGGTCGCGGGTCATGTTGGCCAGGTGCGGCAGTTGCTCCATCTGGCTGTGGAGGTTGCCCAGCACGGTTTTCGGGCTCATGCGCTCGCGCATCCAGCGTTCCAGGAACGGCTGGGCGGTGTTCCACAGGTCGAGGTCCGGGTACAACTGACGGCCCAGGCCTTCGATGTTGAGCAAGGTTTTTTGCAGCAGGACCAACTGCGGCTGCACTTCCATATTGAAGCGCCGCGCCGTCTGGAACAGGCGCATCAGCACCTGTCCAAAGGAGATGTCCTTCAACGGTTTTTCAAAGATCGGTTCGCATACGGTGCGGATAGCGGCTTCGAACTCGTTGAGTTTGGTTTCCGCCGGAACCCAACCCGAATCAATGTGCAACTGTGCCACTCGGCGGTAGTCACGCTTGAAGAAGGCGAACAGGTTGCGCGCCAGGTAGTCCTGGTCTTCCGGCGTCAGGCTGCCGACGATGCCGCAGTCGATCGCAATATACTGCGGGCTCCACGGGTTGACGGTGCTGACAAAGATGTTGCCGGGGTGCATGTCGGCGTGGAAGAAGCTGTCGCGGAACACCTGGGTGAAGAAGATCTCCACGCCGCGTTCGGCGAGCATCTTCATGTCGGTACGCTGGTCGGCCAGGGTCGCGAGGTCGGTGACCTGCACGCCGTAGATGCGCTCCATCACCAGCACCTTGGGGCGGCACCAGTCCCAATACACCTGCGGCACGTACAGCAGCGGCGAGCCTTCGAAGTTACGTTTGAGCTGGCTGGCGTTGGCGGCTTCGCGTAGCAGGTCGAGTTCGTCGTAGATGGTTTTTTCGTAGTCGGCGACCACGTCCACCGGGTGCAGCAGGCGCGCATCGGCAGAGAAACGTTCGGCGGCGCGGGCGAGGATGAACAGCCATGCCAGGTCCTGGCCGATGATCGGCTTGAGACCGGGGCGAATTACCTTCACGACCACTTCTTCGCCGGTCTTGAGCTGCGCGGCGTGGACTTGTGCCACGGAGGCTGAGGCCAGCGGCTCGACGTCGAAGCGGGTAAAGACGTCGCTGATCTTCTTGCCCAGCTGTTCTTCGATCAACGCCATCGATTGCTTGGAGTCGAACGGCGGCACGCGGTCCTGCAACAGCATCAGTTCGTCGGCGATGTCTTCGGGCAGCAGGTCGCGGCGCGTCGAGAGGATCTGCCCGAACTTGATAAAGATCGGCCCCAGGTCCTGTAGCGCCAGACGCAGACGCGCACCCCGGCTCAGCTCCAGTTGCTTGCGCGGGAACCAGCGCCACGGCAGCACATAGCGCACCGCCAGCAGGAACCACGGGAGTGGCAGGGCGAACAGCAGGTCATCAAGGCGGTAGCGGATTACGACGCGCTGGATACGAAACAAACGGCGGACGGCGAGCAGCTTCATGCGTTATCGCTTGGATCAAGGGAACGGCTCAGGCGCTCGAAGCGCGCCTCAAGGCGTTCCAGGTCGATTTTGGCCTTGTCGAGTTCGCGAAAGCGCGCTTGCGCTTCCCGTTCTCCGACCAGGGTGCGCGATTCTTCGCTCAGGTATTCGGCGAGGTTCTGGTTGAGGCTGGCGAACCCTTGCTGGTACCAGCGCGTGCGGCTGCGCAGGTGCCCGCTGATCAGTTGGGTGGCCACGGGGCCGATCCAGCGTGACAGCTCGTATTCCCAGTCCAGCTCCAGGTCTTGCAGCACAGCGGCCAGGTCCATCAGCACCGCGCTGTCGCCTTCCAACGCCACTTCAGGGCTGTGCAGGATGGCGGTCTTGTTGCGGCTCAAGGCCAGGTGCAACAGGCTCGATGCCGGCGCACGCAGGGTGCAGTCGGCGTCGGCGGCCCATTGGCTGGCGAGCAGCAGGCCTTCGTCGCTGGGCAGGATAAACAGCTGCAAGGCGGGGCTGGTGCAATCGACGGCAATCACCTTGCCGTTCAAATGCGCGAGCCGCGCCAGGGCGGTACTGTCCAGGCGCAGCACACGGTTGAGGCCGTGTTCGACGCTGGCGAGCAGGCCTGCGAACAGCATCAGGGCTTGATGCCGCGGTGCAGGGCGACGATGCCCGAGGTCATGTTGTGGTAGGTCACGCGGTCGAAACCGGCCTCTACCATCATCGACTTCAGGGTTTCCTGGTCGGGGTGCATGCGGATCGACTCGGCCAGGTAGCGGTAGCTCTCGGCATCATTGGTGATCAGCTTGCCCATCAATGGCATGAAGGCGAAGGAATAGGTGTCGTAGACCTTGGACATCAGCGCGTTGGTCGGCTTGGAGAACTCCAGCACCAACAGGCGTCCACCCGGCTTGAGGACGCGCAGCATCGAGCGGATCGCGTCTTCCTTGTGCGTCACGTTGCGCAGGCCGAAGGCGATGGTCACGCAGTCGAAATGGTTGTCGGGGAACGGCAGCTTTTCAGCGTCGGCCTGGACGAATTCAATATTGCCGGCCACGCCCTTGTCGAGCAGGCGGTCACGGCCAACCTTGAGCATCGAGCCGTTGATGTCCGCCAGTACCACCTGGCCCGTCGGGCCGACGAGCTTGGAGAACTTGGCCGCCAGGTCGCCCGTACCGCCGGCGATGTCCAGCACGCGGTTGCCGGTGCGTACGCCCGACAACTCGATGGTGAAACGCTTCCACAGGCGGTGCATGCCGCCGGAGAGCACGTCGTTCATCAGGTCGTACTTGGCGGCGACGGAGTGAAACACCTCTGCGACTTTTTCCGCTTTCTGGCTTTCCGGGACGTTCTTGAAGCCGAAGTGAGTGGTGGGTTCGGCATCGCTGCCTTTGCGCTGATCAGTCATATCGCTGTCACCAAAAGAGAATGCGGGACATGATAATCCCCAAGGCCTGCTTTGTCTTGGCAAGGCTGCAGGTAAGATAGCTGCCCACCGAGACCTTTTGCCGCATTGAAGGCAGGCAAATCCCTATAAAGAGGAGTCATTGCAATGGCCCGTATCACCGTTGAGCGTGCACATTCCCTGGGTAAAGAAGGCGCACGGGCAAAGGCCGAGAAGTTGGCGCTCAAACTCAAGGAACAATATGGCCTGGAGCCTTCGTGGTCCGGCGACACCTTGAACCTCAAGCGTTCCGGGGTTAAAGGCACTGTATTAGTGGCGGATGATTCGCTGCGTATCGATGTGGAGTTGGGGCTGTTGATGTCGGCCATGAGCGGCACGATCAAGTCTGAAATCGAGAAAGCCCTGGATAAGGCGCTGGCCTGACCGATTGTTCTTAGGGTGCCGATTCTAATTTTCCAGCCTACTTTGTGCCCAGGCCCTCAACTCCTGTGGGCCGTTCCTCTCCCCCGATCTGCGTGAGGTGCACCATGGCCAAAGTTATCCTGAAGAAAAAAATCGACGTTCAGACCGGTGTCCTGACTGACGTTAAAACCTACGCCCGCAAGATCTGGCTGGCCGGTCTCGGTGCTTATGCGAAGGTCGGCAGTGAGGGTGGCGAGTACTTCAAAGAGCTCGTAAAGAGCGGTCAACATGTTGAAAGCAAAGGCAAAAAAGTTGCAGTTGAACAACTTGATGCCGCCAACAGTCAGATTGACCAAGTAAAGAGTAATGTCTCTTCCGTCAAAGGTCTGGTAGAAGTTCAGCTGGATAAAGTTGAAAAAGCTTTTGATACTCGTGTAGCCAGTGCCTTGAATCGAATCGGCATTGCGTCTAAACATGACGTGGAGACACTCTCTGCTAAGCTCGAAGAGCTGACGGCATTGCTCGAACGTGTCGCGCGTAAACACTAAGGAGACATCGGGATGGCTGTTAAAAAGACTACTCAGAAAGAAGGCAGCTCGTGGGTCGGGGAAGTTGAAAAATATTCCCGTAAGATCTGGCTTGCTGGTTTAGGCGTGTACTCGAAGGTTAGCAGTGACGGCGGCAAGTACTTCGAGACTTTGGTCAAGGACGGCGAGAAAGCCGAGAAGTTGACCAAAACCACGGTTGGTAAAAAAGTTGAAGCGGCCAAGGCAACTGCCGGTTCTGCCAAGTCGAGTATTTCTGACACTTGGGGCAAGTTGGAAGAGACTTTCGACAAGCGCCTGAACAGTGCCATTTCGCGACTGGGTGTGCCGAGCAAGGCCGAGCTGAAAACGCTGCACAGCAAGGTCGATACCCTGACCAAGCAAATCGAAAAACTCACCGGTGCCAAAGTCGCCCCGGCTAAAGCCGCTGCGGCTAAGCCGGCTGCCAAGCCAGTCGCTAAAACGGCTGCTGCCAAACCCGCCGCTAAAACTGCCGCCAAGCCTCTGGTAAAAGCCGCCGCCAAGCCAGCTGCAAAACCTGCGGCCAAGGCGCCGGCTAAGGCCGCTGCCAAGCCAGCCGCCAAAGCCAAACCAGTGGCTGCCAAAGCCGCTGCCAAGCCTGCGGCTAAACCTGCAGTGAAGGCCGTCGCCAAACCGGCAGCCAAGCCAGCTGCTAAAACCGCAGCCGCCAAGCCAGCCGTTAAACCAGCTGCTGCCAAACCGGCGGTGGCCAAGCCTGCTGCCAAACCAGCCGCTGCGAAGAAGCCAGCGGCCGCGAAGAAGCCAGCAGTCGCGAAAAAACCAGCAGCGCCAAAGCCGGCCGTAGCCGCCAAGCCTGCAACGCCAGCGCCAACCGCTTCGACAGCCAACTCGGTGTCCGCGCCAGCGCCTGCTGCTGCCCCGACTGCAACGCCGGCAACGCCGACGCCATCCAGTCAGTCCTGATCCTTTCGGGACAAAAAATGCCCGGCCTGCAAAGGTCGGGCTTTTTTTTGCGCGTGATTCCAGCCTCTGTTCAGTTGTAGGTGATCGAAACGGTCACCGCGCTGGCCAGGGTGCCTTGGGTGATCGCCGCACCGGTTTTGTGGTACGCCGCCGTGAGGGGGATCACCGCTTTGTGGCTGCTCGTTGCCACCTTGCGGCTGCGCTGGGCGGGGGTGCCGTTGGCGGGAATGACAAAAGCTGGGGAGACGCGGTGTACCAGTTGAAGGGCGGTCCCCTTGGAGGTCCCTGTGTTGGAAAAAAGCTCGGCGTTGCCGGCGGAGGCTTTTCCTGCGAACAGAAACGTCACGTTACGTATATCCGACTCGCAGTCGGCAGAGACCTCGAAATCAAACGCGCCCGTACTGGGGGTTGCATCGAAGTCAGATACCTTGACCGTCGGCAGCGTGATGCTGCGGTTCTCATCGCCGACGGCCAGGTTGCACGTGCCGGCGTTGACTTGCCCGATAAAGGTCAAGGTGCCCGTGGTCTCGGCCTGTGCAGTATGGGTTATCAGGCTCGCCGTGATTGCCAGCAGCGGGGTGAGTGTTCGAATGCTCATCAAAGGAGTCTCAGGGTTTCAGTTATAGGTAATGTTGACGGTGGCGGTACTGACAAGAGTGCCCGGGGTGACTGTGCCGTTTTTGTGATAAGCAGCGCCCAGCGGCAAGACGGCGCGGTTGCCATCAACCACCACCGTGCGCGTGTTGTTATCGCCGTTGGCGCCGATGTTTTGGATCCCTCCACCTATGCGGGAGTAAAGCCACACATCTACTCCGCGAGCAGTGCCGGTATTGGCAAAAAGCGCTTCATGCCCTGGCGCGGGTGTGCCTGAAAAGCGAAAGGTGACATTGGATGCGTTGGTGCAGTGGGCGGTGAGCTCGAATTGGCGTTCGCCGGTATAGGTGGCGTTTTGAAGGGCGCTGACTTTGATCGGGTCGAGCGAGATCGTACGGTTGACGTCACCGGTCGCCAGGTCACAGGTGGCGCCAGGGGTGACAAAACGAACAGAGTTACCCAGGCGCAAGGTAAAGCCGTCTGGGCGTCCGTCCCTTTTGGCTGACCAGATTTCTCCGGCTGGTACCACCCCATCGGCGACAGCTGCGATTTTGTAGAGCTTCAATTCTGCGGCGGTGAGGCTGGGGGCTGTTCCACTTGAGGGCGCGCCTGGTTGAGTGTGCATTCCAAAGAAATTGGTGAATCCCCCGGCACTGGTGATGCGCAGACGTGCACCTACACCTGGCGCTTCGGTGCGATGGAACGGGGGGACCGGAGGCATGTTGAGGAATCGCCCGGTAATCCTCAGGTGCGCGTCCCTGCAGACCGCGAAAAAGGCAGGTGCGGTACCGCTGAATGCGCGACTGATGATTTCCCCGCCTATAGGTAGATCGGCCGGGACGGTGATCGTGTCAGGCAGATTGAGGGTGAGCGTGCTGTTCATATACCGGTCACAGTCTGCATGAGCGGCGATCGGCAGAACGAGGGCCAGGAGTGTGGAGATAAATTGCAGGGAGTGTTTCATCGTCAGTCTCGCAGTGAGGAATAGGCCTTGTCGGCCCGGCAAGTGCCAGAGTCCAATTGCCGCAATCGGTTGGCGCCCTCGGTGCTTGGTTGAACGTCGAGGTGGTAGCGCAGCCTGCAGGTGGCGCGGGCGCTGGATCCCCACCTGACCGTCAACTGCCCCTGCGTGCGAGGCACGCGGACAAAGGCCTTGCCGCCCTGGCCGACCACGCCGACGCTGGCGTCGTCTTCATCGAATACATCCGCGCCGAACGGTAACGGGCTGCCATCCTCGCGCCGCGCCGTAATCAAGAGGGCCTGGCCGCTGACGGTTTCAAACTGCACCTTCACCACCGACCCGGCGCGAGGCGCGACGTTTTGCGCGGCGGTCTTGAGTTCGACGTCGACGGACAGATCCCTGGGGTCCAGTTCAACGACGTTCTGGCGATAAGGCGTGAGGTGAGGTACCACGGCGAAGCCGCTTTTGCCGACCTGTGCACTGTGGTTGCCGTTGATCCGCGCGCCCAGGGCGTCGGGTGCCTGGACGATGCCGATGGTGTCGCCCAGTTCTGGGGCGAAGGTCACGCCGTCCGGGTGGGCGACAAGACCGCCGGTCATGCCAAACGAGGTTGTGCGATACGTGTTGCTCTGGCCGTAGCTGGCGGACAGCACCCCTGGGTTCGCCTGGTATTTCACGTCTGCGCTTGTGGCGTTACCGCTGCCGAGCGTTCGGCTGGCCCCCAGGCCGTAACTGAGTTCACTGCGCTCGCCGAGACTACCGCCCAGGCTGAGGCGTTCGCCGCTGCTTTGATCGCCGCGGTAGGCCGTGGTGGTCAAGGTTGGCGCGTGCGCGTCGCTGCCCAGCGGCAGGCTCAGGGTGAAGTCTACTTGCTGGTCGACCCGCTCACTCAGCAGGTCCCGGTTGCGCTGCGCACTCACGGTGTAGTGCAGTCGCCTCCAGGTGCCGCTGTACCCGGCGGTAAACGTCAGGTTGCCGCTTTTACGGTTCCAGTAGTTCTGTGATGAGCCCGTCAGGTAAACCGCGCCTTGCTTCAGGCTCTGGTTGAGGCTGATGTCCATTCGGTCGCGCAGTCGCGATACGTTGTCCAGGCGCACCCCGTCGAGGGCGAAGTCGCGGATGCGTGCCGCATCGCCCACGTTCAGGAAGCCCTCGGTGGAATAACGGTACGCGCCGAGGGCAAAGTGGGTGCCGGTATCGGCGAAATTCTTGCTGTAGCGCAGTTGCAGGCTTTGCCCCTTACGTGATCCATGCCCCGGCAAGTGGGCGTCGGAATAGGTCAGGTCAAGCGAGAGTGCGCCCAGCGGCGTATTGAAGGCGGTGCCCAGCAATTGTGAGCGGTAGTCATCGCCCATCACCCCGCCGGTGTACCCGGTCAGCAGGTTGCTCAGACCCTGCTGATAAGTGGCCTGCGCCAGCATTGGCGGGTGGCGCAGGCCGATCTCATCCAGCCGCCCGAGACTCAACGAGTAGCGGCTGAAACCTGGGCGCAGCAGGTGGGCATTGGCGGCGAACGGCACGATGAATTCACGCTGGCGCCCATCGGCCTCGGTGATCGTGACGTTCAGGTCGCCACCGTACCCGGTGGGGAACAAGTCGTTGAGCACGAAGGGGCCAGGCGCTACCGACACTTCGTCCAATAGCACGCCGCGCTGGCGCACCGTGACGCGCGCATTTGTCTCGGCAACGCCGCGTACCACGGGCGCAAATCCGGTCTGGGAGTCGGGCAGCATGCGGTCATCGCTGAACAGGCTGGCGCCGCGCAGGCGCACGCTGTCGAACAGTTCGCCGGGGGTGTAGATCTCGCCCGCAATCAACTGTGAGCGCAACGTGCTCCATTCGCGCTGCACGTAAGTGGCGTTGCTTTGATAACCGGAACCGAGCGTGGAGCGGCTGTAGCTGCCGTTGTGGCGCCAGTGCCAGTCGCCCAGGTTGAGCCCGGTGTTGAGGCCCAGATACTGGGAGCTGATGGAGCGGCCATTCGTCTGGGTGGCGAAGGTGTTGGCGTTGTAGCGTACAAAGGCGGCATTGATCCCGTGGTCCCATTGCTGCGGGTCGACATAGCCCCGTGCCTTGCGCGCCAGGTAAACCTGCGGAACCTGCAGGTCCAGGCGGTTTTCGCCGGAGTCGAACTCGCTGCTGGCGCCGGGCAGGTAAGTCGCAATATCCGCGCAGCGGGCAAACGGGGCGGTCGGTGTCTGACCGGCTTCGACAGCCCGCTGTGCGACCGTGTCCAGGTTGATGCCAAACCTGAGCAGTGCATCGCGCTCCAGGCACAGTTGTGCGGCTTTCTGACCGTTCACGGCGACGAAGTGCAGGGTTTCACGGCCTGTCCACTGGCCGTTGAGGTGCACGTCGGTGCGATAGTTGCCGGGCAGGGTGACATTGCCTTGGTTGAACTTTGATACGTCAACCCGCACCCCGGTCGCATCCGTTGCAAAGAAGGCGGGGTTGAATTCCACAGGCTCAGCCCCGTGGGCACCCATGGCGTGCGCGCCACTCACCAGCAGCAGGCAGTGCGCTGTAAGTTTAAAACTCATGTTTACGTTCTCAAAAACAGCCGCTGTCCAACCGGCGGCATGGGGCGTCCCTGCCCCATCAAATGGGCATCAGCAGAAGGTGTGTGATGAAGCGCGTGGCCTGGCCAGCCGGATGGCTGAACGTCGGGAAGCGACGGTGAAGGCCGCCTGTCTACATCGTCATGGCAAGACCTTGGCGTTGTGCTGGACCTTGACCCCAAAATCGTCGAGCGTTTCGAACGCTACGGTCGCAGCGCTGCTCGGCGCAGTCTTGAGGCTGGGCAGCTCAAAGCGATTGCGCCCGCCCGGAATCACCATGTTTGCGGCACTTGAAGCCGATGTTTCGCGGGGATGACGCTGCCCGGCTACCTGCACTTCAATCTGCTCGAAGGTCACGTGGTAGGGGCTTGGGTTATAGACTTCCAATGCCTGGTGTTGCCCCGTGGATACGACGCGCCACTGCAGTTTTCCAGGCGCGGCGTTGACGTCGTAAGGCAGGGTCGATGGGCGATAAAGCAGCTTGATCCGGGAGCGAAAAGCCAACTGCAACTGATTGCCTTGTTGGGCGTCTGGCGACTGCGAGGGCACTTCCAGCAGGTTGAACCAGAACAGGCTTTCCTGCGCCGCCGCAAGCGTTGCTCCGGTGTAGGCCAGGCGCACAACCTGTTGTTTTCCGGGCTCCATCCGAAAGATCGGCGGCGTGACCACAAAGGGGATGCCGGCCAGGTCCGGCGTCGAGTATTCGTCTCCATCGTCCAGCCAGGTCTGCACCAGTACCGGTGTCTGGTTCTTGCTGTCGAGCCTGACGATGACCTCCCTGGCGGCCTGCGGGTAGACAATTCGGGTGCTGTGGATCACGACGCTCGCATACGGGGCGTGGCTGGCGAACAGCACAACCACCGCTGTCAGCAGCTTGGCCAGCCGGTGTGAAAGGGAAGCGGTCTTCATGCGAAAGGTCATCCTGCGCAAGAGGTGCACAGATTCGCCGAGTGGCGTACCCGTGCACCAAAGTCGCTGACGGTGGTGAATTCGATGCTGCTTGCGCCACGGGGGCGATTGCGCAGCAGCGGCAGCACAAACAGTTTCACGTCACCGGCCGGGAGTAACAGGCCGTCGTTGGCGTCCTTGCTGGGCGCCTTGCTGAACCGTTTGCCGTCGCTCAGCAAGTCGAGCGAGGCCAGTGAAATATGGTAGGGCGTGGGGTTGGTAGCCTGCAGGGCAAAACCTTGTTCGTGGGCCACCAGTGCCCACTGCAATTTTTCCGGGGCGTTGCCAACGGTATAGGGCAGTGCCTGTGGCCTGAGGAACACGCGCAAGCGGGTGCGAAATGACAGTTCGATCTGGTTTTTTTGCGCCGCATCCAGCGCGCGCGGTGGTACTTCCAGAATGTTCAGCCAGAACAGGCTTTCGCGGTCGTTGGGCAGTGGTTCGCCGGTGTAGCGCAGGCGCAGCGCCTGTTGCTGGTAGGGCTCGATCCGGAAGATCGATGGCGACAGCGTGAACGGCACCTGTGTTGTCGCCGGTGTGGAGTGCCGGTCGCCCCTGTCCAGCCAGGGTTGTACCAGTGCGGGGCGGTTTCCCTTGTTTTCCAGGCGCACCACGACCTCCGGTTGTCCGACAGGGTAGATCACTCGCGTGCCGTGAATAATTACGCTGGCATGGGAGGGCGGCGCCAGTGGCAACAACACGCCAAACGCAAAGGCAGCAAGCCAGGCTGTTTTTTTCATCGTCTGAAGTCTCATGGCATAAGGCGGCCTGCATGCACAGGCTTGCCCGGCCTTACTCGGCGTATTCGATCGTAAAGCCAACGCGGGTGCTGACCTTGCCTTCGCTAGCGGGCCCGCTTGCGTATATTTGCGCGGCCAGCGGGATAACGGCCTGGTTGTCGGCGATTACCACGCCTGCCGATTTCTCGGTGTAGACATTAATGGGCGAGCCATCACGGTTAGTCACTTCGACCTGCACATTCTTGGCGTGGGTGGTGTCGGACGGGTCGTCGTAACCGTCGATGTTCAAGCGCCCGGTGGCCACGTCGATGGCCGGGCTGGTCGGGTCAAAGGCAACCATGGCGGTGCGGCCGTTGGTGCAGCTGCCCTCGCCGGGCGCGCCAATACGAAGGGTGAAGCCCGTCAGGTTGGCGCGATTCCCCGCCGTCGCCAGGCGTGCGGCAGACACGCCGCCCAGGTTGACGTCCTTGACCACCTTGCCCGCGCCCGGTTCAGCCCCTTCGACCGTGCAGGTCACATCCGTCACCAGGCCGCTGAAGTTGATAACGCCATCAGCGGCATGCGCAGAGTGTGAGACAGCGCCAGCCAAGGTCAGAGCTGCGGCAACGTGGGATAAAGCGATGAGTTTCATGGAGTGTCCAGTTGTGAATGACTTGGTTAATTGCCACAGGTAAAGCGCGGTGTTCTGAATGCTTGGCATGTGGTGGGCGACATAATTTGTATCGAAAAGTGAATTTCATCTATAGAGATGTATCGAGTTTTGGTTCGAGATAGTTCGAAAGTGTATTGTTTTATTTAAAAATTTTACGAGGGCGTGGCGTGGCATAAAAGTTGTTATAGGAAAGTTCTGTAAGGGAACTCTGTAAGATGCAGCGCTATATATTGCTGTGCAGTATTGAAGCCTGTGTTTGGCTCAGGTAATAAACAGGCTGTGTGCGGCGCTGTATTTGCTTATGCGGGAGTCTGGAATGCCAACTTCAAAAGGCAATACGTGTACCGTGATGTTGCTGGATGACCATGAAATGGTTCGCCAGGGCATCGAGTTGAGCCTGAATATGGAGCCCGATCTTGAGGTGATCGGTTCCTTCGGGACCGGCAGGGATCTGCTGGACGCCCTGGGCCGGCGGCCGGCGGATGTCGTGGTGATGGACTTTATCCTGGCACCGTCGCAAAGCGATGGCCTCAGCCTGATCCAGGCGTTGAATAGACGCTTCCGCCAATGCAGGCCTTTGATTGTCTGTTCCCATTACACGCCTGCAACGGTATCGCTGTCTTTGAAGGCAGGCTGCTGGGGCGTTCTGGGTAAAACTCAGAATCTGACTGAGCTGATTACCGCTATCCGAACGGTCGCCCAAGGGCGCATTTACTTGCAGCCTTGTATGGTGCCGGCGTTGCAAGGCATGCAGTCCTTTGCCCATGTTGCGAATATGAAGTCGAAGCAGGATGTATCAACGCCGATGCAGTTGAATGTGTGTCTCACGCCCAAAGAGCAGGAAGTACTGCGGTGTTTTCTGGATGGGATGTCGGTGAATTCCATTGCAGCAAAGTTTTCGCGCAGTGCAAGTACCATCAGTACGCAAAAACAATCGGCCTATCGAAAGTTGGGCATCAAGAACGACAGTGAACTATTCAAGTTTACCCAGCAGTTCGGCGAACCTGGCTGACGGGTTTTCAAACCGTGTCTTCCAGATAACGCAATGCCAGCCGCTCTGTCGCCAGCCGGGCCGGTAACAGCAAATGCGGCGCTACCAGCATCATGATTTGATACACCACCACCCGTACCTCACCTTCGCGATCAAGTATCCGCTGGTAATCCAGCGAGAACAGCAACGTCATGGTGATCTGCTCCACCAACTGGCCCAGCGCCTGGGTGTCACTGACCACCTGCCCCGCGGCCTTCAATCGAGCCAGCAATGAGGCCAGTGTGCGTTTAAGTGCCGTGAGCAGGCTGCGAATGCCCTTGGCCAGTTTCGGCAGGCGTCCTGCCAGGTTGGACAAGTCCTGGAACAGAAACCGGTAGTGGGCCATGCGCTCGACGATCAGGTGCAGGAACAGCCAGTAATCCTCCGCCTTCAGTTGTGCGTCTGCGGGCGGGTCCAGCAACGGTGCCAGCTCACATTGAAAGCGTTCGAACAGGCCAATGACCAGCGGCTCCTTGCCATGGAAGTGGTAGTAGAGGTTGCCTGGGCTGATCCCCATTTCATTGGCCACCTCCATGGTCGATACATTCGGCTCGCCCTTGTGGTTGAACAATTGCAGGGCACATTCAAGGATTCGGTCGCGGGTCTTCATCCAGTCTTCTTAATGTGATCGTTGAGCTCAGCGCACCCGCACATAGGTGCCCGGTGCCGCTTCCATCGGTGGGTAATTCTGGTTGCCCAGGGCGGTGAGGGTTTCGCGCTGCACGCCCGAGCGCTGCTGGATCCACTCCAGCCACTGGGGCCACCAACTGCCTTCGACATGATTGGCGTCGTAGTACCAGGCGCGTGGATCGCTGCTCAGCTTGAGGTTTTCGACGTAATTGGCCTTGGGGTTGCCCGGCGGGTTGAGGATGCTCTGGATATGCCCGCTGTTGGACAGCACGAAACGCCGATCGCCGCCCAGCAATTGCGTGGAGCGGTACACCGCGTCCCACGGCGTGATGTGGTCGTTGATCCCGGCCACGCTGAAGCTGTCCACCGTCACCTTCTGCAAGTCGATGGGCGTGCCGCACACCTCCAGGCCGCCGGGATGGCTCAGTGGGTTGTGTTTGAAGAAGTCCAGCAAGTCGCCGTGCAGCGCGGCGGGCAGGCGCGTGTTGTCGTTGTTCCAGTACAGGATGTCGAAGGCAGGTGGTTCCTTGCCCAGCAGGTAATTGTTGATCCAGTAATTCCAGATCAGGTCGTTGGGGCGCATCCACGCAAAGACCCTGGCCATGTCGCGGCCGTCCAGCACACCTTGCTGGTAGGAACGACGCTTGGCGGCTTCAAGGGTTTGCTCGTCGGCGAACAGCATGGCGGGGCTGTCGATCTGGCTGTCCAGCAGGCTCACCAGGTAGCTGGCGCTGGAGATGCGGCGCAGTTGGCGCTTGGCCTGCAAGTGGCCTTGCAGGGCGGCGATGGTCAGGCCACCGGCGCAGGCGCCCATCAGGTTGACCTCGCGGGCGCCGGTGATCGCGCGGCAGACGTTGAGCGCTTCTTCCAGCGCCGCCACATAGGTGGACAGGCCCCATTCGCGGTGGCGCACATCCGGGTTGCGCCAGCTGACCATAAAGGTCTGCAGGCCATTTTTGAGGGCGTACTGCACAAAGCTGTTGGCCGGGCTCAGGTCGAAGATGTAGTACTTGTTGATCTGCGGCGGCACGATCAGCAGCGGCTTGGCGTACTGCTTTTCGCTCATGGGCTTGTACTGGATCAGCTCCAGCAGCTCATTGCGAAACACCACTGAGCCTGGCGTAGTGGCGACGGTCTTGCCCACTTCAAAGGCGTGTTTGCTGACCTGGCGCGGCAGGCCGTTGTTGTGCAGCAAATCTTCAAACAGGTTGCTCACGCCGCGCACCACGCTGTTGCCGCCGGAGTTGAGCAACTCCTTGATCGCCAGCGGGTTGAGCAGGGTGTTGGAGGGTGATACCGCATCGTTGAGCAAAGCGAAGGCGAAGTGCGCACGGGCGCGGTCATCGGCGTTCAGGGAGCTGTCGTCGATCCAGTGGCGGGTCTGTTTCTGCCAGCTCAGGTAGGCTTGCAGGCTGCGCCGATAGAACGGGTTGAGCGTCCAGGTCGGATCGACGAAGCGGCTGTCCCTTGGGTTGGGCTCGTGCACCGTCTCGCCCATCAGCACGCGCCCGAGTTGACCGCCCAGTGCCAGGGCATGCCGGGCGGTATGCACCGGGTTGCGCAAGCCATGGGCAGCGACGCTGCGCAGTGTGGAGAGCAAGTCCCGACCGCGCAGGCCGGTGATCGCACTTTGGGCGTTGATGAACGCGGCGGGTGTGGGCGCCGGGTTCGTCACGGGTCTTTCTCGCATGAGCCAACACTCCTTCGTCAAGCCATCAACAGGCACGCCAATTCAGAACCATAGTCGGTTCCTGGCAAGTTGCGCGGCGGTGCGGTCCTTACACTGCCGGTCGCGGATGAATCACAGCGCGCAGGCGCTCCTCCTCCAGAAACTTCATGATGATCGGCGCCACGGCTTCGGCCCGGGTGATCAGGAACAGGTGGCCGTCATCGATGATGTGCAACTGCGCGTTGGGAATGCGCCAGGCGAGCATGCGCATGTTGACCAGCGGGATCAGCGGGTCGTCGTCCCCGGCCAGCACCAGCGTGGGCTGGCGGATCTTGTGCAGCCAGTGAATGCTGGTCCATCCCAGCCCCGCAAACAGCTGCCAGTAGTAACCCAGCTTGCCGGCCGAGCGCACTTTGCTGGCGTGTTCGGCGGCCAGCTTGGAATCGCGGCGGAACGAGCCGCCGTAGATCATTGGCGCAATTCGCACCACGTGGGAGGGTTGAATGTATCGTCTCGGGCTCGCCATCAGCCACAACACCTTCGGCTTGCCGGGC
Organism: Pseudomonas sp. SR18; assembly: GCF_023701505.1. NCBI lineage: Bacteria > Pseudomonadati > Pseudomonadota > Gammaproteobacteria > Pseudomonadales > Pseudomonadaceae > Pseudomonas > Pseudomonas sp. SR18. Next base: position 144,791 of record NZ_JAMQAU010000012.1, on the reverse strand, counting down.
ACCATAAAGGCCCCGGCGGCGGTGGCGGCCAGGATCAGCTTCTTGCAGCGTTCCGGGTAGTCGTAGGCGAACTGCTGCGCCAACGCACCGCCCCAGGACACCCCCACGGCATTCACCTGGCCGTAGTCCAGGTAATCGAGCATGCGTGCGGTGAGCTTGGCCAGGCCGGGAAACCGATAGGGCCGCTTGGGCGTCGACGAACCGCCCACGCCCGGTACATCGAAGGCGATCACTTCCAGGTCCGGGTCCAATGCCTGGACGAACGGAAACACCAACTCAAGGTTGGCGCCGATGCCGTTGAAAATCAGCAATGGCGTCAAGTGAGGCTTGCCTGGGCGTACCGCCGTACGGATGGTCTGGCCATCCAGGTCGATGGTACGAAAGATGAACGGTTGCGGCATGCTCAAGCCCTGTGAGATGTGACGGTTGGAATGCAGGCCAAATGTGGGAGGGGGCTTGCCCCCTCTCACACTTGACCGCATTTCAATTTAGCGTTCGTGTACATAGGTGCCCGGTGCCGCTTCGGCTGCGGCGTAGGTTTTGTTGCCTAATGTCGTCGGTGCCTTCTTCAGTTTGCCCGCCCGTTCCGCCTGCCACGCCTGCCAATGCAACCACCACGAATCAGTGTGCTTGGTCGCGTTCTCCTGCCATTCCAGTGGCTTGCCCGCGAGACTGTCGCTGGTCTGGTAGCGCGCCTTGGGGTTGCCCGGTGGGTTGAGAATGCTCTGGATATGCCCGCTGCTGGACAACACAAACTCCACCTTGCCGCCAAACAACTGCGCAGATTTGTAGCAGGACTGCCACGGTGTGATGTGGTCATTGGTGCCGGCCAGGGAGTAGATGTCGGCGGTGACCTGCTTGAGATCGATCGGCGTGCCGCACACTTCCAGTGCGTTGGCGCGTACCAGTGGGTTGTTCTTGAACAACTCGATCAGGTCGCCGTGGAAGGCGGCCGGCAAGCGTGTGGTGTCGTTGTTCCAGAACAGGATGTCGAACACCGGCGGTTCGTTGCCCAGCAGGTAGTTATTGACCCAGTAGTTCCAGATCAGGTCGTTGGGCCGCATCCAGGCAAATACCTTGGCCATGTCGCGGCCTTCGAGCACGCCGGCCTGGTAGGAATGGCGCTTGGCCGCTTCCAGCGTCTGCTCGTCGACGAACAGCGCCACCTGGGTATCCAGTGTGGTGTCCAGCACACTGACCAGCAGGGTCAGGGCGTTGACCTTTTTCTCCCCCAGCGCGGCGTAGTGGCCGAGCAGGGCGGTGCAGGTAATGCCGCCGGAGCAGGCGCCGAGCATGTTGATGTCTTTGCTGCCGGTAATCGCCGTGACCACATCGACCGCTTCCTTGAGCGCCTCGATATAGGTCGACAGGCCCCATTCGCGCTGGGCCTTGGTCGGGTTGCGCCAACTGACAATAAACGTCTGCTGGCCGTTGCGCAGGCAGAAACGCGCCAGGCTCTTATCCGGGCTCAGGTCGAATACGTAGAATTTGTTGATCTGCGGCGGCACCACCAGCAGCGGGCGTTCATGCACCTGTTCGGTGATCGGCTTGTACTGGATCAGCTCCAGCACATCGTTGCGAAACACCACCGCGCCTTCAGTGGTGCCCAGGGACTTGCCCACTTCAAAGGCGCCCATGTTGACCTGGCTCGGCATGCCGCCGTTGTGCACCATGTCCTTGGCCAGGTGCGACAAGCCATCGAGCAGGCTCTTGCCGCCGGTTTCAAAAAAGCGTTTGACCGCCGCCGGGTTGGCCGCGCTGTTGGTGGGGGCCATGGCTTCGGTCATCAGGTTGATCACGAAGTGGCCACGGCTGATGTCCTGGTCCGACAGGCTGCTGTCGCCGATCCAGTCGTGCAGTTCCTTGCGCCACGCCAGGTAGGTTTGCAGGTAGCGCTTGTAGAGCGGGTTCTGGCTCCAGGCCGGGTCGTGGAAGCGACGGTCATCGCTCTCAGGTACCAGCTCGGATTTGCCGAACATCACATTTTTTAACTCAATGCCAAAATGCGCGACGTGCTTGACGCTGTGCAACGGTTGCTTGATGGCTTGGGTCAGCACCATCTTCGCTGAGGCCAATAAATCCTTTTTGCGTAACGCGATGATCGGGTTCAGCCCCAAGGTGTTTTCCGAGGCCTGGCGTTTCAAGTCATCGTTGTTCTTGTTACTCATCTACGACGCTCCATTGTCCGAAAGACGAGTACCGGGTACCGCTGTGCACCACCTTCGATACACAACACAAGCCTGGTACTGCGACTCGGGTGACCGTTGATACCGCATCGTCAAATGCAGGGAACTTGCCAGTTCCATTGGTTACCCGAGTTTAATTTTTTTCGCAAGCGGGCCAATCATTGACCACGCGACAGGGCATTCAAACAGATGAAATTAGAAAATGCCCTCTAAAGAGCGAGAGGCCTGGACTAGAGCATCAGCCGCACGACGGACTCACTCGGGTCGCGGGTTTTGCCGGCGGCTTTGAGCTCGGCGAGATAATCAGCCCACAGCGCGTCCTGACGCACGGCCAACTGATAGAGGTAGTCCCAGGTGAACAGTCCGCTGTCATGGCCGTCGTCGAAGGTCAATTTCAGTGCGTACTGACCGGCCGGTTCTACCTTGATCAACTTAACGTTGAGCTTGCCGAATTGCAGGATGGGTTTGCCGTGGCCCTGGACTTCAGCGGAAGGCGAGTGGGTGCGCAGCAACTCGGCGGGAAGTTGGTACACCTCATCGGGCCCATAGGTGAGGCCGAGAGTGTTGGAGGTTTTGTGCAGGTTTACAGCAGTAGGAAACTTAGCCATATGAGGTGATCCTGAATAAACCGGCTTAAAAATGTGGGAGGGGGCTTGCCCCCGATAGCCATGTGTCAGTCAGCATACATCTATCTGACAGACCGCCATCGGGGGCAAGCCCCCTCCCACATTGAAGCAAAGCAGTTGTGTGTAAGGCTTACAGAATATAGCGCGACAAGTCTTCGTTCTGCGCCAATTCACCCAGGTGGCTGTTGACGTAATCCGCGTCGATCTTGATCACCTCGCCGTTCTGCGCACCGGCCAGGTCACCGGCGCTGAAGGACACTTCTTCCAGCAGGCGCTCCAGCAGCGTGTGCAGGCGGCGAGCACCGATGTTCTCGGTCTTCTCGTTGACCTGCCAGGCGATCTCCGCCAGGCGCTTGATGCCGTCCGCCTGGAACTCGATGCCCAGCCCTTCGGTTTTCAACAGCTCACGGTACTGCTCGGTGAGTGAGGCGTGCGGTTCGCTGAGGATGCGTTCGAAGTCGCCAGGGGTCAGTGCCTTGAGTTCCACGCGAATCGGCAGTCGGCCTTGCAGCTCCGGCACCAGGTCGCTTGGCTTGCTCAGGTGGAACGCACCGGAGGCGATAAACAGGATGTGGTCGGTCTTGACCATGCCCAGCTTGGTGTTCACGGTGCAGCCTTCGATCAACGGCAGCAGGTCGCGCTGTACGCCTTCGCGGGACACATCGACGCCGCCGGAGTTGCCGCGCTTGGCCACCTTGTCGATTTCGTCGATAAACACGATGCCGTGCTGCTCGACCGCTTCCAGGGCCTTGGCCTTGAGTTCTTCCTCATTCACCAGGCGCCCGGCCTCTTCGTCGCGCACCAGTTTCAACGCGTCCTTCACCTTGAGCTTGCGGCTTTTCTTCTTGCCCTTGCCCATGTTGGCAAACAGGTTCTGCAACTGGCTGGTCATTTCTTCCATGCCAGGCGGTGCGGAGATATCGACGCCGGAGACTTCGGCGACTTCAATCTCGATTTCCTTGTCATCCAACTGACCTTCGCGCAGGCGCTTGCGGAACAGCTGACGGGTGTTGGAATCGGACGACGGCGCCGCGTCTTCATTGAAACCCATGCGCGCAGGAGGCAGCAGGGCATCGAGGATGCGTTCTTCGGCAGCGTCTTCGGCGCGGTGGCTGACCTTGGTCACTTCCTGCTCGCGCAGCATCTTCAGGGCAGCGTCGGCCAGATCACGGATGATCGATTCGACGTCACGGCCCACATAACCGACTTCGGTGAACTTGGTCGCTTCGACCTTGATGAACGGGGCATTGGCCAGCTTGGCCAGGCGCCGGGCGATTTCGGTTTTACCGACACCGGTCGGGCCGATCATCAGGATGTTCTTGGGCGTCACTTCAACGCGCAGTTCTTCGGGCAGTTGCATCCGGCGCCAGCGGTTACGCAGCGCGATGGCAACGGCGCGCTTGGCATCGTCCTGGCCGATGATATGGCGGTTGAGTTCGTGGACGATTTCGCGGGGAGTCATGGACATAGTGTTTGGCGGCCTCAAGCGGGAACAAGCCTACGGCTTACTCGGCGAGGTCCTGCTCCTCAATGGTGAAGTTGTGGTTGGTGAACACGCAGATGTCGCCGGCGATACCCAAGGCAGTCTCGACGATTTCGCGGGCCGACAAATCGGTTTTCTTCAACAGTGCGCTGGCCGCGGCTTGAGCGTAGCCACCACCGGAACCCATGGCGATCAGGCCGTGCTCGGGTTCAACCACATCGCCGTTACCGGTGATGATCAGGGATGCGTCTTTGTTGGCTACAGCCAGCATGGCTTCCAGGCGGCTGAGGGAGCGGTCGGTGCGCCATTCTTTGGCGAGTTCGACGGCGGCGCGTACGAGGTGGCCCTGGTGTTTTTCCAACTGGCCTTCGAAGCGTTCGAAGAGGGTGAAGGCGTCGGCGGTAGCGCCAGCAAAACCGGCAAGCACCTGGCCGTGGTACAGGCGACGGACTTTCTTCGCGTTGCCTTTCATCACGGTATTACCCAGGGAAACCTGGCCGTCGCCGCCCATGACGACTTTGCCGTGGCGACGTACTGAAACGATGGTGGTCAAGGGGAGAGTCTCCACGCAGCGGGGCGAAAATGCCCTGATGGAAACTGATATGGGGGTGGTGGGGGTGATTTCAACCTTGGGTGGTTAGGGCGGACGAATGGTGTCTATTGGTCTGACACACTTTCGCGAACACCGAGAAACCAATGTGGGAGGGGGGGCCTCCCACATTTGACCCCTGTTGAGCCTGAATCAGCGGCTCTGGCGTTGTTGTAACAACAGGTTGCTAAAGCCGGCGCCAGCCAATTGCTTCTGCGCTACGGTCAATTGTTCGCGGTTGCTGAACGGCCCTACCAACACGCGATACCAGGTCGCGTCCTTCACCGTGCCGGATTCCACCGTCACCGTTTGCCCCAGCAGAATGATCTGCGCACGTACACGATCCGCATCCGCCTGTTTCGGGAACGAGCCCGCTTGCAGGAAGAATTTGGTCACCGGCGCCGCTTTGGTCTCGGCAACTGGCGGCGCTGGCGGCGGGGTGATGCCGGCCAGTGCCGCTTGAGCGCGGGCGGTGTCGATCTTCGCGGCCTCAGCCGGCGTAACCGGAGTGGTCGGCACTTGTGGCGTCGGCAGGGTTTTCTCCGGCACGGCGTCGGGCGGTACGATCACTTCCGATTCGGGCAGCAGCGTGTAGAAGTCGTACTTCGGCTTCACGGGTGCAGTCGGGCTCGGCGCCGTCTTATTGGCTTCGGCCATTTTGGTGGCCTTCTGCTGCTCCTGTTTGACCCGTTTGACGTCATCGCCCTGGCCAGGATCCAGCTTCATCAGGAACACGATAAACGCACCGACCGAAAGACCGATGGCCATCCACAACCAGCCCGGAATCGGCTTCTTTGCCGGGGCCTGGTAGCGGCTGGCGCCGCGCTTGGGTGCAGGTTTTTTCTTGGCGGCCAACTTACATACGCTCCAGAGTTTCCAGGCCCAACAGCTCCAGGCCTTGCTTGAGGGTCCGTCCGGCCAATGCGGCAAGGCGCAGGCGGCTTTGCTTCTGGGCTTCGTCGTCGGCGCTGAGGATCGGGCAGTTCTCATAGAAGCTGGAGAACAGGCCGGCGACTTCATACAGGTAGGTGCACAGGATATGCGGCGTGCCTTTTTCGCCGACGCTGTTCAGCACTTCGCCCAATTGCGCCAGTTTGGCGGCCAGTTCCTGTTCGTGGGGTGCGTCCAGCACGATCCGGCCTTCGACTTCGCTGAAGTCCTTGCCCAGCTTGCGGAATACGCCGGCCACGCGGGTGTAGGCGTACAGCAGGTACGGCGCGGTGTTGCCTTCGAAGTTGAGCATCAGCTCGAAGTTGAAGCTGTAGTCGCTGGTGCGGTGTTTGGACAGGTCGGCGTATTTCACTGCGCCAATGCCCACCACGCGGGCGATGTTGCGCAGGTCAGCTTCGGCCAGTTCCGGGTTCTTTTCCTTCACCAGGTTGTAGGCGCGGTCCTGGGCTTCGTTGAGCAGGTCGATCAGCTTTACGGTGCCGCCGTCGCGGGTCTTGAACGGACGGCCATCGGCGCCGTTCATGGTACCGAAGCCCATGTGTTCCATGAGCATCGGGTGAGTGACGAAGCCCGCACGGCGCGCCACTTCGAACACCTGCTGGAAGTGCAGCGCCTGGCGCTGGTCGACGAAATACAGCGCTCGATCGGCCTTGAGCACGCCACTGCGGTAGCGCACGGCCGCCAGGTCGGTGGTGGCATAGAGATAGCCGCCATCGGCCTTGACGATGATCACCGGCAGCGGCTCGCCGTCGGCAGTCTTGAATTCTTCGAGGAACACGCACTGCGCGCCGTTGCTCTCGACCAGCAGGCCCTTGGCCTTGAGGTCGTTGACCACATTGATCAGGTCGTCGTTGTAGGCGCTTTCGCCCATCACGTCCGCCATGGTCAGCTTGACGTTGAGCAGTTCGTAGATTTCCTGGCAGTGGGACAGCGAGATGTCCCGGAAGCGACCCCACAGCTCCAGGCATTCCTGGTCTCCGGCCTGCAGTTTCACCACCAGGCCACGGGCGCGGTCGGCGAATTCTTCGGACTCGTCGAAGCGCTTTTTGGCGGCGCGGTAGAAGTTTTCCAGGTCCGACAGCTCGTTGCTGGTGATCGGGTTTTCCTGCAGGTAGGCCATCAGCATGCCGAACTGGGTGCCCCAGTCGCCCACGTGGTTCTGACGGATCACGGTGTCGCCGAGGAATTCCAGGACCCGTGCCACGCCATCGCCAATGATGGTCGAACGCAAGTGGCCGACGTGCATCTCTTTGGCAAGGTTGGGTGCCGACAGGTCGATGGCCACGCGCTGAACGGGACCTGCCTTGCGCACGCCGATCTTGGCGTCGGCCAGGGCGGCATCGAGGCGCGAAGCCAATGCCTGGGTGTTCTGGAAGAAGTTGATGAACCCAGGGCCGGCGATTTCGGCCTTGGTCACGCTTTCGTCGACCGGCAGTGCGGCGATGATTTTTTCCGCCAGGTCCCGTGGCTTCATGCCGGCCGGCTTGGACAGCATCATCGCGATGTTGCTGGCGAAGTCGCCGTGGGTCTTGTCGCGGGTGTTTTCCACCTGGATCGCCGGCGTCAGGCCTTCAGGCAACACACCTTCGTTGACGAGTTGGGTGAGGGCTTGTTGGATCAGCTGGCGAATGGTGTCTTTCATGGTGTTCTCTTTCGACCGCAAGCGGCGGCGCGCGATGCGCAGGTGGAAAAACTGGGCATTATCCGTGGCGAGGGCGGGCTTGCCAACCTTCGCGGGACCTGTGGCGTGGGTTAATACAAATCTACCGGGTCTACATCCAACGACCATCGCACCTGTCGGCCGCTGGGCATTTGCTCCAGGGCAAGCAACCAGCTACTTAATAGTCGATGCAGCGGTGCGCGAGACGTTGCCTGCAAGAGTAGTTGAGCGCGATACCGTCCGGCACGGCGCTCCATGGGCGCGGGCACCGGGCCGAGTAGTTCGATGCCGGTGAGGCCCAGTTCGCCGAGCAAACCCTCGGCGATGCTGCAGGCTTCATCCAGAAAACCTTCGGCCTGGCCCGGTTTGTGGGCTTCGGCGCGCAGCAGCGCCAAGTGTGCAAACGGCGGCAGGCCGGCGGAACGGCGTTCGCTCAGTGCCTGCTCGGCGAAGGCGAAATAGCCCTGCTCGGTCAGTTGGATCAGCAAAGGGTGGTCAGCCAGGTGCGTCTGGATAATCACCTTGCCCGGCTCCTCTGCGCGCCCGGCGCGACCCGCGACCTGCACGATCAACTGCGCCATGCGCTCGCTGGCGCGGAAGTCGCCGGAGAACAAACCGCCGTCGGCGTCGAGGATCGACACCAGGGTCACCCGTGGAAAGTGGTGGCCTTTGGCGAGCATCTGCGTACCCACCAGGATGCACGGCTGGCCTTTCTGAATGGTGGCGAACAGCTGATTCATCGCGTCCTTGCGCGACGTGCTGTCGCGGTCGACCCGCAGTACCGGGTAATCCGGGAACAGAATGCCCAGGCGTTCTTCGGCACGTTCGGTGCCTGCGCCCACTGGTCGCAGGTCGACTTTGCCGCACTGCGGACAGTGGCGGGGCACCCGTTCTACATGGCCGCAGTGGTGGCAGCGCAGTTCGCCGTGGCGTTGGTGCACGGTCATGCGTGCGTCGCAGCGCTCGCATTCAGACATCCAGCCGCAGTCATGGCACAGCAGCGTCGGTGCAAAGCCCCGGCGGTTGAGAAATACCAAAACCTGCTGGCCGGCGGCGAGGGTCTGGCCGATGGCTTGCTGCATCGGCCCGGAAATACCGCTGTCCAGCGGACGGCTTTTGACGTCCAGGCGCAGGAATCGTGGTTGCTTGGCGCCGCCGGCACGCTCATTCAGGCGTAGGAGGCCATACCGACCGGTGTAGGCGTTGTGCAGGCTTTCCAGGGACGGGGTGGCAGAACCGAGCACAATCGGAATGCCTTCCTGGCGTGCGCGCACCAGCGCCAGGTCGCGGGCGTGGTAGCGCAGGCCTTCCTGCTGTTTATAGGAGCCGTCGTGCTCTTCGTCGATGATGATCAGGCCCGGGTTCTTCATCGGCGTGAACAGCGCCGAGCGGGTGCCGATAATAATGTCGGCCTCGCCATCCCGCGCCGCCAGCCAGGACTCCAGGCGTTCACGGTCGTTGACCGCCGAGTGCACCAGGGCGATGCGCGCATTGAAGCGCTGCTCGAAACGCGCCAGGGTTTGCGGGCCGAGGTTGATCTCCGGGATCAATACCAGCGCCTGCTTGCCGGCTTGCAGGGTTTCGCGGATCAACTGCAAATAGACTTCGGTCTTGCCGCTGCCGGTGACGCCGGCCAGCAGGAACGCATGGAAACTGTCGAAACCTGCGCGAATCGCTTCATACGCTGCGCGTTGCTCGGGGTTGAGCGGCAATTCCGGCTGGGCCAGCCAGTGTTCGTGGCGCGGGTCCGGGGCGTGCTTGCGGATTTCCACCTGCACCAGGCCTTTGGCGAGCAGCAGGTCGAGGCTGTCCTTGCTCAGCATCAGCTTGCTCAAGAGCTGATGCGCCACGCCGTGGGGATGCTGCGCCAGCGTGGCCAGGGCTTCACGTTGACGCGGGGCGCGGGCGATGCGCGGGTCGTCGAGGCGTGCACCGGGCACTGTCGACCAGAATCGTTCCTGGCGTGCTTCGGCCAACTCGCCCTGGCGCAACAGCACCGGCAGCGCCCAGCTCAGGGTGTCGCCCAGGCTGTGCTGGTAATACTGGGCGGTCCACAGGCACAGCTTGAACAGTGCGGGTGGCAATGGCGCGGTGGCGTCCAGGATCGCCAGGGCCGGTTTGAGCTTCTCGGCGGGGACTTCGCTGTGATCGGCGACTTCTATCAGGACGCCGATCATTTCCCGTCGGCCAAAGGGTACACGCACGCGCATGCCTGGCTGCAATTGCGCTCGCAGCACGCCGGCCGGGGCCCGGTAGTCGAACAGGCGGCGCAGGGGCGAGGGCAGGGCTAGGCGCAAAATGGCGTCGGGCACGCGGGGTTCCATAGTAAGGAGGGTGATGAGCAAGGGCGGGAGCCTAGCAGACGGGGGAAGGCTTGGGTATGCCACGGTTTTCTGATGAAAGGGGCTTTTATGTGGGGAATCGACCGTAAGGTCCGCTTGCGCGTTTAAAAAGGTCTGGTAGAATCCGCGGCCTAATTACGTGCGGTATTCGACAATAGTGTCGAGTGGCGGCACGCTAGCCCGAGGAAGTGCCATGAAAGCCGATATCCATCCAGCGTACGAAACCATCGAAGTAACCTGCAGCTGCGGCAACAAGTTCGAAACTCGCTCGAACCTGTGCAAGCCACTGGGTACTGACGTATGCAACGAGTGCCACCCGTTCTACACCGGTAAGCAGAAGACTCTGGACACCGGCGGCCGCGTACAGCGCTTCGCAGATCGCTTTGGTGCTTTCGGCAAGAAGCCTGCTACTCCAGCAGAGTAAGGCTCAAGAGCCTTATGGGCTTTTGCCAGCTGTTAAAAAAGGCGTCCCTTGCGGGCGCCTTTTTTATGCCTGGGATTTGGCTGTCGGCCGCCCACGCGCAGGTGTTTTGCCCTGTACCGACGTCTGCGGCCCAGGTCGACGTGCAGCGTGTAGTGGATGGCGATACGGTGCGTCTCAAGGATGGCCGGAGCGTGCGGATGATCGGCCTCAATGCGCCGGAGACTGGTAAAAGGGGCCGCACCGACGAGCCGTATGCTGTGGCCGCACGCCAGCGTCTGCAGGCATTGGTGGCTGCCAGCGGCGGCCGCGTTGGCCTGGTACCGGGGCGTGAGCCCAAAGACCATTACGGTCGTACCCTGGCCCACCTTTATGGTGCCGACGGCGAGAACCTGGAGGCGCAATTGCTGGCTGAGGGCCTGGGATTCCAAGTGGGGGTCGCGCCCAATGTGGATCTCGTCGCCTGCCAGCAGGCTGCGGAAAACAGCGCCCGTCAGGCAGGTCTGGGCCTCTGGCGGCAATCGCCGGTGCAACCCGTGGCACAGCTCAAGCAATCCGGCTTTGCCTTGGTCAGTGGTCGTGTGAGCAAGATCGAGCGCAATCGCGGCGGTGTCTGGATCGAATTGCAGGGTTCACTGGTATTACGCATTGCACCCGATCTGGCCCGACAATTCGACAGCAGCTTGCTAAATGGTCTGCAAGGCAAGACAGTCGAGGCGCGTGGCTGGGTGCAGGATCGCGCCAGGCGCGGCGGCCTGAAACGCGGTCAGGCGCGCTGGCTGTTGCCGCTGACCGATCCCGGCATGATTAAATCGACGTTTGAATAAATAATTGTAGACATTTTTTAAGTCGATTGTGAACAGTCTAGCCCTTGTATCCCGTGGCTTTAGACTAAAGTACGTCGCTGCGGGGCCTTGACACCCGTGACTGCCCAGTCTTGTAGGGGCTTTACGACACGAGTATCCTCGGCGGTCCGTCGACCAACAGTAAAAGCGGAATGCCGATATGTCTGATTTGAAAACTGCCGCTCTCGAATATCATGCCCATCCTCGTCCAGGAAAGCTGAGTGTAGAGCTCACCAAAGCCACTGCCACTGCCCGCGATCTGTCGTTGGCCTACAGCCCTGGCGTGGCTGAGCCCGTACGTGAAATCGCTCGTGACCCTGAGCTGGCTTACAAGTACACCGGCAAGGGCAACCTGGTTGCAGTGATTTCCGATGGCACCGCGATTCTCGGCCTGGGCAACCTCGGCCCATTGGCGTCCAAGCCAGTGATGGAAGGTAAGGGCGTGCTGTTCAAGCGCTTCGCCGGCATTGACGTTTTCGACATCGAAGTCGACTCCGAAAGCCCGCAGGCCTTCATCGACACCGTCAAGCGCATCTCCATCACTTTCGGTGGCATCAACCTGGAAGACATCAAGGCACCTGAGTGCTTCGAGATCGAAAAGGCCCTGATCGAGCAGTGCGACATTCCGGTATTCCACGATGACCAGCACGGCACCGCGATCGTTACCGCGGCCGGCATGATCAACGCCCTGGAAATCGCTGGCAAAACCCTGTCCGACGCCAAGATCGTCTGCCTGGGCGCCGGTGCTGCGGCCATCTCCTGCATGAAGCTGATCGTGAGCATGGGCGCCAAGCTGGAAAACATCTACATGGTCGACAGCAAGGGCGTGATCCAGTCCGAGCGTACCGACCTGAACCAATACAAGGCGATGTTTGCCCACCCGTCCTCCAAGCGCACCCTGGCTGACGCCCTTGACGGCGCAGACGTGTTCGTTGGCCTGTCCGGCCCGAACCTGCTGAGCGCTGAAGGCCTGAAGTCCATGGCGGCCAACCCGATCGTGTTCGCCTGCTCCAACCCTGATCCGGAAATCGCTCCGGAACTGGCTCACGCCACCCGTAGCGACGTGATCATGGCCACCGGCCGTTCGGACTACCCGAACCAGGTCAACAACGTTCTGGGCTTCCCGTTCATCTTCCGTGGTGCCCTGGACGTTCGCGCCAAACGCATCAACGAAGAGATGAAAGTGGCTGCCGCCAACGCCCTGCGTGAACTGGCCAAACTGCCAGTGCCTCAGGACGTGTGCGACGCCTACGGCGGCGCCAAGCTGGAATTCGGCCGTGAGTACATCATTCCGAAACCAATGGACAAGCGCCTGATCACCCTGATCTCCGATGCCGTGGCCAAAGCCGCCATCGAGACCGGTGTGGCCACCCTGCCGTATCCGAAGAACTACCCGCTGCAAAGCGTGGATGATGTGTTCAACGGCTAAGCCGTTGTAGCGCACCAACAAAAAGCCCCGGCTCGTGAGAGTCGGGGCTTTTTGCTGTGTGGTAATTAATTTGAGCCTTGTGAATATCTGAATGTGGGAGGGGGCTTGCCCCCGATAGCGGTGTGTCAGCCACCCAATGAGTTGGCTGATCCCCTGTCATCGGGGGCAAGCCCCCTCCCACATTTGGTTCTGCGTAGGCTTGAGGTCCAGGTTAGAACAGGTCGATCGGCGCCGCCTCGTCAGCCGGCAGCGGGCTGCCCGGTGCAACGCCGTTACCCAGTTCATTGACCGAAGGCGGCGTGTCTTCGCTCTTGAACAGCTCGAAGTACGCGTTCGGCGTGCTTGGCGATGCCGCACGGCCACTCACCGGGTCGATCCGCAGGCTGAGGATGCCTTCCGGCTCCGGCTGGGTATGCAGCGGCTTGTCCTTCAGCGCCGCGCCCATGTAGCTCATCCAGATCGGCAGCGCGACCGTGCCGCCGAACTCGCGGCGGCCGAGGCTTTCCGGCTGGTCGTAACCGGTCCACACGGTGGTCACGTAGTCGGCGTTATAGCCGGAGAACCAGGCATCCTTGGATTCGTTGGTGGTACCGGTCTTGCCCGCAATGTCCGCACGGCCCAGGGCCAGGGCACGGCGGCCGGTGCCTTTTTTGATCACGTCTTCGAGGATGCTGTTAAGGATGTACGTGGTCCGGCCATCCACGATGCGCTCGGCCACGGCGGGTGCCTGCGGCTCCGGTGCAGCAGCATTTGCGGCTGGCGCAGCGCCTGGGGTTGGCTCAATGGTGATACCGCCATTGCTCGGCGCTGCCAGCCCGTCAGTGGCTGCCACACCGTTGACCACATCGCCCGGCACTCGCGGCGGGTTGGCGGTGAACAGGGTATCGCCATTGCGGCTTTCGATCTTGTCGATCAGGTACGGCGTGATCTTGTAGCCGCCGTTGGCAAACGTGCTCCAGCCGGTAGCGATTTCCATCGGTGTGAGCGTCGCGGTGCCGAGGGCCAGGGACAGGTTCGGCGGCAGGTCCGACTTGTTGAAGCCAAAGCGCGTGATGTAGTCGATGGTCTTGCCAACGCCCATCGCCTGCAGCAAGCGGATCGATACCAGGTTGCGCGACTTGTACAGCGCCTCGCGGATACGGATCGGGCCGAGGAAGGTGTTGGTGTCGTTCTTCGGGCGCCAGACCTTGTCCAGGTACTCGTCGACAAATACGATCGGCGCGTCGTTGACCAGGCTGGCAGCGGTGTAGCCGTTATCCAGTGCGGCGCTGTAGATGAACGGCTTGAAACTTGAGCCCGGCTGACGCTTGGCCTGTGTGGCGCGGTTGTAGTTGCTCTGCTCGAAGGCGAAGCCACCCACCAGGGCGCGGATTGCACCGTTCTGCGGGTCCAGCGAGACCAGCGCGCCTTGGGCCAGCGGTACCTGGCTGAATTTCAGGCTGTCGTCTTTTTGGCGTAACACGCGGATCAGGTCACCCACTTGGGCCACGTCCGACGGCTGCTTGGGCATCGGCCCCATGCTGTTGGTATTCAGGAATGGGCGCGCCCACTTCATGCTGTCCCAGGCGACATGGGCTTCGCCGGCACGGGTCAATACCTGCACGCCGTCTTTCTTCACCTGGGTCACGATGGCCGGCTCCAGGCCACTGATTGCGCGTTGCTTGCCCAGCTCGGTGGTCCAGGCGCTGAGGGTTTTGCCCGGCAGGCGCGATTCAGGGCCACGGTAGCCGTGGCGCTGGTCGTAGGTGATCAGGCCCGAATGCACTGCGTCATTGGCGATGTCCTGCAAGTCGCTCGGAACCGTCGTGGTCACACGGAAACCTTCGGTGTAGGCCTCGCTGCCATAACGGCCGACCATCTCGGCACGCGCCATTTCAGCAATGTAGGGGGCGTTCACTTCCGGCGTCGGCACGTGATAGCTGGCGTTCAGCGGCTCGGCTATCGCGTTCTCATAAGCGGCTTGGTCGATCTTGCCCAGTTTGTACATGCGCCCCAGGATCCAGTCGCGGCGCTCTTTGCTGCGCGCCGGGTTGGCCAGGGGGTTGAAGCGCGAAGGCGCCTTGGGCAGGCCGGCAATCATCGCCATCTGCGCCAGGCTGGCGTCGCGAATGGACTTGCCGTAGTACACCTGGGACGCGGCTTCGATGCCGTAGGCGCGGTTGCCCAGGTAGATCTTGTTGACGTACAGCTCAAGGATCTCGTCCTTGGTCAACTGACGTTCGATCTGCAATGCCAGCAGGATCTCGGTGGCTTTGCGCGAAAAGCTGCGTTCGCTGGTGAGGAAGAAATTCTTCGCCACCTGCATGGTGATCGTGCTGCCACCCGATTGAATGTGTCCGCTTTTTACCAATTGCGTGGCGGCGCGCACCAGGCTGCTGGGGTCGACGCCATAGTGATTGGCAAAATTATCGTCTTCGGCAGACAGCAGGGCGCTGATGAAATTGGGCGGAATGTCGGCAAAACGGATCGGTGTGCGGCGCATTTCGCCGAACTCCGCGATCAGTTTTTCATCGCTGCTGTAGACCCGCAAAGGAATCTGCAACTGGATACTTCTGAGTGCCTCTACGGAGGGCAAACCCGGACTAAGGTAGAGGTAGGCCCCGCTGAGTACGAGCAGCAGCCCGCAGACGATCGCGACAATGGAGTACCCGAAAAACTTCAGCAGACGAATCAAGGCTTTTGGATTTCCAGAGAAAAGAATGGGTTACGCGTCGGGGCATGCATGGCAAACGATGGATCAACCCGAGCTGCAGATAAAAAGCGGGGAAAAACGCTGGGCATTAAAGCATTTTTCGCCTTGGGGCGTCATTCGCGGCGCTTGAACAAGTCGACCGAATGCAGGGTGTACAACAGCAATCAGGCGGTATGACAGGCAAAGTTTTAGGGAGTTTTATGGGAAAGGGATTTTTCAGGCGAAAAGTCGACACCGTCCTGGGTGTCGACATCAATGAAACGGCGATCAAAGTGGTTGAATTGAGCCGTTCAGCCAGCGGTTACACCGTGAAAGGCTACGCCACACAAGGGCTGCCGGCTCATGCGGTGGTCGACGGCACCTTGCTGGACCTGGAAGGCATAGGGCAGGCGCTGCACCTGGCTGTGTCCAGGCTGCATACGTCTGCCAGGCAGGCGGCGGTTGCCGTGGCGGGCCCTTCGGTCATTACGCGGGTAATCGAAGTGCAGGCGGGGCTCGACGACGACGAAATGGCGCGCAGGATTCAAGCGGAGGCGGATCAATACATCCCTTACCCGCTGGATGAGGTGGCGCTGGACTTTCAGGTGCAGGGGATGTCGGAGCAGGATCCGACTCGGGTCGAAGTATTGCTGGCGGCATGTCTGAAGGAGCATGTCGAGGCCCGTGAAGCAGTTTTGGCCCTGGCGGGGCTGGTTGCCGGTGTGGTCGATGTCGAAGGGTTTGCATTGGCGCGCGCTTGCAGTCAGGATTTCGCCAGCTTCACGCCGGGCCATCGAGTCGATGGTAAACAGTGGGTCGTGGATGCCCCAGGGATGGGAGTCGCTTGCGGGTTGGCCCTGAGGAGTTTCGCTGGATGACACGAATCAATCTTTTGCCTTGGCGCCAGGCGCTGGCGGAACGGCGGCGTAAATATTTCCTGATGCTGCTGGCGGCGTTTGCCTGCGTGGCGCTCGCAGCGGTGTGGCTGGCGGATCAGGTGATCGACCAGGCCATCGACCGGCAGGTGACACGAAACAATCATGCGGCCAAGGACGTCGCCGTCCTGGACTCGCGCATCAAGACCATTGACGACCTGCAGATGCAAAGCCAGCAACT
Organism: Pseudomonas sp. SR18; assembly: GCF_023701505.1. NCBI lineage: Bacteria > Pseudomonadati > Pseudomonadota > Gammaproteobacteria > Pseudomonadales > Pseudomonadaceae > Pseudomonas > Pseudomonas sp. SR18. Next base: position 128,472 of record NZ_JAMQAU010000012.1, on the reverse strand, counting down.
GGCAGAACGCATGAAGGTTGTGCAGGACCTGCACGATAATCGCTCTGCCGGCGCACAGTTGCTGGATCAACTGGCCCGTGCGGTGCCTGATGGCGTGCACTTGCATGAGGTTGTGGCCAAGGGCGATACCGTGAGTATCAGCGGCAGTGCCGAGTCCAGCCAGGACATTGCCCAGTTGATGCGTCGCCTTGAAGCCTCCGAAGGCGCTCATTCCACACGCCTGCAGCATGTGCGAACCGAGGGCACTCGCGGTAACAATGAATTCCAGTTGATGGTGCGCCAGGGAGAATCCTCCGAGGCCCAGCCATGAGCCTGCCCAGGCTCGAATTTTCCGCGCTGACTCACCACGCTGCAAAATGGCCCTTACCTGGCAGGGTTCTGCTGGGCTGTGCGCTGGCCGCTGTGGTACTGGCGGTGGGCGACCTTGTATACCTGGGCCCGTCGCGGGAGCGGCTGCATCAGGTCGAGGTGCAGGAAGCTGCCTTGCAGCAGCAACACGCGGAAAAAACTGTCTTGGTCAACAGCCTTGAAGAGCAGGCTCGCCAGTTCCAACTGATGCAGGAGCAGGTCAGCGGGCTTTTGCAGCAATTGCCTGGTGAGTCCGAAATGCCCGGTTTGCTGGAGGATATTGCGCGGTTGGCATTGGCCAATGGGTTGGTGATAGAGAGCATTGCGCCGTTGGATGAGCAGCCTCGGCCGGTCTATAACGAGCAGCCCGTTCAACTCGGTGCTACCGGCGCCTATCACGACCTGGCGACGTTTGTGAGTGCCCTGAGTGGCCTGTCACGTTTCGCTACGGTGCATGATGTTGCGCTGCGACGAGATGGCAAGCTGCTGAGCCTTGATCTGGTGGTTAAGAGCTATTGGCACAGGCAGCAAGGCGTTAAACGACGTGCGCCTGCCATGCAAGGGCAATCCTTTGTCTATAACGCCTCCGGTCTTCGTGATCCGTTCCAGCCCCTTGCCTTGCATGTCGATCATGCACCTGGCCGGGCAGCTGTCGCCCCAGACCCCGCTCGCCCGCGTGGTGTTCTGGAAAGCCTCGCAGTGGATCAGTTCAGCATGGTCGGCACATTGTCTCGTGGGCCGCAGCTCTTCGTCCTGCTGCGCCAGGCGTCGACGGTGCATCGCCTGGCGGTCGGGGATTTCCTGGGGCCGGATCACGGTCGGATCACGGCGATTCATGACGGCCACATAGAATTGGTGGAGTTGTTCCCCGATGAACAGGGTGCATGGCTGGAGCGCCCGCGAACCCTCGTACTAAACCTCAACACATAACGGAATCAAACAATGAAAAGGACTTTCTCGTCCTTCGGTGTGGCGCTATGGATAGCGTTCACGGCACCGATGGCTGCTGCTGTGCCCAATCGTGTGGATCTCATCCAGCTACCGCCCCCCGGCAATGCGCTGTCGGGTGCCTATACAGGTGACAAGCTGAGTCTCAACTTCCAGGACATCGGCCTGCGCGCTGTATTGCAGCAAATCGCAGACGTGGCAGGCCTCAATCTGGTGGCCAGCGACGACGTGCAAGGCTCCATCACCCTGCGCCTCAGGGACGTGCCTTGGGATCAGGCATTGGATCTGGTGCTGCAAACCAAAGGCTTGGACAAGCGCATAAAGGCCGGCGTCCTGCTGGTGGCGCCCGCTGAGGAACTGGCTGCTCGTGAACTGCTGACGCTGGAGTCGCGTAAGCAGATGGCCGACCTGGCGCCGCTGCGCCGTGAGTTGTTGCAGGTCAACTACGCCAAGGCGTCAGACCTGGCCAAGCTTTTCCAGTCGGTGAGCGGCTTTGAAGGCACGACGGATGAGCGCGGTTCAGTCGCCGTGGATGATCGCACCAATAACATCATTGCCTACCAGACCGGTGAGCGGCTGGAAGAGCTAAGGCGGATCGTCGCGCAATTGGACATCCCGGTGCGCCAGGTGATGATCGAGGCGCGGATTGTCGAGGCCAATGTCGATTACGACAAAAGCCTGGGTGCGCGCTGGGGCGGGCGACTCAATCGAGGCAATTGGGCTGCCGGAGGTATCCAGAAGCCTCTTCCGGACGGAGCCCAAGCCCCGGAAAATCCGCCCAGCTCGCCGTTTGTAGATCTGGGCTCGCTCACGGGTACCTCAGGTCTTGGTATCGCGTATATCACCGACAACCTGCTACTGGACCTGGAACTGACCGCCATGGAGAAAACCGGTAATGGCGAAATCGTCTCGCAGCCCAAGGTGGTCACCTCCGACAAGGAAACCGCACGCATTTTGAAGGGCACCGAAATTCCCTACCAGGAATCCACCTCCCAGGGTGCTACGTCAGTGTCGTTCAAGGAGGCCTCCCTGTCATTGGAGGTCACCCCGCAAATCACCCCCGATGATCACGTGATCATGGTGGTCAAGGTCACCAAGGATGAGCCCGACTACCTCAACAAACTCAATGACGTACCGCCGATCAAGAAAAACGAGGTCAACGCCAAGGTGCTGGTCAAGGATGGCGAGACCATCGTCATTGGCGGGGTTTTCTCCAATACCCAAAGCAAAGTGGTAGATAAAGTGCCATTTTTGGGCGATGTGCCGTATCTTGGCCGCCTTTTCCGGCGCGATGTGGTGGCGGATAAAAAATCCGAGCTGCTGGTATTCCTGACTCCGCGTATTATGAATAACCAGGCGATTGCTGTGAGTCGTTGATTCTGTGCGAAATTTGATTCTTGTAGGACCGATGGGGGCTGGAAAAAGCACCATCGGCCGTTTGCTGGCCAAAGAGCTGCGCCTGCCATTCAAAGATTCCGACAAGGAAATTGAATTGCGCACGGGTGCCAATATCCCATGGATCTTCGATAAGGAAGGCGAGTTGGGCTTTCGTGACCGTGAGCAGGCGATGATCGCCGAGCTTTGCGGCTGCGATGGCGTGGTATTGGCCACCGGCGGTGGCGCGGTGATGCGCGATGAAAACCGTCGTGCGCTGCATGCCGGTGGTCGGGTGGTCTATCTGCATGCGTCGGTTGAGCAGCAGGTGGGCCGCACCGCCCGTGATCGCAATCGCCCGTTGCTGCGCACGGCCAACCCGGAAAAAACCTTGCGCGACCTGCTCACGCTCCGCGATCCGCTGTATCGGGAAATCGCCGATCTGGTGGTGGAAACCGATGAGCGGCCTCCGCGGATGGTGGTCCTCGACATTCTTGAGCGCCTGCAACGGCTGCCACCCCGTTAAAGACAAGCTCGAAATGCGCTATTCTCGGCGGCGCGCTATCACCCTGCAGGGTGTGGCGTAGAGCCATCAGGCGGTGTCGGATCTCGACGCTGCCGATCGTCAACACATCTTCAACGCGGGGACACATGCAGACACTTAAGGTCGATCTAGGCGAGCGCAGCTACCCGATCCATATTGGCGAAGGTCTGCTGGACCAGCCCGAGTTGCTCGCACCGCATATTGCCGGGCGGCAAGTGGCGATCATCTCCAACGAAACGGTCGCGCCGCTGTATCTTGAGCGTCTGAGCCGCAGCCTGGCGGCGTACTCAGTGATCTCCGTGATTCTGCCCGACGGCGAAGCCCACAAGAACTGGGAAACCCTGCAACTGATTTTTGATGGCCTGCTCACCGCACGCCATGATCGCCGCACCACTGTCATTGCCCTGGGCGGCGGTGTGATCGGCGACATGGCGGGCTTTGCAGCAGCCTGCTACCAGCGTGGTGTGGACTTCATCCAGGTGCCGACCACCCTGTTGTCCCAGGTCGATTCGTCGGTGGGCGGCAAGACCGGCATCAATCACCCGCTGGGCAAGAATATGGTCGGCGCGTTCTACCAGCCCCAGGCCGTACTGATCGACACCGCGACCCTCAACACCTTGCCGCCGCGCGAGCTGTCTGCGGGCCTGGCGGAAGTCATCAAATACGGGCTGATCTGCGATGAGCCGTTCCTGACCTGGCTGGAAAAACACGTGGACGCCCTGCGCGGCCTCGACCAGGTCGCACTGACCGAAGCGATTTCTCGCTCCTGCGCCGCCAAGGCGTTGGTGGTCAATGCTGACGAAAGGGAGTCCGGTGTACGGGCTACCCTGAACCTGGGCCATACCTTCGGCCATGCGATCGAAACGCACATGGGCTATGGTGTGTGGTTGCATGGTGAAGCCGTAGCGGCTGGCACGGTAATGGCACTTGAGATGTCGCAACGCCTGGGCTGGATCAGCGCCCAGGAGCGTGATCGCGGTATCCGCCTGTTCCAGCGCGCCGGCCTGCCGGTGATTCCGCCTGAGGAAATGACCGAGGCGGACTTCCTCGAACATATGGCGATAGACAAGAAAGTGATCGACGGTCGACTGCGACTGGTACTGCTGCGCCACATGGGTGAAGCGGTGGTGACCGACGATTATCCGAAAGAGATTTTACAGGCCACGCTGGGAGCGGATTACCGCGCCCTGGCCCAGCTTAAAGGTTAATAAGATCCCGATGACTAGTTTGCATGCCGACGAGGCGTTCCTCGGCCATTACCACTTAAGCCACGACCCTTTTGCTCCGCGGGTGCCTGGTTTCAAATTCTTTCCGGCCCAGCGCAAGCCGGTGCTCGGGCAACTGCACCACCTCGCACGCTACAGCCAGTTGCTGTTGGTTGTAACCGGCCCGTTGGGCAGCGGCAAAACCTTGCTGCGCCAAGCCCTGGTTGCCAGTACCAACAAGCAATCGGTGCAAAGTGTGGTGGTGTCGGCCCGTGGCAACGGCGATGCGGCCGGCGTGCTGCGCCAGGTTGCACAGTCCCTGGACGTGTCCACTGTCGAACCGAGCGCGATCCTCAAGCAGATCGTGCAACTGGGCCTCACCGGCCAGGAAGTCTACCTGCTGGTGGATGACGCCGAGCAGCTCGACGAATCTGCCCTGGAAGCGCTGTTGGCGCTGGCGGCTGGTACGCCGGAAGGTCGTCCCCATGTGTTCCTGTTCGGTGAGTCGTCGCTGATCGCCGATCTGGAGCAGATCAGCGGTGATCAGGAGCTGTTCCACGTCATCGAATTGCAGCCGTACGAAGAAGAGGAAACCCGCGAATACCTGGCTCAACGCCTCGAAGGCGCCGGGGCCGGTATCGAACTTTTCACGGCAAATCAGATCTCTGATATTCACGAAAGCTCCGACGGCTGGCCTGGCACCATCAACCAGGTTGCCCGCGATGCAATGATCGAAGCCATGATTGCCAGCCGCTCCGCGGTCAAGCGTCCAAAGATGGGGTTCACTATGCCTAAGAAGCACGTACTGGCGATTTCTGCCGTTGTCGTGGTCGCTGTTGCCGCCGCCTGGTTGATTCCGGGTCGCAACAAGGCGCCGACCACCGCCAGCGCGCCAACCGAACAGGCGCAGTTGCCACTGGGCAAGCCTACGCCGAATGTCGAGTTCGCCAACTCCGGCCAACCGACCAACCTGCCAATGGTGGGTCAGCCTGTGATGCGCGGCCCGCTCGCCGAAGAGGCCGGTGGGATCTCCGAAGGCGACGACGGCGTACCGGTAGAGGGCTCCAGCGCCACACCACCGACCGTCACGACCACCGCGCCACCTGCGGGCGTGCCAGCGGGTCAGCCTGCCACCAAGCCAGCCGCCGTGCCGACACCGGCGCCAACCATCGCAACTGCCAAGCCTGCACCTGTCACCAAGCCCGTAGCGCCCGCTCCGGCAGCCAAGCCTGCGCCCGTGACCAAGCCTGTGGAAAAACCTGCCACCGTCGCCAAGGCAGGCGCCGCCGGCAGCAGCTGGTACGCCAGCCAGCCAACCGGCAACTTCGTGGTGCAGATCCTCGGCACCAGCTCCGAAGCCAACGCCCAGGCGTTCGTGAAAGAGCAGGGCGGCGAGTACCGTTATTTCAAGAAAGTGCTCAACGGCAAGCCTCTCTATGTGATCACCTACGGCAACTTCGCAAGCCGTGCCGCAGCTGATTCTGCGATCAAAACCTTGCCAGCGAAGGTTCAGGCTGGTAAACCTTGGCCTCGCACTGTTGCCAGCGTTCAACAAGAACTCGCAACAACTCGCTGAAGATCCGGCGGCCTTACCCAGGCCGCCCTCCCGGCACCTCAAAATTAAAACCGCAAGTGCGTGCTGCCCTCAAGGCCGCGCGCTTTGTGGTGTCTGCGTCACAGTGGCTTTTGAGTCGTAGCGGTCAGAATTAAAAAAGTTTTGACTAGCACAGCATATCGCTTTAAACCTTTCATAAATGCGACATAGATTTGCGACATTTCGTCGCTAAATTTGTGAGCGTCTGTGTCGGTGTGTACAATGACCTCCCTTTTGCCCCCGCTAAGTCGGCGTACGTTCGGCGTGGAAGGTAACCGGTTGAATTGAAAAGAAATTTGCCTCGGTATAAGAGGCAGCCTGGTGAGAAAGTGTCTATGAAAGCAGGTCTGTACCAACCCGATGAATTCAAGGATAACTGCGGTTTCGGCCTGATAGCCCACATGCAGGGCGAGCCCAGCCATACCCTTTTGCAAACGGCCATCGAGGCCCTGACCTGCATGACCCACCGCGGTGGGATCAACGCCGACGGCAAGACCGGTGACGGTTGCGGCTTGCTGATTCAAAAGCCCGACCAATTCCTGCGCGCTGTCGCCAAAGAGCATTTTGCGGTCGACCTGCCCAAGCAGTACGCCGTGGGCATGGTGTTTTTCAACCAGGACCCGGTCAAAGCCGAAGCTGCTCGCGAGAACATGAACCGCGAGATTGCCGCTGCCGGACTGCAGCTTGTCGGCTGGCGCAAAGTGCCCATCGACACCAGCGTGCTCGGCCGCCTGGCCCTGGAGCGCCTGCCGCAGATCGAACAAGTGTTCATCGCAGGTGACGGCCTGAGCGACCAGGACATGGCGATCAAGCTGTTCACGTCCCGTCGCCGCTCGTCGGTGCTTAACGCCGCCGATACCGACCACTACATCTGCAGCTTTTCCCACAAGACCATCATTTATAAAGGCCTGATGATGCCGGCGGACTTGACCGCCTTCTATCCAGACCTGAGCGATGAGCGCCTGCAAACCGCGATCTGCGTGTTCCACCAGCGCTTCTCCACCAACACCCTGCCGAAATGGCCGCTGGCCCAGCCGTTCCGCTTCCTCGCCCACAACGGCGAGATCAACACCATCACCGGCAACCGCAACTGGGCCGTGGCCCGTCGCACCAAGTTCGCCAATGACCTGATGGACCTGGAAGAGCTTGGCCCGCTGGTCAACCGCGTCGGTTCCGACTCCTCCAGCATGGACAACATGCTCGAACTGATGGTCACCGGCGGCATCGACCTGTTCCGTGGCGTGCGCATGATCATTCCGCCTGCGTGGCAGAACGTCGAAACCATGGACCCGGACCTGCGTGCATTCTACGAGTACAACTCGATGCACATGGAGCCGTGGGACGGCCCGGCCGGCGTGGTCATGACCGACGGCCGCTACGCGGTGTGCCTGCTCGACCGTAACGGTCTGCGCCCGGCGCGTTGGGTCACCACCACCAACGGCTTCATCACCCTCGCGTCGGAAATTGGCGTGTGGAACTACAAGCCGCAAGACGTCATTGCCAAAGGCCGCGTCGGCCCTGGCCAGATCCTGGCCGTGGACACCGAAACCGGGCAGATCCTCGACACCGACGCCATCGACAACCGCTTGAAGTCCCGTCACCCGTACAAGCAATGGCTGCGCAAGAACGCCCTGCGCATCCAGGCGACCATGGAAGACAACGACCACGGTTCGGCTTTCTACGACGTCGACCAGCTCAAGCAGTACATGAAGATGTACCAGGTCACGTTCGAAGAGCGCGACCAGGTGCTGCGTCCACTCGGCGAGCAAGGCTACGAGGCGGTCGGCTCCATGGGCGATGACACGCCGATGGCCGTGCTGTCCCAGCGCGTGCGCACGCCGTACGACTATTTCCGCCAGCAGTTCGCCCAGGTGACCAACCCACCGATCGACCCGCTGCGCGAAGCCATCGTGATGTCCCTGGAAGTGTGCCTCGGTGCCGAGCGCAACATCTTCCAGGAATCGCCTGAGCATGCCTCCCGCGTGATCCTCAGCTCGCCTGTGATTTCGCCGGCCAAGTGGCGTTCGTTGATGACCCTGGATCGCCCGGGCTTCGACCGCCAGATCATCGACCTGAACTACGACGAAGCCCTCGGCCTTGAAGCCGCTGTGCGCAACGTCGCCGATCAGGCCGAAGAAGCCGTGCGCGCCGGTCGTACCCAGATCGTGCTGACCGACCGCCATATCGCGCCGGGCAAGCTGCCGATCCACGCTTCACTGGCCACTGGTGCAGTGCACCACCGGCTGACCGAAAAAGGCCTGCGCTGCGACTCCAACATCCTCGTCGAAACCGCCACCGCCCGCGACCCGCATCACTTCGCGGTGTTGATCGGTTTCGGCGCCTCGGCGGTGTACCCGTTCCTGGCTTACGAAGTGCTGGGCGACCTGATCCGTACCGGTGAAGTACTGGGCGACCTCTATGAGGTGTTCAAGAACTACCGTAAAGGCATCACCAAAGGCCTGCTGAAGATCCTGTCGAAGATGGGCATCTCCACCGTCACGTCTTATCGCGGCGCTCAATTGTTCGAAGCCATCGGCCTGTCCGAAGAAGTCTGCGACCTGAGCTTCCGTGGCGTGCCAAGCCGCATCAAGGGTGCGCGTTTCGTCGACATCGAAGCCGAACAGAAAGCCCTGGCAGCCGAAGCCTGGAGCGCGCGCAAGCCGATCCAGCAAGGCGGCCTGCTCAAGTTCGTACACGGTGGCGAATACCACGCGTACAACCCGGACGTGGTCAGCACCCTGCAAGCCGCAGTGCAGCAGGGTGACTACGCCAAGTTCAAGGAATACACCTCGCTGGTGGATAACCGCCCGGTGTCGATGATTCGCGACCTGTTCAAGGTGAAGACCCTGGACACGCCGATGGACATCAGTGAAGTCGAGCCGCTGGAATCGATCCTCAAGCGTTTCGACTCCGCCGGTATCTCCCTGGGCGCCTTGTCGCCTGAGGCGCACGAAGCCCTGGCCGAAGCCATGAACCGCCTGGGTGCGCGTTCCAACTCCGGCGAAGGCGGCGAAGACCCGGCGCGCTACGGCACTATCAAGAGCTCGAAAATCAAGCAAGTGGCCACTGGTCGTTTCGGTGTGACCCCGGAATACCTGGTTAACGCCGAAGTGCTGCAGATCAAGGTTGCCCAGGGCGCCAAGCCCGGTGAAGGCGGGCAACTGCCAGGGGGCAAGGTCAACGGTCTGATCGCCAAGCTGCGTTACGCAGTGCCAGGCGTGACCCTGATTTCGCCACCGCCGCACCACGACATCTATTCGATTGAAGACTTGTCGCAGCTGATTTTCGACCTCAAGCAAGTCAACCCGAAGGCCCTGGTCTCGGTGAAACTGGTAGCGGAAGCCGGCGTGGGCACCATTGCCGCCGGTGTGGCCAAGGCCTATGCCGACCTGATCACCATCTCCGGCTACGACGGCGGTACCGGCGCATCGCCGCTGACCTCGATCAAGTACGCCGGCGCGCCGTGGGAACTCGGTCTGGCCGAAACCCACCAGACCCTGCGTGGCAACGACCTGCGCGGCAAGGTCCGTGTCCAGACCGACGGCGGCCTGAAAACCGGTCTCGACGTGATCAAGGCTGCAATCCTCGGCGCTGAAAGCTTCGGCTTCGGCACTGCACCGATGATTGCCTTGGGTTGCAAATACCTGCGCATCTGCCACCTGAACAACTGCGCCACCGGCGTCGCGACGCAGAATGAGAAACTGCGCAAGGATCACTACATCGGCACCGTCGACATGGTGGTGAATTTCTTCACCTACGTCGCCGAAGAGACCCGTGAGTGGCTGGCCAAGCTGGGCGTGCGTTCGCTGGAAGAGCTGATCGGGCGTACCGACCTGCTGGAAATCCTGCAGGGCCAGACCGCCAAGCAGCACCACTTGGACCTGACGCCGTTGTTGGGAAGCGATCACATTCCGGCCGATAAACCGCAGTTCTGCGGCGTAGAGCGCAACCCGCCGTTCGATAAAGGCCTGCTGGCCGAGAAGATGGTCGATATGGCCGGTTCCTCGATCAGCGACGCCAGCGGTGGCGAGTTCGCCCTGGATATCTGCAACTGCGACCGTTCCATCGGCGCACGCATCTCCGGCGAAATCGCACGCAAGCACGGCAATCAAGGGATGGCTAAAGCGCCGATCACCTTCCGCTTCAAGGGCACTGCGGGTCAGAGCTTTGGCGTGTGGAACGCAGGCGGCCTGCACATGTACCTGGAAGGCGACGCCAACGACTACGTAGGCAAGGGCATGACCGGCGGTAAGCTGGTGATCGTTCCTCCAAAAGGCAGCGTCTACAAGAGTCAGGAAAGTGCCATCATCGGCAACACCTGCCTGTACGGCGCAACGGGTGGCAAGCTGTTCGCCGCCGGGACTGCCGGTGAGCGTTTCGCCGTGCGTAACTCCGGTGCCCACACCGTGGTGGAAGGCACAGGCGATCACTGCTGCGAGTACATGACCGGTGGCTTTGTCGCGGTATTGGGCAAGACCGGTTACAACTTCGGTTCGGGCATGACCGGCGGTTTCGCCTACGTGCTCGACCAGGACAACACCTTCGTCGACAAGGTCAACCACGAGTTGGTCGAGATCCAGCGGATCAGCGGCGAAGCCATGGAGTCCTACCGGAACCACTTGCAGCACGTGCTGGACGAGTACGTTGAGGAAACCGGCAGCGAATGGGGTCGTAACCTCGCCGAAAACCTCGATGATTACCTGCGTCGTTTCTGGCTGGTCAAGCCCAAGGCTGCCAACCTGAAATCGTTGCTTTCCAGCATCCGTGCCAATCCGCAGTGATATGCGCCTGAAGAGTTTGATGAGGTTTTAACATGGCTGAACGTCTGAATAACGACTTCCAGTTCATCGATGTCGGGCGCAAAGATCCGAAGAAGAAACTGTTGCGTCAACGCAAGAAAGAGTTCGTGGAAATCTACGAACCCTTCAAACCCCAGCACTCGGCCGACCAGGCCCACCGCTGCCTGGGGTGCGGTAACCCGTATTGCGAATGGAAGTGCCCGGTGCACAACTTCATTCCCAACTGGCTGAAATTGGTGGCCGAGGGCAACATCCTCGCCGCCGCCGAGCTGTCGCACCAGACCAACACCTTGCCGGAAGTGTGCGGCCGGGTGTGCCCGCAGGACCGTCTGTGCGAGGGCGCGTGTACCCTTAACGACGGTTTCGGCGCGGTGACCATCGGTTCGGTGGAGAAGTACATCACCGACACCGCCTTCGCCATGGGCTGGCGTCCGGACATGTCCAAGGTCAAGCCGACCGGCAAGCGCGTCGCCATCATCGGTGCGGGTCCGGCGGGCCTGGGCTGTGCCGACGTGCTGGTGCGTGGCGGCGTGACCCCGGTGGTGTTCGACAAGAACCCGGAAATCGGTGGCCTGCTGACCTTCGGTATCCCGGAGTTCAAGCTGGAAAAAACCGTGCTGAGCCACCGTCGTGAAGTCTTCACCGGCATGGGTATCGAGTTTCGCCTCAATACCGAAATCGGCAAAGACATCACCATGGAGCAACTGCTCGAAGAATACGACGCCGTGTTCATGGGCATGGGCACCTACACCTACATGAAGGGCGGCTTTGCCGGCGAGGACCTGCCTGGCGTGTATGACGCGCTCGACTTCCTGATCGCCAACGTCAACCGCAACCTGGGCTTTGAAAAGTCGCCGGAAGATTTCGTCGACATGAAAGGCAAGAAGGTCGTGGTGCTGGGCGGTGGTGACACCGCGATGGACTGCAACCGTACCTCGATCCGCCAGGGCGCTAAGTCGGTGACCTGTGCGTACCGTCGTGACGAAGCCAACATGCCCGGCTCGCGCAAAGAGGTGAAGAACGCCAAGGAAGAAGGCGTGAAATTCCTCTACAACCGCCAGCCGATCGCCATCGTCGGTGAAGACCGCGTCGAAGGTGTGAAAGTGGTCGAGACCCGTCTCGGCGAGCCGGACGCCCGTGGCCGTCGCAGCCCCGAGCCGATCCCTGGTTCCGAAGAGATCATCCCGGCCGACGCCGTGGTCATCGCCTTCGGGTTCCGCCCAAGCCCGGCGCCGTGGTTCGAGCAGTTCCAGATCCAGACCGACAGCCAGGGCCGCGTTGTGGCCCCGGAACAAGGCCAGTACAAGCACCAGACCAGTAACCCGAAAATCTTCGCCGGTGGCGATATGGTGCGCGGCTCTGACCTGGTGGTAACCGCGATCTTCGAAGGTCGCAACGCCGCCGAAGGCATCCTGGACTACCTGCAAGTCTGACCCCGATCCCAGGTTGAAATGGGATCAAAGTGTGGGAGGGGGCTTGCCCCCGATAGCGGTGTATCAGTCAAAGATACTGGGACTGACACACTGCAATCGGGGGCAAGCCCCCTCCCACATTTGATTTGCAGCGCTTTCATGTCCGCGACAAATTGACCCGATAGACAAAAGGCACGGCGCATTCCGTGCCTTTTGCGTCTGGCTCTGAGAAAATGCCCGCACTTTTTTTGCGGATGCCGACATGACTGCCCTCAAGAACGACCGTTTCCTTCGTGCCCTGCTCAAGCAACCTGTAGACGTCACCCCTGTGTGGATGATGCGTCAAGCCGGTCGCTACCTGCCGGAATACCGCGCCAGTCGCGCTCAAGCCGGCGATTTCATGAGCCTGTGCATGAATCCGGAGTTCGCCTGCGAAGTCACGATGCAGCCGCTGGACCGCTACCCACAACTGGATGCGGCCATCCTCTTCTCCGATATCCTGACCATCCCCGACGCCATGGGCCAAGGCCTGTACTTCGAGACAGGCGAAGGCCCGCGCTTCAAGAAAGTCGTCAGTACCCTGGCCGACATCGAAGCGTTGCCGATCCCGGATCCACACAAAGACCTCGGCTACGTGATGGACGCCGTGAGCACCATCCGCCGTGAGCTGAACGGCCGCGTGCCGCTGATCGGCTTCTCCGGCAGCCCATGGACCCTGGCCACCTATATGGTCGAAGGCGGCTCGTCGAAAGACTTCCGCAAGACCAAGGCCATGCTCTACGACAATCCGCAAGCCATGCACCTGCTGCTGGACAAGCTGGCACAGTCCGTCACCTCGTACCTCAATGGCCAGATCATGGCCGGTGCGCAAGCGGTACAGATTTTCGATACCTGGGGGGGCAACCTGTCGGCGGCGGCGTACCAGGAGTTCTCCCTGGCCTATATGCGCAAAATCGTCAGCGGCCTGATCCGCGAACACGAAGGTCGCAAAGTGCCGGTGATCATGTTCACCAAAGGCGGCGGCCTATGGCTGGAAAGCATCGCCGACGCCGGTGCCGATGCTTTGGGCCTGGACTGGACCTGCGACCTGGGCGAAGCCCGCCAGCGCGTGGGCAACCGCGTCGCGCTGCAAGGCAACATGGATCCGACCGTGCTGTACGCCAAGCCGGAAGCGATCCGCGCCGAAGTCGGTCGCATCCTGGCCAGCTATGGCAAAGGTACCGGGCACGTGTTCAACCTCGGCCATGGCATTACGCCGGAAGTGAACCCGGAGCATGCCGGCGCGTTCCTGCGAGCGGTGCATGAACTGTCCGCGCAATACCACGAGTAAGCTTCCCTCCTGAAAAACGAGCCCCGTTTTGCCTGGCAAAGCGGGGCTCGTTGCGTTTCAGCGTTCGTTAAGCCCGGTCTTGGTAATTTGAGTTATTTGGGATTTTTCCTACAGCCTCGGTAACTCGTCTCGGTAAAAATCCTACCCGACGCTTCCACCCGCCAGCCACTGGCGATAATTGTCAGGTGATTCCAGATGAATACCGTTTCCTACTCAACACGCCAGAAGTTGCTGCACTGGATCTCGGCCGTCGTCATTTTGTGGGCGTTGTTGTCGGGTTTCTTCGTGGCCGTGTTTACGGTGCCCGCGCCGGTCAAGGCATGGGTCGGCTTTTTCAATGTGTCGTTGACTACCCTCTACATCCCTGTCTTCGCCTTGCGGGTCTATTGTTCGTTTTCCCATGGCCTGGATTTCTCCATCAAGCGCTCACCGCAGGAATACATCGCGTTGTTGGTCCACAAGGCCATGTACCTGGTGTTGGCAGTGGTGTTGGCCACAGGGGTGCTGATGATGGATCGGCCGATCAATATCTTTAACCTGGTCTCCATCATGCCGTTCGACAGCGACCCGGCACGCATTGCCTGGTACACCCGCGTGCATGTGTTGTCTTGCGTGGGGTTGTTGTTGATGTTGGTCATGCATATTGGTGCTGTAGTCATGCATGAGCGCCGGGGTAAACGGGTGATGGCGCGGATGTCGTTCAAGGCGCCGGTTCTTCAAGCGGCGGCCAACGGCGGCAACTTCGCCAGCCTCAACGCCACCAGCAACGCGCCAATCAACAGCGCCACGATAAACGCACCAATGCCGTTCCACCCGGCAAGGTGCCAGAAGAATCCACCCGTAGTGCCCGCGACGCTGGAGCCAGCGTAATAGCAAAACAGGTACAACGACGACGCCTGCCCCTTGGCCTTGGTCGCACGGCGGCCGATCCAGCTGCTGGCCACCGAGTGGGCGCCGAAGAAGCCGAAGGTGAAGATCAGCATGCCCGGCACCACCAGCCATAGTGGGGAGAATAGGGTCAGCAGCATGCCGCAGAGCATCAGCACAATCGTGGCCCACAGCACGCGACGGCGGCCAAGGCGGTCGGCCAGGGAGCCGATTTTCGCCGAGCTGTAGATGCCCGACAGGTACACCAACGACAGCAGCCCGACCACGGCCTGGCTGAGGTCGTACGGGGCGGCCAGCAGGCGATAGCCGATGTAGTTGAACATCGTCACAAATGCGCCCATCAACAGGAAGGCTTCCAGGAACAGCCACGGCAGGCCCGCGTCCTTGAAGTGCATGACAAAGCCATCCACCAGGTTGCGCGGCTTTAGGCTGCTGGCGCGGAAGTTGCGCGATTCGGGGAGGATTTTCCAGAACACCGTGGCCGCGATCAGCGCCAGGGCGCCGATAATCAGCATCGCGGTGTGCCAGCTGACGAAGTCGATCAACACGCCGATGATCAGGCGACCGCTCATGCCGCCGATGGCATTGCCGCCGATGTACAGGCCCATGGCCAGGCCAATGTGTTGTGGGTGGATCTCTTCGCTCAGGTAGGTCATCGCCACGGCGGCCAGGCCGCTGAGTGACAGCCCCACCAGCGCACGCATCAACAGAATCCCTTCCCAGCTCGGCATCAGGCCGCTGGCAATTGTGGCCAGCGCCGCACAGAACAGCGCAGCGACCATCACCGGTTTACGCCCCAGGGTGTCGGAAATCGGCCCGGTGATCAGTAGGCCCAACGCCAGCATCGCAGTGGACACCGACAGAATCAGACTGCTTTGCGCAGCGTTGATGGAAAACTCGTGGGACAGCGCCGGCATCATCGGCTGCACGCAGTACAGCAGGGCAAACGTGGCAAAGCCGCCAGAGAACAGCGCCAGCACTGTGCGCATGAACATAGGCGTGCCTTTTTCGATGAACACGTCATTGAGCTGAGCCACCACCTCATCCAGTGCAGTAGGCGGGACGTCTTGAGCGAGTGGCGCGACAGCAGATTTCACGGGGACCTCGGGGGGGCAAAAGCCTGTCAGGGCTGGCAATGCAAAAAAGAATATAGCTGGCTAATGATTCTTTCCAATATATTGTTCGACCTGTTTGATAGCTTTTACGACCTAATGGGGTTTGCATGGAATTGCGTCATCTGCGGTACTTCATCGCCGTCGCCGAAGAGTTGCACTTTGGCCGCGCCGCGCAGGTGCTGGGCATCTCGCAACCGCCACTGAGCCAGCAGATCCAGGCGCTGGAGCAGGAGGTGGGGGCGCGGTTGTTCGAGCGCACCAATCGTCGGGTTGAGTTGAGTGAAGCGGGGCGCCTGTTCCTGCACGAAGCACGGTTGGTGCTGGCCCAAGTGGATAAGGCGTGGGATGTAGCGCGGCGCGCACAGTTGGGTGAGTTGGGGGAGCTGAAGATTGGCTTCACCTCGTCCGCGCCGTTCAACGCCAGTATTCCCCAGGCGATCTTTGCGTTTCGCCAGGCGTTCCCGGCGGTGCACCTGAACCTTCAGGAAATGAGCAGCACCGAAGTGGCTGAGTCGCTGGTGGATGAGTCGATCCAGGTGGGGCTGATGCGGCCATTGCCGCTGCCGGATTCGTTGAGCGTGATCGAGCTGATGCGCGAACCGTTGGTCGCAGTCTTGAGCGCCGGTCACCCGCTGGTGGACGGCAGCGAGCGAGGCTTGCATCTGGCGCAATTGGCTGACGAGCCTTTTGTGTTTTTCCCACGTAGCTATGGGAGCGGTCTGTATGCCCAACTGCTGAACCTGTGCCGCGACGCTGGCTTCAGCCCGCGCTTCGCCCAGGAAGCAGGAGAGGCGATGACCATCATCGGCCTGGTGGCGGCGGGGCTGGGGGTGTCGGTGTTGCCGGCGTCTTATCAGCGCATCCGCATTGACGGCGTGGTGTATCGCACTTTGCTGGATCCCGAGGCGGTGACCTCGGTATGGCTGGTACAGCGCAAGGGCGCGCAGACGCCGATGGCGAAGGCGTTTGTGGAGTTGTTGACGCGTAAGGCCGCCCAATAAAAACGCCGCGCTCTGTCAGCCAGAATGCGGCGCCTGATCTGAGGGCTGCTACGCAGCCCATCGCGGGCAAGCACGCTCACCACAGAATCTCGGTTTTACTTGGTGGTGCCCGTCTGCTCAAACAACTGCGCCGCCGAGCCCTGCTCACCACTCACGCCATTGCTGCGCAAGCCGGCCATGATGTCGCTGTCCAGGTTGTTCACCCAGCGGTTGTAGTTGCGATGGATCTTGCCGTCCTTGTAGCCCAGGTCGCGGCTGTCACGGTAGGTGATGGCGTAGCTGTTGCGGGTGTAGCGGATGTCGATGGCGGCGTAGTACTGGTTACGCACGGTGATTTCGGCCTGCACCAGTTGCGGGCTCAGGCGTTGCACCGTCCACTCGCGTTTTTGCAGGGCGTTGACGATCACCGCCTTCATTTTTTCTTCACTGACCTGGGCGTTGACCGGCAGGTCATGCTGGGTGTTGAGCACCGGTTTGTTGGTGCAGCCGGCCGTGGTCAACAGGGCCAGGGTGATCAGGGTGGCGCGTAGCAAGGAAGACATTCCGTATTCTCCAATCGATTTAAAATTCAGGACCAGCGGCGGAAGATCAGCGACGTATTCACGCCGCCAAAAGCAAAGTTGTTGTTCATCACGTAATCGTGGTGCATCTCGCGGAATTCACCTTGCAGGTAATCCAGTTCGCCGCATTGCGGGTCGACGGACTCCAGGTTGAAGGTGTGCACGTATTGGTTGCGGTTCATCATCTCGATGGTGAACCACGACTCCAGCGCCCCGCACGCCCCGAGGGTGTGGCCGAGGAAGCTTTTCTGCGAGCTGATAGGCATGCGGCTGCCGAACAGGCTGCTGGTGGCCAGGGTCTCGGCGATATCGCCTTGATCGGTGGCGGTGCCGTGGCCGTTCACGTAGCCAATCGCGTCGGGTGTCAGCCCGGCATCTTCCAGGGCCAGCTCCATGGCGCGGCGCATGGTTTTCTGTTCGGGGCGGGTGGTGTGCTGGCCGTCGGCGTTGCTGCCAAAGCCGACCAGTTCGGCATGAATATGTGCGCCCCGCGCCAGGGCGTGTTCCAACTCTTCCAGCACCAACATGCCGCCGCCTTCGCCGATCACCAGGCCATCGCGACCGCTGTCGTAGGGACGTGGGCTGGTTTGCGGGGCGTCGTTTTTCAGGCTGGTGGCGTAAAGTGCGTCGAACACCATGGCTTCGGTAGGGCACAGCTCCTCGGCGCCGCCGGCGAGCATCAACGGCAGGCGGCCGAACTTGATCGCCTCGTAGGCATAACCGATGCCCTGGCTGCCGCTGGTGCAGGCACTGGACGTGGGGATCAGCCGCCCGGTCAGGCCAAAAAAGATGCTGATATTCGCCGCCGTGGTGTGCGGCATCATCCGCACATACGAGTTGGCATTCAGCCCCTCGGCCACTGAGTTCAGCAGCATATTGCCGAAGGCCTTGATCTCATCGGTGCTGCCGGTGGACGAACCACAGGCCACGCCCATGCGCCCGTCCTTGATCGACTCATCACCGAGCAACCCGGCGTCCTGCAATGCCTGCTCCGCCGCCCACACCGCCAGGCGCGAGACGCGGCCCATGCTGCGCAGTTGTTTGCGGGTCCAATGGGCTGGCACCACGAAATCATCGATGGGCCCGGCCAGGCGCGTGTTCAGTTCGGTAAAGCGGTCCCACTCGTCCATGCGCCGGATACCGCTGCGGTTGGCGCGAAAGTTGGCCGAGACGGTCGCCCAATCGCCGCCCAGGGAGGTCATGCCGGCCATGCCAGTGACGACTACACGTTTCATCAGCACAGGCCTCCATTCACGGCCAACACCTGGCGGGTGATATAGCCGGCTTCGGCCGACATCAGGAAATTCACCGCACCGGCGACTTCTTCCGGCGTGCCCATGCGCTGTGCCGGGATCATTTTCATCAGTTCTTCCACCGGTACGTTCTCGTCCAGCATCGCAGTGTCGATCAGCCCAGGCGCGACGCAGTTGACGGTGATCTTGCGCTTGCCCAGCTCGATCGCCAGGGCCTTGGCCGCGCCGATCAGGCCGGCTTTCGAGGCGCTGTAGTTGACCTGGCCGCGATTGCCGATCAGCCCCGACACCGAGGTAATGCACACGATACGCCCGGCGGCGCGACGGCGAATCATCGGCATCATCACCGGGTGCAGCACGTTGTAGAAACCATCCAGGTTGGTGCGCATCACCACGTCCCAGTCGTCTTCCGACAGGGCCGGAAACGCGCCGTCTCGGGTCAGCCCGGCGTTGAGCACCACGCCGTAGTAGGCGCCATGTTGCTCGACGTCCGCCTCAAGGATCTGCTTGCAGATCGCACGATCCGCCACGTCGAATTGCAGCACCCGTGCTGTGCGGCCAAGGGCCTGGATTTCGACCTGCACCGCGTCGGCTTCGGCACGGCCGCTGCGGCAATGCAGCACGATGTCATGCCCGGCCTGAGCCAGGCGCAGGGCAATGGCGCGGCCGATGCCACGGCTGGAGCCGGTGACCAGTACGGATTCAGTCATGGCGTTTCGTCCTTCGATTCATCTAAATAAGTGGCCGCCTGGGGCGGTCGAAATACGTTCAAGCGGGCGCTGGCCTGGATACCGTCACCGGTCAGGTGGCATTCGAACACACCCATGCCGTTGTCGTCTTCCAGAGAGCGCAGGCCGTGGATGGTCAGCTCGGCGCCTGCCGGGAAGTGTTCCACGTTGCACTCGAACTTACGTGTGCCGAGCAGGAAGCCCAGTTCCACCGCGTCGCCTTTCTGGCGCGCACGGCAACCGGCGTAGGCGGCAACGCTCTGCGCCATCAGCTCGATGCCGACCCAGGCTGGCAGGCTACCGTCAGCGCGGTTGAACAGGCCGCCAGGCTTGACGGTGGTGCGGGTGTGGATCTGCTCTTCATCGAACGACAGCACCTGGTCGATCAGGATCATGTCGCCCGCGTGGGGCAGCAGGTCGGCGAGTGGCCAAGCGGTCATGGAGCCTCTCCGATAATCAGGCTGACGTTGTTGCCGCCGAAGGCGAAC
Organism: Pseudomonas sp. SR18; assembly: GCF_023701505.1. NCBI lineage: Bacteria > Pseudomonadati > Pseudomonadota > Gammaproteobacteria > Pseudomonadales > Pseudomonadaceae > Pseudomonas > Pseudomonas sp. SR18. Next base: position 108,885 of record NZ_JAMQAU010000012.1, on the reverse strand, counting down.
GAGTTACTCATCAGGCAGGGTTTTTCCAGGGTTTCGCCGCTGCGCGCCCATTGCAGGGCAGGCAACGTGGGGTCGGCCTGGCCGTCCCACACATGGGGAGGGACGCGGCCGTGGGTCAGGCTCAGCCAGCAAAACGCGGCTTCCAGTGCGCCGGCTGCGCCGAGGGTATGGCCGCTCATGGGCTTGGTGGATGAGCAGGCCACGCCGTCGGGGAACAGGCTGGCGACGGCCAGGCTTTCCATCGCGTCGTTGTGCTGGGTGGCGGTGCCATGCAGGTTCAGGTAGCCGATCTGCTCGGGCGCCAGTTTTGCACTGGCCAGCGCTTTGCGCATCGCCTGCAATGCGCCTTTGCCGGTAGGCTCGGGCGCAGAAATATGGTGGGCGTCGCAACTGGCGCCACTGCCCAGCAGGGCGATGGGCGCAGGCGCTTTACTCATCACAAACAGCACCGCTGCTTCGCCGATATTGATGCCGTTGCGGTTCGCCGAAAACGGATTGCAGCGCTCGTTCGACACGGCTTCCAGCGCGCTGAACCCATTGAGGGTCAGCTTGCACAGGCTGTCCACACCGCCGCAGATCACCGCATCGCACATCCCCAGGTCGAGCAAGCGCTGGGCGCTCATCAGGGCGCGGGCGCTGGAGGTGCAGGCGGTGGATATCACATAGGCCGGGCCGCTCAGTTGCAGCCAGTCGGCGAGGAAGTTCGCCGGGGCGCTGAGTTCCTGTTGCTGGTAGTCGTAGTCGCAGGGGAAGTGCTTGTCGCGCAGGTACAGGGCGATGCCGCGGCTGGCTTCGTCGATGCCCGAGGTGCTGGTGCCCAGCACAATGCCGACCCGCGAAGCGCCGTAGGTGTGGATCGCCTGGCGGATCTCGTCCTCGATTTGCAACGCCGCTTCCAGCAACAGTTGGTTATTGCGGCTGCTCTGCTGGCCGAGTTCCACTGGGATGGTCGCCAATTCGCCCCGCACACTGCCTACCGGCAGCATGCGCTCGGGCACCCAGCCGTTTTCGGCGCACATGCCTGAGCAGTCACCGGCAAACAGGTTGCGACTGACCTGCGCTTGACCCCGGCCTAGGGCGCAAATCACGCCAAGGGCGTTGAGGTAGGCGGTCATTGGGCGGCACCGAGCGGTGTGATGCGGTAGCTCATGGGTTGGCCGGTCATGTTCACGCTGAAGACTTCTGAAGACTGGTAGACGATCTGCCAATGCCCCGGCAGGGTCCGTGTGAGGTCCCTCGCCTGGGCGCTCGGATACAGCGCGCGCACGTCGTCCGCCGAGGTCAGGGCGAACAGCAGGGCGGCGAACAGCTCTCGCGCCTGGGGATTGGGCGGCAGCAAGCCATCGGCCTGCCAGGCGCCATCGATCAGTTTTTGCCGGGCCTGGGGAATGCCCAGCGGGTCCATCATCGACCAGCGGATGGCGCCGCCTTCGCGCTGGATCACCAGCAACCAGTCCTGGCTCTGGCCATCGGCCTGGCGCTGCACATGCAGTTGCATCGGCAACGCGAGCGCGGGCGTTTTTTCCGGCAGCGGCGGCTGGCTGGCGCAGGCGCTCAGCAGCAACAGGCAGCCGATCAACAGGCTGCGCATCATGGTGCGGCACTCGCCAGGGGCTTGCGCGCCACGCAGTTGACCAGGGTTTCTTCGCGCTGGCCCACTGGCGGCGGACTCCGCAGGCCCCAGCGTTCCAGCAGGCCGAAGTCGCTGGAACGGCTCCACCACAAGTACGGGTAAGAAACGTTCTGCGGGCCGAACTCAAAGCCCTGCTCGCGGAGCATCTGCAGGTATTCTTCGGCGCTTTTCTGCACGTGCATGGGGTGACGGAACAGCCAGCGGATCACCCACGTATCGATATAGGCCTCGGTGGATTCGGCAAACAGCAGGTAGCCACCCGGCTTGAGCACCCGGTAAAACTCTTTGAGTGCGCGATGTTGTTCGACCAGATGATGGAAGGTCTGGTGGCAGAACAGGATATCGACGCTTTCGTCCGGCACATCGAGGGTCGCGCAGTCGCTGCCGATCAGCTCGATGGCCAGGCCCTGGCGTGCGGCTTCAGCCTTGCTCAATGCCAGGCTGTGGGGGTCGGCATCCAGGCCGATCAGGCGCTCGGGGGCGAACACCTGCTGCAAGTACCGGAACGACTTGCCCTGGCCGCAACCGGCGTCCAGCAATACCGGCGCCTCGGGCAGCGGGTCGGTGAACAGGCTGCGCAGGTCGTTGATTGCCACGCGCAGCACATGGTGCTGCCAGGTGTGGCTGCGCAGGAACCAGAAGCCGAACTTCGTCTCTTCGACGTAGTTTTTACTCAGGTATTGAGTGCTCATACCGGCTCACTCGCGCAAATCTCCGACAACATCCGCAATCGTCGCTTGGGCTCGCTGACAAACGGGTTGCGCTCGTCCCACGCGTAGCCGGCGAGGATCGCGCTGATCATGCGGCGAATTTCCGGCGAACTTTCGGGGTGGAAAATCACATCCTGGAACGTCCCCGCGTACCAGCCTTCGACGTAGCAGCGGAAGGTGTCGACCCCGCGCTTGAGCGGCGCGGCAAACTCGGTTTGCCAGTCCACGGTTTCGCCCTTGAGCTGACGGTCCAATAGGCCGGCCGCCATGCTGGCCGAGCGCATGGCAATGGTCACGCCGGAGGAGAACACCGGGTCGAGGAATTCCGCCGCATTGCCCAGCAGCGCAAAGCCCGGGCCGTGCAGGGTTTTGACGTTGGCCGAGTAGCCGCCGATGGTGCGCGCCGGCGTGTCCCACACCGCGTTGTGCAGCACGCCGGACAGGCTTGGGGTTTCGTCGATAAAGCCGCGCAGGCAGGCATCGAGGTCTCCGTCGCGGCCGTCGAAATGCTCCTTGGCCGCGACCACACCCACCGAGCACCGGCCATTGCTGAACGGGATCGTCCAGAACCAGATATCGCGCTGGGTTGGATGAGTGGTCACCAAGATCTTGGTACGGTCGAAACCTGGGTGTTCGATGCGGTCTTCAATGTGGGTGAACACCGCCTGGCGCACCGGGAAATTCGACGGCGCTTCCAGGTCCAGCAGGCGCGGCAGCACGCGGCCGTAGCCGCTGGCATCGAGCACGAACCTGGCTTTGAGGTGGTACTCGCTGCCGTTCTCGCGGCGTACATGCAGGTAGCGGCTATCGCCTGCGAAGTCCACGCCGACGATGGTCTCGCCGTAGCGGATCTCCACCCCCTGCAACGCTGCCTGGTCCGCCAGCAGCTTGTCGAACTCGCCGCGCTGCACCTGGAAGGTGGTCGGTTTGCCGTTGCTGAAGGTGTCACTGAAATCAAAAGCGCTGTAGCGCTCGCCCCAGGCGAACGCGGCACCGGTTTTTACCTGGAAGCCGGCGGCCTGCACGGCGTCGAGCATGCCGGCTTCTTCGATAAAGTCGATGCAGTGGGACAGAAGGCTTTCGCCGATCGAGAACCGTGGGAAATACTGGCGCTCGATGATCAATACATCATGCCCTTTGCGCTTGAGCAGCGCGGCGGCGATAGCGCCGGACGGGCCGGCGCCAATCACTACAACCTGGCGACGTTCCATTTCAACTGTGGGCACGAGGGCTCCTTGCCGCTTTGGCGATAATCCGATTCATAAGGCGTGTTTCTGTTGTCCGGCCCAAGGCGCCAGCATAAAGCTGAACGCCAGGCCGAGGCTGACCGATAGGCCGAAATTACTCACTGCCGGCGTGCTGGACACGGCCAGCAGACCAAACGACAACCAGGTCGTGAGCGCCGCCAGCAGCGTACCCAGCAGGCTCACGGCGGGGCCGCCGATCTGCTCGCGCATCAGGATCGCGTAGTCGACGCTGATCGCCGTCACCAGCAGCAAACCGAACAGGCTGAACAACGTCAGCGGCTGGCCCAGCCAACCGAGGCTGGCCAGGCTGCACAGTGCGGCCAGCAATGGCAGCGCGACGATGCGCAGGGCGCCGCCGAAACCAAACGGCAGGATCAGCAGCAGCACGATCAGCACGCACGACATCAATTTCAGTTGCGCGGCGCTGATCTGGGTGGCGGCGAACACGCGGTTCAGATCACCGAGGCGATCCACCAGCTGCACGCCCGGCAAGTCCAGGGCCTGCACTCGCAACAGCACCGGGTTGTTCAAGCCTTGCAGGCTGACCATTGCAGCGACGCCGCCGTCCACCGGGCCGAGCCACAGCGTACGCCAGGGTTCGGCCATCGGGCCGATCAGTGCGGCGTCGATGTCTTCGGTGGGCAGCGCTTGCAACTGCGCGACCTCGGCTTGCAGCGCGCTGGCCGGTACGCCGAGGTCGAGCAGCGGCTGCCAGTGCTGTGGCAGTGCGTTCAGGGCATCGCGCAGCTGTTGCTGCTGGGCGGGCAGGTTGACCAGTTGATTGAGCGCCAGGTAACCCTTGAGCTTGTCCATATTTACCAGTTGATCCAGGCGCTGGCCCAGCGCGGCCTGGCGTTCCAGCAGCTGCTGTTGATTGTCGGCGCGCACCAGGAAGAACTGGCTGGTGGGCTGGAAACCGGTAATCCGCGCCACGGCCTGGGCCTCTTGCAGCAACTGCGGCGGTGCGCCGATCCACTGGCGGATATCGTTTTTGCTGTTGAGCTGCCACAACCCGCCGGCGCAAAACAGCAGTACCAGCGCCAGCAGCACCGGGCTCGGCACGCGAGTGAGCAACGCCGCACGAACCTGCCACAAGCCTTCAGCGATACGCAGAGGCCATTGCGCCGGGCGCAACTCAACGCCTTTGAGCAAGGCCGGCAACAGGCACACGGCCGACAGATACGCACCGACCAAACCCGCAGCGGAGAACACCGCGATCTGGGTCAGCGCCGGGAACGGCGTCCAGGCCAGCGCCAGGTAACCGATGCAACTGGTGGCCAGGCTCAGGCTCAGCCCCGGCAGGGTCAGGCGCAATGCCGGCCAACTGCGCCACGGCTTGAGGCTCCAGCTTTTCGACAGGTAATGCAGTGGGTAATCCACCGCGACGCCGATCAGGCTGGAGCCAAGCACCAATGTCATCACATGCATATGGCCGAACAGCGCCACACACGCCACGGCGCCAAACAACATGCCCACCAGCACCGGCACGAATGCCAGCAATACCCGCCAGCGGCGGAACGCCAGCAGCAGCAACAGCAGGATGCCCACGGTCGCGCCGCCGCCGACCCAGGTGATTTCCCGCGTGGCCTGCTGCTGACCATTGGCGGCGTACAACAAACCGCTGGCCGCCAGCAGTTGCGCGCCTTGCTGACCGGCCTGTTCGCGGCTGGCCTGGAGCAAATCCGCCACCTGCAGCGGCAGTTTCATGTCAAAGGCATTGCCGGTGGTGCGCGCACGCAACAGCACCCAGCTTTTGCCGTCGGCATCGGCGATCAACGCGCCGCTGCCGATATCCAACTGCACCGAGCCACGTTGCGGCTGGCTGTTCTGGATACGTCCGGTCAGACCCAGCCAGTCATCCTGGCTCGGCACCAGGCTGAACCCGGTGAAGGGGTCGAACAGCGCCTGCACGCGCTGCTGGATAAAGGCGTCGGGGTGTTCGATCAGTTGCTCGCGGTCCTTGGTCGAGAGCATTGCCAGTCGACCACGCAGCAACTGTTCGCGCAGCGCAGGCAGGTCGGCCTGCAGGTTCCACTGCACCTTTTCGAACAGGCCGCTGGCCTGCCAGCGTTCGCCCAACTGTTGCGCCACGTTCACCGCTTGCTGGCGGTCGGCATGCCCCACCAATACCAGCATCTCGCGGTTCAGCGGTTCCTGCATGCGCTGTTCGGCCTGCAGCTCCAGGGCGTCCGGCGTACTGCCCGGCACCAGTTCCATCAGGTTGGCCGACAGCGGCGCGCCATGGCGCCACTGCCAGCCGGCCAGGGCCAGCACGGCCACCAGCAGGATCAGGAACAGGCGCGGCAGCAAGCGCTCACTGGGCAAAGTCGTGTTGCTCCGCGTCGCTCAACGGTTGTTCGGCGGTGCTGTCCTGCATGCGCAGGAGGGTGCTGTCGCCTTGGGTTTCCCGCAGCTCGATGGTTTGCACGAGGGCGCCACCGTCGATATTGATCTGGGTGAACACCTGCTTCAGCAGCAGCGAGCGCGGGATCAGCGTGAGTTTCCATTGTGTGGCCTCGCCTTGCAGTTGCAGCTCGAAATCCCGCTGCAAGCCGCTGCTGTCGCCCTGGAGCACCGCGAGGAACAACCGATTCTGCTCGGCACCGGCGCTCTTGTTTGGCAGCGTTTGCCAGCCATTGGCGTCACGCCGGGCGATGCCCTGGGCGCTGATGCGGTAGTCCTGTTGCAACGGGGTCTTGAGCAGCCACAGCAGGCCGTGGTCTTTGGCGAGGACGAAGGTGCCCTTGCTGACCAACGGCTGCGGCAGGGCGCGCAGGTGTTTTTCCTGGATGAAGCTGCCGTGGATCACGGACGGTTTGGCCAATTGATCGCTGAGTTGTTGCAGGTCAAACGCGTGAGCCAGGCCTGGAATGCTTAACAACAGGACTAGCGCTGCCACAGGGGATCTCATTTCAAGGCTCTCTCTACGGCGTCAGTGAATATTTTGGGCGAGGCCAACTGCATCTCGCGGCTGGCCATCTCCACCGCCACTTGCACGGTGGTGGCGCGGGTCAGGCGCTCGCCGCTGGCCAGGTCCGTAATCAGGTAATTGACCTTCAAACGGTTCTCCCATTCCACCAGGCTGGCGCGCACGTTGATGGTCTGGCCAAACACCGCGCCGTGCACGTAGCGCAACTGCATGTCGATCACCGGCCAGGCGTAGCCGGCTTCGAGCATCGCCGTGTAGTTGTGGCCGATCTTGTCCAGCAGCGCGCAGCGCGCCACTTCGAGGTATTTCACGTAGTGTCCGTGCCACACCACGTTCATGGTGTCGACATCGAAAAACGGCACCAGGATGTGTGTGTCGCTGTGCAATACGCCGGGGCTACGCATGCAGCCTCCAGTGTTGCTCGGCGATGCGTTGCAGACACAGGCGCAGTTCGCCTTCCAGGGCGCGGTCTTCGATCACTGGCGGGAAGTCCTTGGCCAGTTCCTCGTGCATGGCGGCCAGCGCCGGTGGCAGCGGCCGCGCATCCTCGGCCTGGGCGCGCAGCCACACACCTTGGTTGGCGGCGAGCAAGGTGGCGGCGGCGACCTGTTCGGTCAGCTCCAGCACGCGGATTGCATCGCGGGCGGCGATGGTGCCCATGCTGACCTTGTCCTGGTTATGGCACTCGGTAGAGCGCGAGAACACGCTGGCCGGCATGGTGTTTTTCAGCGCTTCGGCGGTCCAGGCGCTGGTGCCGATCTGCACGGCCTTGAAGCCGTGGTTGATCATGGCGCGGTCGGCGGGCGCGCCCGACAGGTTGCTCGGCAGGCCGTGGTTGTAACGCACGTCCACCAGCAGCGCGAGTTGGCGGTCGAGCAGGTCGGCGACGTTGGCCACCAGGGTCTTGAGGCTGTCCATGGCAAAGGCGATATGCCCGCCGTAGAAGTGCCCACCGTGCAGCACGCGCTCTTCTTCGGCGTCGATGATCGGGTTGTCGTTGGCGCTGTTCAGCTCGATCTCGATAAACGAACGCAGCCAGTTCAGGCTGTCGGCCAACACGCCGAGCACATGGGGCGCGCAGCGCAGCGAATAACGATCCTGCAGGCGGTGCAGCGGCGCGGTCGGCGCATCAATCGCCAGATCCTTGCGCAGCCAGGCCGCGACTTGCATCTGCCCAGGGTGCGGCTTGGCGGCGAACAGGCGCTCGTCGAAGTGTTCCGGGTTGCCTTGCAGCGCCACCACGTTCAGCGCGGTGATGCGCGTGGCCAGTTGCAGCAGGTAGTCGGCGCGGGCGAAGGCCAGGCAGGCGAGGCCGGTCATGACGGCGGTGCCGTTCATCAGCGCCAGGGCTTCCTTGGGACGCAACACCAGCGGGTCCCAACCCAGCTCGCGGTGCACATCGGCAGCCTGGCGACGTTCGCCACGGAACATCACCTCACGTTCGCCCGACAGGGTCGCGGCCACGTAGGACAGCGGCGTCAGATCACCGCTGGCACCCACCGAGCCCTCTTCCGGGATCAGCGGCAGCACGTCGTGTTCCAGGAACGCATGCAGGCGCTCCAGCAGCTCGACACGCACGCCGGAAACGCCGTGGCACAGCGACTGCAAACGTGCGGCCAGCACCGCGCGGGTGGCCTGTGCATCGAGCAGTTTGCCCAGGCCGCAACCGTGGAAGGTGTACAGGTGACGGGGCAGGGCCTCGACGTGCTGCAACGGCACCGCTACCACGCACGAGTCGCCGTAGCCGGTGGTTACGCCGTAGATCACGCCTTCCTTGTCCAGCAGCGAGTCGAGAAACTGCGCGCCCTTGGCGATGCGCTGGCGATACGCGGCGTCGCCCTGCAACTGGGTGGGCGCCTGACGGTTGGCCAGGGCCAGCACGTCTTCGATGCGCAGGGGGCGTTCGCCAAAGGTTACCGGCTCAAGATGCGTCGTCATCGGTCTTCCAGAAAGGGTAAAAGTTGAACCATTGTTGGGGCGCTTGCAGGCAGAACTGGCCCAGGCGTGCGGCGTAGCGTGCGGTCCACTGAGCGATGACCTGCTCGCGGGTGCTGCGTTTCCATTCGATCAAGGGTGTGAACGGTTCGATCGTCAGGCGGTAACGGCCATTGTGCTTGAGGCACATCAGCAGGTTGACCGGGCATTTGAGCAGGCCGGCCAGCAGCCACGGACCTTGAGGGAACGCGGCGTCATGGCCGAGAAAGTCCACGCGCACCGTGCGCCCGCCGTGCAGGGGCACGCGGTCGCCGGCAATCGCCAGCCACTCACCTTCGTCCAGGCGCTGGCTGAGCAGCAACATGGTCGCCGGGTCCAGCTCGCTGACCTGGATCAGGCGCAAATGGGTAGCACCGGCTTCGCCCAGCAGGCGGTTGAATTGTTCGGCGTGCTTGGTATGCACCAGCACGTTCATGGTGACTTGCTCACCGATCTCGGCCAGGGCACGGCACACTTCGAGGTTGCCCAGGTGTGCGCCCACCAGCATCTGCCCGCGCTCGCCACGCAGTTGCCCACGCAATTGCGCGGGGTCGTTGATTTCGATCTGTTCCAGGCGCAGCTTGCGGTTCCACACGTCGAGTTTGTCGAGCAGGGAATCGGCGAAGGCCATGAACTGGCCAAATACTTTGCGGTGGCTGGGGCGCAACTCATCGCGCCCGCTCCACTCGGCCAGGCGCTGTTGGTATTGCCAGGCGCTCTGGCGCGCGCTGCGGCCAAACAGGAAGAAGTACAGCACGATGCCATACAGCACCGGGCTCAGCAGGCGGCGGCCGAGGACTTTGGCCGCGAAGGCGGTGAATTTCATCAGCCAGTAGCTGCCGCGCTCTTCGCGGTCGGCCCAGTGTCGGGTGTTGTCGCTCATGCCTGCCACCGCCGCCACAGGATCATCGGCGCACGCACCAACATGCCGAAGAACAGCCGCGTGTGCATGGCGCTGATACGCACGTTGTCATGGAACAGACGAAAGTGCGACAGGCCGTCAGTGGGGTAATGCACTTGGGTCGCCAGCCAGCGCATTGGCTGGTTGCGCCAGGCCAGGCGCACCAGGATGTCGGAATCGAAGTCCATGCGCGTGCCGATATAGGCCGAGTCCATCAGCGCCAGCACCGGTGCCAGCGGGTACACGCGAAAGCCGCACATCGAGTCGCGGATCTGCAGCGACAGTGTGTTGATCCACACCCACACGTGGGTCAGGTAGCGTGCGTACAGGCGGCCTTTGGGCACGCTCTCGTCGTATTCGGGGTAGCCGCAGATAATCGCGTCGGGGTGCCTGCGGGAGGTGTCCACAAACGTCTCGACTTCGCGCAAATCATGCTGGCCGTCGGCGTCCACTTGCAGGGCGTGGGAGTAGCCCAGGCGTGCGGCTTCGCGGAAGCCGGCCATCACTGCGCCGCCCTTGCCTTGGTTGCTCGGCAGGGTCAGCAGGGTGACGTTATCCAGGGTCGCCAACTGCGCCAACACGGCGGCGCACGCCGGGCTGCTGCCGTCGTCTACCAGCAGGCACGGCAGGCCGCTGTTCAACAGGCTGCTCACCACGGCTGGCACTGCGGCTTCATGGTTATAGACCGGGATCAGGGCACAGGGCTTATGCATGCTCGGCCACCAGTTGGATCCGGCCACTGGAACACGCCGCGACGCCGTTGCGGTAGGCGAAGTACAGCTTGCCGCGCTCCCGGTCGAAGCGCAGGTGCAGTTCGATACGGTCGCCCGGTCGCACCAGTTGCTGGAACTTGAGCACTTCCATGCCGGCGAAGGTCGCGGGCAGGTCGAGCAATTGCTGGCCCAGGTTGAACGCCCATTCCACCTGCACCACGCCCGGCAGCACCGGCGTGACCGGGAAGTGCCCGCTGAAGTAGGCCAGGTCCGGCGGCACGCTCAGTTGCACGGTCCATTCGCCATTGGCTTCGCTCTGCTCCAGCACCTGCGGCGCCTTTGGCCGTGGCGCCAGCAGCAACGCGGTCACATCGGCCTGGGGCAACTTGCCTTGGGCGTTCAGCGGTAACTGGCGCAGCAGACGCCAGCGACGGGGCAGGGCCAGGGCTTCGCAATGCTGGCTCAGATGTTGGCGCAGGGTTTGAGTGAGGCTGCGGCGGCCTTGGTTGCGCAGGGCGTGCAAACCCTCGGCGCTCAGCACTACGAGGGCGCCGAGTGAGGCGCGGCTCTCTTGCACCACGCCCAGGCGGGTTTCCGCGACCCAGGGGTGAGTCATCAGCGCCTGCTCCAGCATGGGCAGGGAGATGCGTTTTTCTTCCAGTTTGACGATGCGGTCCAGGCGGCCGAGCAGCTCGAAGCGGCCATCGGCGTGGATGCGCGCAGCGTCAGCGGTTTGTTCGATATGCCCTGCGGGCAGGTAAGGCGAGGCGATGCGCAGCGCGCCGTCGGCGTCCTGGCTCAGTGCCACACCGGCAAACGGCTGCCAGGGTTGCGCACCTTGGCGCCAGGCGATGCCGCCGGTTTCCGAGCTGCCGAGGATTTCCGTCGGCCATTGCTGCAAACGCTCGTAAAGACTGGCGGCGGCTTCGACGGGTAAGGCGCCGCCGGAGGAAAACACCCGCGACACCTGGCTCAGCGCCGGCCAGTCGAGGTTGTCGCCCATGCGCTTGAGCAGTGCCGGGCTGGCCACCCAGGCGAACTGCGTGTGCTCGCGGCTGGCGCGCTGCAAGTCTTCGGGGAAGGCCAATTGCTTGCGCATAAAAGTGCGACCGGCGCACAGCGGCCACAGCACGCGGAACAGCAACCCATAGATGTGCTGGGTGGCGACGCTGCCGATGATGCAGGCGTCTTTAAGGTCCGCACCCCACAAGGTTTCCAGCGCTTGAACCTCGTTGGCCAGTTGGCGCAGGGTCTTGTCGATACGCTTGGGTTCGCCGCTTGAGCCGGAGGTGCACAGGCTCAGCTGGCAGCTGTCCAGGTCGAGCGCGGCGCCAGGCAACGGCGCCTGGTACAGCGCGTCGAGATCGGCAGCGTCGACCAGCCAGGCATCGACGGCATCGGCCCAGCGTTGGCGGGTCTGGGGCTGCAGATCGGCAGGCAGCAGCACGCTGACCCCGGCGCGCCAGGCGCCCAGCAGGGCGATCGCCAGCACACCGGCATCTTCCAGGTGCACCGCCAGGCGCCGAATGCCGCGCGCTTGCAGGCCCGCGGCCAGACTGAGGGATTGCTCCCACAGCTGGGCGTGATTCATGGCAGGTTCGGTCGTGACCCAACGCTGTTGCAGCGGCTCAAGCAGCAAGTGCTCAAGTTTCAACCCATTCATATGCGGCCTCGAACCCTTTGTCGTACCAGCCATTCCACGGCAAACAACAAACCCATCAGCCCGTAGGCGATCAGGCCGTTGTACAACGTCCACCAGCTCAACGGCGCCCACAGGGTGAGGGCGGCGGCGAGCAGGCCATTACACAGAAAAAACACGCTCCACACCACGGTGACCTGGCGTGTATACACAATCGCATGGGGCGGCAGTTGCGGGTCGGTCATGCGGGCCAGGCGTTCGACCATCGGTGGGCCGTATTTCAGGCTCAGCCCAAACAGCGCCAACATGAACGCACTGACCAGGCTCGGGTACCAGCGCAGCAAGTGCGGGTTGTCGAACCAGGCCAGCAACAGGCAAAACACGATCACCGCCAACGCCATCCAGCGGCTGCCGGGGCGTGGTGCGCCGGTAAACGCGCGCAACAGCCAGAGGCTGCCCAGCAGCAGCCCGAATTGCCACGGTGCAAAGTGCTCAGTGCCGTAATACACCGCGAAGGGGTACAGCAGCCCCGCCAACAACAGGCCAAGGCCGATCAGCCGGCTCATGCGGCGGGTTGGACCAGACGGTACACCGCCTCTACCACGTCGTTCACGGTGCGCACGGCCTTGAACTCTTCGGCGGCAATCTTCTTGCCGGTCTGGCGCTTGATGTGGTCGATCAGGTCCACGGCATCGATGCTGTCGATTTCCAGGTCTTGATACAGATTGGCGTCCAGGGTGACGCGCTCCGGGGGGAGTTCAAACAGTTCCACCAAGGCATCGCGCAGGGTGTTGAAAATATCGTCACGAGTTTGCATGGTCCGGTCTCAAGCTGCCTGTCTGGCCGTGACGAACGCCGCAAGGCTCGCCACGTTGGTGAAGTGATTACGGGTGTCCTTGGCGTCGGCATCGATCTTGATACCGTACTTTTTCTGAATCGCCAGGCCCAATTCCAGGGCGTCTACCGAATCCAGGCCCAGGCCTTCGCCGAACAGGGTTTGGTCGCTACCAATGTCGTCGGCGCTGATGTCTTCCAGGCCGAGGGCCTCGATGATCAGCGTCTTTATGTCGTGCTCAAGGCGGTGTTGGTCGCTCATCTTCGGCGAGCTCCTTAATGAAATAGTGGTGCAGGTAATCGTTGAGCTTGCGTGAAGCCTGAGGCGCGGGCCCCAGTGTTGCGAACGCCTGTGGTTCTATATCGGCCCCCACGCGCAAACTGAAGTGAAAACGGCGTTTGGGGATGCGATACCAGGGTTCGGCCTTGGTCAAGGTGGTGGGGCTGACCTTGATCACCACGGGGGTGATGATTGTCGCACCCCGCAGCGCAATGGCGGCGCCGCCGCGATGAAAGGCGGGCGCTGCGCCGGGCGTGGTGCGGGTGCCTTCAGGGAAGATGATCAGCGTCTGGCCTTCGCGCAGGGCGTCGGCGGCGGCATCCAGCATCTCTGCGCTGCCGTCATTGCTGATATAGCCGGCATCGCGTATCGGCCCACGGGTGAACGGGTTCTGCCACAGGCTCTGCTTGACCACGCAGTTGGTCTGGCGCATCAGGCCGATCAGGAACACCACATCGATCAGCGACGGGTGGTTGGCGACGATCATCTGGCCAGGGCGACCGAGTTTCTCGGCGCCTTCGACGCTGTAGGTCAGCACGCCCGCGCGTTGCATCAGGCGAATAAAGAACCAGAACAGCTTGCTGATGGTGTGACGGGCGCGACGCTGATGCTTGTCGGCGCTGCCCGGCAGGCAACTGAGCACCGGAAACACCAGCAAACGCAGGCACAGCCCACCGACACCAAACAGGAAGAAGCTGGCGGCGGTGGCGAACAGGCGCCAGTAGTAGGCGTCCCGTGGCTTGTCGGTCAGGGCTTGCGTTGCCAGTTCCATACACGGTTCTTCCAGGCATGTTGGCAGGCACCCTGTTCGGTGAGCAGGGTGCGCAGCAGGTTCAGGGCGTGGGGCCACTGGGTTTGAGTGGCTTGGACAGTGCCGGGCGTGAGTTCCAGTTGCCACTCGTCGCCTGGGGTCAGCAGCAGGCCGAGGGCGTAGGGGAAGGGCACGTCAACGATCCAACTGGCGTAGGCCTCGGGCGGCTGTTCTTCGGTGATCACCAGCAATACCGCCGGGGCGCCTTCGTTGAGCAGCGCGGCGGCTTCGAGCATGCCGTGCTCCAGGCCGTCGCCGGCGGCGGCGAGGGCGGTCATTTCACTGGTTTCATTACGCAGGATCGACCACAGGCCAATCACGGCGTTATGCACCGACAGGCTGAATTGGGTCGGCGACAACGGCTGGTCGTTGGCCAGGTCGCTGAGGATGTCGAGGGTGCGCGGGGTTTCGCCATGCCGGGAAATAAACACCAGCGGCAGGTCTTGCAGGCCTTCGGCCAGCGGCCAGCCCACGCTGAACGCCATGCGTGCCAGCCGGCTCAGGCGGCGGCGCTGCATAGCAGGCAGGAACGACACGTCGGGCGAGGCATCGCTGGCGGGCAGCAGCGCAGGGGCCTGGCACCAGGCGTGCCAGTCGTGCGCACTCTCCAGCCCTGGGGCCCAGGCGCGCCATTGGGCGATATTGAAGTTGATCACTGAGAAGTTATCCCGCCCCTGCGGGCTTCCATGTGCGGCTTTTGGCCCCGAATACCGGGACAGGGAGCAATCGCCGAATGGCGCGCATTATCCCGGTGCCGTGGGGTTCTAGCAAACTTTGGTAAAGGTTTGTTCACGGCGGAATACAAATTGTTGGTAAAGATTTACAGATTGTCCGTTATGGACGGCTGGGTTGGCTTGTCGGCCCGTTCCTAATCACTCGTACGTGACTTGCCTTTGATGCAGCGATGCATTGTTGAACGAGGTAGCTAACAGGCGCTTTTGCCCTCTACACTCGGACATTCATTGATACACGGAGGTTTTTCCATGCGGCGTGTGGTGTTCAATCAGAAAGGCGGCGTTGGCAAGTCCAGCATCGCCTGCAACCTGGCGGCGGTCAGCGCCAGCGAAGGCTATCGAACCCTGTTGGTGGACCTCGATGCACAAGCCAACTCTACCCAGTACCTCACCGGGCTGACCGGCAACGACATCCCCATGGGGATCGCGGACTTTTTCAAGCAAACCCTGTCTTCCGGACCGTTTTCGAAGAAGAACAAGGTCGATATCTACGAAACGCCGTTCGACAACCTGCACGTGATCACCGCCACCGCAGAGCTGGCGGACCTGCAGCCTAAGCTTGAAGCCAAGCACAAGATCAACAAACTGCGAAAGTTGCTGGATGAACTGGCCGAAGATTACGACCGGATCTATCTCGATACGCCACCGGCACTGAATTTTTATGCGGTTTCGGCATTGATTGCCGCTGATCGTGTGCTGATCCCCTTCGATTGCGACAGCTTCTCGCGTCAGGCCTTGTATGGCCTGCTGGCTGAAATCGAAGAATTGAAGGAAGACCACAACGAAGGCCTTGAAGTGGAAGGCATCGTGGTCAACCAGTTCCAGGCCCGGGCGAGCCTGCCGCAGCAGATGCTGGAGGAGTTGATCGCCGAAGGCTTGCCGGTGCTGCCGGTGTACTTGGCCAGTTCGGTGCGTATGCGTGAGTCGCATCAAGAGAGCAAGCCGCTGATCCACCTGGACCCTCGGCATAAGCTGACGCAGCAGTTTGTGGAGTTGCATAACCTGCTGGAAAGCGCCTGATCCAGTGTGGGAGGGGGCTTGCCCCCGATAGCAGTGTGTCAGCCAGCCCACCTGGTACTGATCCACTGCCATCGGGGGCAAGCCCCCTCCCACATTTGTATTGTATTTCTGCTGGTGGATTTGGATTTGCCTCACTGGGGCTGTAGGAACGGTCTTGCAATAGGGCGTGTGCCTTGTCTCATTGCCTACAGCTAAGCCAGAATCGCCCGGCTTGTGCGTCTGGATGGTCGTCTCTCAGGTTTGCCGGTCACTGAATGTTCAGTGATCGGGTTTAGTAGCCTGTGGTGAGACGTACAGCAAATCATTGATCAGGACTGTCCTGTATTTGATGGTGGCTGTACGGAGGGCGCTTTCGAGCGCGCCGGTGAGTCTCCCCGGTCTACTAACCTGCGTACAGCTGCCACCCTCCGTTTAGTAGCGGCTGGTTGCGGCGCTTACTCGGAGACGTTCCATGGTTAACCTTTACGCCGTTGCACCCGACCTCCCCACCGAAACCCTCGTGCTCAACAGCTACGAAACCTTGTCCTCTGTGCGCACGCTATTGCTCAACCTATCCAACGACCTCACTGGCGAACACCGCGACGTAGCCTTGGCTATTCATCAATTGAGTGAGCTGGGCGTGCTGCTGGTGGGCCAGATGATGGACCGCGAAGTGCCGCTGGCCTCAAGGTAGGCGCGGTCAAAAAAGTGTGGGAGGGGGCTTGCCCCCTAGCAGTGTGTCAGCCAGCCCACTTGGTACTGATCCACTGCCATCGGGGGCAAGCCCCCTCCCACATTTGATCCCGTTGATTGAGGGGCTGGTTTACACCCCTTGGCTGCGCAACCAGCTCATCAACTGCGGCAACGGAAATGCGCCGCTCTGGCGCGCCACCTCGCGGCCGTTCTTGAACAGAATCAAACTGGGAATCGAGCGAATCCCCAACTGCGCCGACAACTGCTGATTGGCCTCGCTGTCCAGCTTGGCCAGCCGACACTTGGCCTCCAACTGCCCGGCCGCCTGTTCAAACACCGGCGCGAACGACTTGCACGGCCCGCACCAGTCGGCCCACACATCGACCAGAAGCGGCAGGTCGCCTTTGATCTGGCTGGCGTAGTCGCCTTGTTTCAGCTCAAAAGGCTTATTCAACAACACCTGTTGCTTACAACGCCCGCATTTGGGCGCATCTCCCAGGCGTTCGCCGGGGATGCGGTTGAGGCCGTTGCAGTGAGGGCAGGGGATGACTAGAGGTTCGGACATTGAGGGCTCCTTGGAAGTGGCCAATGGCACTGTATTTGGAGTCGGGGGCTAGGTTTATCAAGTCAGGCGGATGCGACTCATCCGCTCACAGTTCTGCCCATGTCGAAGCGAGATTGTCTATCTAGGCTGCTAGAGCCGGTTTTGTCTTGAACCATTGGTCTGCTTGTGGCTATAGCAAATTGCGATAGTCGCAATTCGGGTTTAGCCTCCATAGCACGATGCGATAAGGATGTTGCATGCGAGTCATCAGTGAAAAAAGGATTTGGGAAGCAAAGGAAAAATGGCCCCGTTCCGCAGCGGCTTTGGATCAGTGGTATCGCATCATCAAGCGAAATTCCCCCAAAGACTTTGCGGCGATGAAAACCATGTTCCCCGCCACCGATAAGGTCGGAGCGTTTCATGTATTTGATATTGGAGGCAACAAGCTTAGGTTGATTGCTAGCGTGGAGTATCAGGTGCAGCACGTTTACATCAAGCACCTGCTTGATCACCGCGATTATGAGAAAGACAAATGGAAGGAAAAAATCAGATGAGCGCGCTTATGCGAGTCGCGGTCGAACACTGGCAATTCGTTTCGCCAGTACTACGAAAGCCGGAAAACGAGGCAGACTACGACGCGATGGTGGGCTGCCTGGACGAGTTATTGAGCCTAATCGGTGAAGATGAGGACAGCCCGCTCATGAGTTTGGTGGACATCCTCAGCGATTGGATCGAAGCCTATGATCATGCGCATCGGCCAATGCCCGTCGCCAGTGGTGTAGATGTGCTGCGCTATATGATGCGCGAGCACAACCTCACCCAGAGCGACTTGCCGGGCGTTGGTGCTCAATCGGTTGTGTCCGAAGTACTGAGCGGCAAGCGCCAGCTCAACGTGCGGCAGATTCGTTGGCTGGCGGAGCGTTTCGGTGTTTCAGTGGAAACCTTTATCTAAAGGTTTCACGACGAACAACTGATCTCCAAATGCTTGCCCCAATCCGGCGGCCGCTGCGCGTATTGTTCCATTCCCGCCTGTTCCTCAAACGGCTTGGAAAGCACCTCATGCAGCCGCCGCACTTCGCTGTAATCGCCTGATTCTGCGGCGGTGATAGCGTTCTGTGCCAGGTAGTTGCGCAGGATGTACAACGGGTTCACTGCGTGCATCCGCTCACGGCGCTGTTCTTCGCTGCAGTTCCCATCCCGTGCGACACGTTCCTTGTACTGCTCGGCCCAGGCGTCAAACCCGGCCATGTCGACAAAATTATCGCGCAACCGCGTCACGGCCAGCGCCGCGGATTCATCCCCCAAACGGCGGAAGAACAGGGTGTAGTCCACGCCACTGTTCTGCATCAGCTTGAGCAGGCGCTCCACCAATTTCTGGTCGTCGTCTTCAGCGGTGGTCAGCCCCAGGCGGCGGCGCATCAGGTCGAGGTAGTGGGCCTGGTAGAACGGCAGGTATAGGCCCAGGGCTTCCTTCAAGGCTTCAACGCTGATAAACGGCGTCAGCGCCTGGGCCAGCGCGCTGAGGTTCCACTGGCCAATCGGCACTTGGTTGCTAAACGAGTAGCGCCCTTCATGGTCGGAATGGTTGCAGATGAAGTGCGCGTCAAAATCATCCAGAAACGCAAACGGCCCGAAGTCGAATGTGATGCCCAGGATCGACATGTTGTCGGTGTTCATCACGCCATGGCAGAAGCCATAGGCCTGCCATTTGGCGATCAGCTCGGCATTGCGTTCGACGATTTCGCGGAACATCGCGAGGTAAGGTTCAGGCTGTTCCTTGCACTCGGGGTAGTGCAGTGAAAGCACGTGCTCGGCCAGTTCCGCCTGCTGCTCTGGTTTCTTGGTGTAGTAGAAATATTCGAAATGCCCGAAGCGGATATGGCTCGGCGCCAGGCGCAGCACCATCGCCCCGCGTTCCTGTTTTTCGCGCCATACCGGCGTGCTGGAGCCGATCACGCACAGCGCACGGCTACTGGGGATGCCCAGCGCGTGGAGTGCTTCAGAGGCAAGAAACTCCCGAATCGACGAGCGCAAAACCGCACGGCCATCGCCCATCCGCGAGTAAGGCGTCATTCCGGCACCCTTGAGGTGCAGGTCCCAGTGTTCGCCGGCCTGGTTGTACACCTCGCCGAGCAACAACCCGCGGCCATCGCCCAGTTGCGGGGAATAGCCGCCAAATTGATGCCCGGAATAGACCATCGCACGCGGCTCAGCTTCGGCCCACAGCTTGTGGCCGCCGAACAGCTCGGCGAATACCGGCGTGTCGGCCACCGTCGGGTCGAGGTCGAGCAGGGCCATGGCGGCATCGCTCGCCACGACAAGGCGCGGCTCGTCGAGGGGCTCGGGCAAAACGTGGGTTGAGAACGCGTCGCCCAGGCGTGCGAAGCGGTTGTCGAAGGTCAGTTCGTCGAGGGCTTTCACCGGCCATCTCCAGCAGAATGTCCGAACATTCTGCTGGGGATAGGGCGTTTAGTCGAGTTTGCTCGGTGGCGGTTCCGGCGCGTCTTCGACTTTACCGGGCGGCGGCTCGGGGGCGTCCTGCTCTGCGGCAGGCGCGGCGATGGTCTTGCGATCATCCTCGACCGGCACCAGTTTGTACTCCTGGCCGTGCATGTTCTTGAGGTACACCTCCATCTGCCGGAACGAGATGTTGATGTGCTGCTTCTTGAACTCGCGGTTGATATAGCGGTTGACCTCGTCCAGCACCGGGTTGCGGTCACCGAGGTCGCGCACGTGCATGCGCAGCTCGTGGTCGAGGGTGCTTTCGCCGAAGTTGAGGAAATACACGTGAGGTTCCGGCTCCTTCAGAACCCGTGGGTTTTCCCTGGCAGCCTTGAGCAGCAATTCCCTCACCAGGTCCAGATCAGAGCCGTAGTCCACGCCCAGCTTCAGGGTGACGCGGGTGATGGTGTCGGTCAGCGACCAGTTGATCAGTTGCCCGGTAATAAACGTCTTGTTCGGGACAATGATGTCCTTGCGGTCGAAGTCGGTGATGGTGGTGGCGCGGATGCGGATCTTGCTCACCGTGCCCGACAGGTTGCCGATGGTGATGGTGTCGCCGATACGCACCGGGCGTTCGAACAGGATCATGATGCCGGAGATGAAGTTGGCGAAGATCTCCTGCATGCCGAAGCCCAGGCCCACTGACAGTGCGGCCACCAGCCATTGCAACTTGTCCCAGCTCACGCCGAGGGTAGACAGGGTAGACACGAAGCCCACGCCGGCAATCACATAGGACAGCAAGGTGGTGGTGGCGTAGGCGCTGCCCTGGGCCAGGTCCAGCTTGGACAGTACCAGCACCTCCAGCAGACCGGGCAGGTTGCGCGCCAGGGCGAAGGTGATGCCGATGATGATCAGCGCGCCGAGCAAGTCGCCGATGCTGATAGGCACCATGCTGATATTCGCACCCGTGCCGCTGGTGTATTCGTACAGCGTGACGTTATCCAGGTAGGAAAACACCGAGATCAGGTCCGACCACACCCAGTACAACGCGGCGATAAAGCCGCCAAGCAGGGCCAGTCGAATCAGGCGCATGGACTGTTCGTTGACCTGTTCGATGTCCAGGGTCGGTTCTTCGATCACGGCTTCGCCATCACCGGCTTCCTTGGCGGCCTGGCGTTTGGCCAGGGCTCGGGCATAGGCCAGGCGGCGGGCGGCAACGCCCAGGCCACGCACGAAGGTGGCTTCGATCACCAGCCAGAACATCAGCAGGTACAGGGTGTTGATCAACCGGTCGCTGAGTTTCAGGGCGGTGTAGTAGTAGCCGAAGCACACGGCAATAAACAGCGCGATGGGCAGTGCGGTAAACAGCAGGCCCACGGCTTTGCGGAACAGCGAGGCTTTTTCGTGGGTCGGGCTGTGCAGCAGCAGGCGCCCGAGCAGCCAGGCCATCAGCGCATAGCACGTCAGGACCACGGCGATGCCTAGCACGTCGTCGGCCAGTGCCGCCGGTTGATGCTCGGCAATCGCCACCACGGCCACCAGCGCCAGTACGACCAGGCCGAGTTTACGCACCCAGCCTTGCAGGAATTCGACCTGGGGTTTTTCCCAGCGAAAATGCAGTTCGGCCACGCCGCCCGGCGCCAGGATGCGGTAGGCGGTGTAGAACACCAGCCACGCCTGGGCGATCTGCAGCAATGCCGCGCCCAGGTTGGCGTTTTGCCCACGGGCGTCGATTTGCAGCGCATAACCGCACAGCGCCAGGCCCAGGGCTACCGGCATCGCCAGCAGGATATTCACCAGGATCGCCTGCGGCGTGTGCCACTGGCTGTCGCGTTTGAAGTGGCCGATGTCCAGGTGGACCCTTTTCAGGCGGGCGTACAGCGCGGTGCGCCGCCACAGCAGGAAGCCGATCAACAGCAACAGCGGCAGGAACAGCAATGGGCGCTGGGTCAGACCGTCATACAGCTCACTGACGCTGGAGGCCCAGGGCAAGGTGGTGACTTGCTTGCTCAGGTGCGCCGGCACGGTCTCCAGCCACTCGGTGTCCAGCGGCTTGTTGCTCGGGATCCAGAACATCTGCTCGTCGAGCGTGGCGCGCAGGGTGGTGGCGGTGCTGAGCAGTTGTTTCTGGTTGAGTTGCAGGGTGATGGATTCGTTGAGCAGTGCACTCAGCTCGCGGCTCAGGCGCTCCAACAGGTCGCTGCGGGTGACCGCCAGTTCCAGCAGGGTGCGGCGCAGTTGCGGGGTGACGTCGTCCGGTGGCTGGTTGGCCAGCAGGTTGTCGACATAAGCACTGGGGGAACTGATCAGTTCGCGTTGCTGGTTGACCTCGAACTGGTACAGGCGAATGTTGGCAATGTCGTCGGCCAGGTCACGGTCCACGGTCAGGCGCGGCAGTGCCTGTTTTTGCTTATACAGAATCTTCGACAGCAGCAGGCTGCCCTTGAGCACACTGATCTGCTCATCCAGGGCTGAGTCGCTCTGGGTCACGGTGTCCAGTTGCTGCTTGGTCTGCAGGTTCTTCTGGGTCAGGTCGTTGAGGCGGTCGGTGCTTTTGAGCAGGTAGTCGGAGAGCTTCAGGTTGGCCGCACTTTCCGTGGCCAACAGGCTGCTGCCTCCGGCCTTTTGCGCTTCGATGGACTGCTGGGTCACGGTCTGTTGGGACTGGGCCAGGCGCTTCTGGTTGATCAGGGTTTGCAGGTCCTGAATCTCTTGTTCCAGGCGCGCGATTTTTTCCACCACCAGGTCATGCTGGCTGTTGCCCAGGTCTTGCAACTGGCTGTTGCCGGCCAGTTCCTGGCGGCGCAGGGGGATCAGGGCATTGAGTGCGGCGAGCTCGGCGTTCAGTTGGTTGCGTTGGTCGCTGTTAAGCGCTTTGCCATTGTCCTTGCCGGCCTTTAGCGTCGAATTGATCTGCAGAATGCGCGTCTGGCTGCTGCTGATTTCGGTCTGGGCGCGTTCGGGGCGGGTCTGGGCGGCGATGGTCAGGCTGTTGGCTTCGGCCAGGTCTTTTTGCAGGTCGCCTTGCTGGGTGGTGCGCTGCACCAGCAATTGCTCAAGCTGCGGCACCGGCAGCGTGGCATAGCGCTGGGCCACCGGGATGATTTTGGTAGCCTTGAGGCGGGTCAGCTCGCGCTGGTTTTCGCTGGTCTGGCGCGGCGCGTCTTCCAGCTGGCGCTTGAGCTCGACCAGGCGCTGCTCGTAATCCTGCTGGTTGCCCAGATACGTCAGGGTCTGCTGCAGGATGGTTTGCAGCGCCTTCATGTCGGCGTCGGGCAGCTTGCGGTCGGGCAGCTTGTCCAGGGTTTGCTGGATGGCATCGGCGCTGGGCGGGTCGGCGGCATAGACGCTGCCGAAACAAAGGGTCAGGCCCAGCAGGGCAGTGGCGAGAAACGTGCGCAGGGTTGGCATAGACACCGGTCTTGCAAGGTAAAGAATCGGGAGCGTGCTGTCGCTCCGCAGTTTAGAGGAAGAGTCCGGGGCCCGGGCGACTTCCTTCGGGGAATCTGACGCCCACTTTGCCGATCTTGTTCCCGTCCATGACCGCGACGGTCCAGATGGTGTTGTTCCACTCCACCTGGTCGCCGACGATGGGGGCGCCACCGACTTTTTGGGTGATGAAGCTGCTCAGTGGCATGTCCGGATCGATACCCTCCAACTTCAGGCCGTACAGGGCCGAAACCGCGCCCAGCTGGGCGTCGCCTTCCAGCACGAAGTCGCCGAAGAAGCGCAGGTCGAGGCCGCGTTGCGGTGCCTGGCTGAACAGTTTGCCGAGGGCTGGCAGGTTGTGTTCATGGCCGATCACACAGAGCAGATCGTCGACTTCCAGCACCGTACTACCCGACGGATGGAGCAGTTGCTGGCCACGGAACAGTGCCGCAATCCGCGTGCCTTCGGGCATTTTCAGCTCGCGCAGGGCTGCGCCGATGCACCATTTTTCGGCGCCCAGGCGGTACACGAACAGCTCCCACTCGCTGGTAACGTGTACTTCCAGGGCTGCACGGGAGATCGGCGCCGGGTCCGGTGGTACGGTCACTTTCAGCAACTTGGCCACCCACGGCAGGCTCGTGCCTTGTACCAGCAGTGACACCAGCACGATAAAGAACGCCAGGTTGAAGTACAGCTGCGCATGGGGCAGGCCGGCCATCAACGGGAACACCGCGAGAATGATCGGCACCGCGCCGCGCAGGCCGACCCACGCGATAAAGCCTTTTTCGCGACCGTGGAATGCCTTGAACGGCAGCAGGCCGACCATCACCGACAACGGCCGCGCAAACAGGATCATCCACAGCGCCAGGCCCAGGGCCGGCAGGGCGATTGGCAGCAAATCATGGGGCGTGACCAACAGGCCCAGCACCAGGAACATGCCGATCTGTGCGAGCCAGGCCATGCCGTCGAGCATATGCAAGATGCCATGACGACTGCGCACCGGGCGGTTGCCGATCACCAGGCCGCACAGGTAAACGGCGAGGAAACCGCTGCCGTGCAAGGCGTTGGTCAGGGCGAAGACGAACAGGCCACCGGCGATCACCAGGATCGGATACAGGCCGGTGGCCAGGTTGATGCGGTTGACCATCTGCAGCATCAGCCAGCCGCCGCCCAGGCCAACCATGCCGCCGATGCCGAATTCGCGCACCAGATGCGTCAGCAGGCTCCAGTGCAGGCCGGTCTGGCCGCTGGCGAGCATGTCGATCAGGGTGACGGTGAGGAACACCGCCATTGGGTCGTTGCTGCCGGATTCGATTTCCAGCGTGGCGGTAACCCGTTCGTTCAGGCCCTTGCCGCCGAGCAGCGAGAATACCGCCGCGGCGTCGGTGGAACCGACAATCGCGCCAATCAACAAGCCTTGGATAATATTGAGGTCAAACAGCCAGGCTGCCGCCATGCCGGTGAGGCCGGTGGTGATCAACACCCCCACTGTGGCCAGGGACAACGCCGGCCAGAGTGCCACGCGGAAACTCGCCACCCGCGTGCGCAAGCCACCGTCGAGCAAAATCACGGCCAGTGCGAGGTTGCCCACCAGGTAGGCGGTCGGGTAGTTGTCGAAAATGATGCCGCCGCCATCGACGCCGGCGACCATGCCCACGGCCAGGATGATCACCAGGATCGGAATCCCCAGGCGCGACGAAAGAGAACTCACCAGAATGCTCGCACTCACCAGCAACGCGCCGATCAAGAACAGGCTGTTGATGGTCGTCGCATTCAAAGGCAGTACTCCATAAGCAAACAAGACGGGACGCAAACTGACCATGCAGTCTGCGTGCCAGGGATTCTAACCTGTTGAATTGCGGTGCTGTCAAAAAGCTTTTAACGCCGGGCGCAGATCTGAATGTGGGAGGGGGCAGACCCCTCCCACATTTTTAACTGAGTGCATTCAGTTAGAGGCGGAACCGCCCCACCATCCCATTCAAATCCACCGCCAACCGCGACAACTCACTGCTCGCCGCACTGGTCTGGCTGGCGCCGGTCGCCGACTGCACCGACAGGTCACGAATGTTCACCAGGTTGCGGTCCACTTCCCGTGCCACCTGCGCCTGCTCTTCCGCTGCGCTGGCGATCACCAGGTTACGTTCATTGATCTGCACAATCGCCGTGTTGATGGTGTCCAGCGACATCCCTGCGCCTTTGGCGATGTTCAGTGTCGATTCAGCACGTTCGGTGCTGTTACGCATCGAGTCCACCGCGTGCTCGGTGCCGGCCTGGATACTGCCGATCATCCGCTCGATCTCGCTGGTGGACTGCTGGGTGCGATGGGCGAGGGCGCGTACTTCATCGGCCACCACCGCAAACCCACGCCCGGCTTCACCGGCGCGCGCTGCTTCGATGGCGGCATTCAGGGCCAGCAGGTTGGTCTGGTCGGCCAGACCGCGAATCACGTCCAGCACCTTGCCGATATCCCGCGACTCATTGGCCAGGTCGCCAATCAGCGTGGCGGTGGCTTGTACGTCGCCGCTCATGCGTTCGATGGCGCTGACGGTTTCCTGTACCAGGTCACGGCCATCGCCGGCCGAAGAGGTGGCATTGCGCGAGGCTTCGGAAGTGCTCACCGCATTGCGCGCAACTTCTTCGACAGCGCTGGTCATCTCGTTGACGGCGGTGGCGGCTTGCTCGATTTCGTTGTTCTGCTGGGTCAGGCCACGGGCGCTTTCGTCGGTGACGGCGTTCAGCTCTTCGGCGGCGGAAGCCAACTGGGTGGCAGAGCCGGCGATGCGTTGCAGGGTGTCGCGCAGCTTGTCCTGCATCTTGGCCATGGCGGCGAGCAGGCGTCCGGCTTCGTCGTTGCCATCAACCTTGATCGGCCGCGTCAGGTTACCTTCGGCCACTTCTTCGGCGGCTTCCAGCGCCTGGGCGATCGGGACGGTGATGCTGCGGGTCAGCAGCCAGGCAAACAGCACGGTCAGCGCCGTAGCGATCACCAGCAGGCCCACGACCAGGTCGAAGGCCGCGTTGTATTGGTCTTCCGCCTCCTGGTTAGTCGCCAGTGCCATCTTGTTGTTGATGTCCAGCAAACGGGTGAGCACTGCGTTGACTTGCTCGGAGTTGCTCAGCAGCTCGGTATTGAGCAGCGTACGCAACTCTTCCACCTGATTGGCGCGGGACAGGCTCTTCATGCGCTCTTCGATCTGATGGTACTGGCCGAGCAAGCGCACGTATTCGTTGTAGGTGGAGCGCTCTTCGCTGCTTTCGATCAGTTTTTCGTAGACGTCCTGGGCGGTGCGGATCTGCTGGTTGCGCAGCTCGAAGGACTCCAGGGTCTTTTGCTGTACGTCCGGCTCGCGGTTGGTCAGCAAGCGGTACGACAGCACCCGCAGGCGCAGGGTCAGTTGGGTGAACTCATCAAGCGCACGGATGCTTGGCACGCTGGACAGGGTGATGTCTTCGGTCGCGCCACGGATCTTGCTCATCTGGTTCAGGGCGAACACACCGAGAAACAGCATCAGTGCACCAATAAACGCAAAGCCGAGGAAGGCCCTCGGAGCGATATTCATATTACGAAGCGACATGCGGGAATCCTGGGGAGAAGCGCGATCCGTGCGGGGGGTGAGACGGGGTGTGCCTCTCTATCGGTCCTACGACTAAAGTCTAAAGGGGCGTGTGCGTTTTTGTCGCATCTGACGAGGGGTTTGGCCGATTCAGGAACCAGATCGGGTAAATGCAGTCACTAAGGCTCGAAAGTGCGGCCCGGCCCTTAAAAATCGGGCTGCGCGCCGGGGATAACCCTGGCATACGAGGTGAATTTTCTTTATCGTCACCGCCCTTTGAAAAAGCCCGAGAAATCAAAATGTTAGAAGCATCCCTCAGCCAATTGGAACAACTGGTCAGCGACCTGGTACAGCAGAATCAAGACCTGCTGGGCCGCAACGAATCCCTCAAGGCCGAACTGGCTAACGCCAAGGATGAGAACGACAGCCTGCAACTGAGCCTGATGGAACAGGAAGAAAAACACGGCGCTACCGCTGCCCGTATCCAGGCGTTGGTTGAGCGTGTGAGCGCAGGGCCTGTCAGCGCATGAATGAAGGGATAAAGGTCGTTTCGATTCTCGGAGAGGATTACTCGATCAAGGCGCCAGCGGGGGAAGACAAGACCCTGATGCACGCCGTGACCATGCTCAAGGCCTCCCTGGCCACCACCAAGAAAAAGTACCCGACCCTGATCGGTGACAAATTACTGGTGCTGGCGGCGCTGAACCTGTGCGCCGAGCAGATCGAATTGCAGCAGGCTCATCAACAGGAACTCGACCGTTACCAAGAGCAAGTCAGCGCCACGGTCGATGTAATCTCCAAGGTGATTGGGCAGCCATAATAAAAGCATGCTGGCGCGCAACGTTTTTCAGCGCGCGCCAGGCTTTTTCCGATGTTTACTCGTACACGATTTCGATGCTGTATTCGTCGAAGGCTTTAAATTTGAAAACTTTGTTAATTACTGTTTTCTCATTTCCCAAAACGTCCAGGACATCGCCTGCGTTGGCATGGATCAAGTATTCATCAAGCGTTATAGCTCCTGCGATCGAAGGCTCGCCGCTCTTATCGACGAGAATAATTTTCGGGGCGGTTTTCATGTTGATTCCTCAAAATGGGCAGCAGTAGGTCATTGGTATGGAAGCCAGTGTGAACACGCTCTCAACACCTGAAAGCCTACCCCTTGAAAAGTCTCCTCGGTAACTGTCAGAAATCACAGTTGTTTAGAACTCTTGTTCATTAGCTCGCACGCCCAGACTATTTCGCCGCTATTAGAACCACGCATCCCGCATCCCCAGGCACGTATCATCGCGTGCCTCCAGAATCGCCAGTTCATGATGGCAGCTCGGTACTTCCCAGGTCAGGAAGTAACGGGCGGCCTGGAGCTTGCCTTTATAGAAGGCAACATCCGCCGCATTGCCCCTGGCCAGCCCTTCTTCGGCGCGAATCGCCTGCTCCAGCCAGCGCCAGCCAATCACCGTATGCCCGAACACTTTCAGGTACAGCGCCGAGTTCGCCAGGCTGCTGTTGACCTTGCCGTGGGCGAGATCCGTCAGCAGGCCCAGGGTGACTTGTTGCAGGCGCGCTACCAGGTGTTCCAGCGGTTCTCTGATGGCGGTAAGTGATGGGTACTCCTGGGCGCGGGCGCCGGTTTCGGCGATCAGGCGGATCAGTTGCTTTAGCCCCGCGCCGCCATTCTGCGCCAGCTTGCGCCCGAGCAAATCCAGGGACTGGATGCCGTGGGTGCCTTCGTGGATCGGGTTCAGGCGGTTGTCGCGGTAGTACTGTTCCACCGGGTATTCGCGGGTGTAGCCGTGGCCGCCGAGGATCTGGATCGCCAGTTCGTTAGCCTTGAGGCAGAACTCCGAGGGCCAGGATTTGACGATGGGCGTGAGCAGGTCCAGCAGCTCGTGGGCCTGTTTGCGCTCGGTCTCGGTTGCCAGTGTGGTGGTGTCATCGAATAGGCGCGCGGCGTACAGGCCTAGGTCGAAGGCGCCTTCGACGTAGGCTTTTTGGGTCAGCAGCATGCGCTTGATGTCGGCGTGCTGGATGATCGACACCGGCGCCGTTGTAGGATCTTTGCTATCAGGCAGACGGCCTTGCGGGCGTTCGCGGGCGTATTCCAGGGAATACAGGTAGCCGGCGTAACCGAGCATGACCGCGCCCATGCCGACGCCGATGCGCGCTTCGTTCATCATCTGGAACATGCAGCTCAGCCCCTGGTGTGGCTTGCCCACCAGATAGCCGACACAGTTGTCGTTATCGCCGAAATTCAGCGCGGTCGACGTGGTGCCGCGCCAGCCCATCTTGTGAAACAGCCCGGCCAACAACACGTCGTTGCGTGCACCGAGGCTGCCGTCATCGTTGACCAGGAATTTGGGCACGATAAACAGCGAAATGCCCTTCACCCCGGCCGGCGCGTCCGGCAGCTTGGCCAGCACCATGTGCACGATGTTTTCCGACAGCGGATGGTCGCCCCCGGAGATAAAGATCTTGTTGCCCTTGAGGCGATAGCTGCCGTCAGCCGCAGGTTCGGCGCGTGTACGAATATCCGACAGCGATGAGCCCGCGTGGGGTTCGGTCAGGGCCATGGTGCCGAAGAAGCGTCCGTCGATCATCGGTTGCAGGAAGCGTTGCTTCTGCTCCTCGGTGCCGAAGCTTTCGATCAGGTTGGCCGCGCCCATGGTCAGGAACGGGTAGGAAGTAGACGCTGCGTTGGCCGACTGGAAGTGCGCAAAGCAGGCCTGGGACAGCAAGGTCGGCAGTTGCATGCCACCGGCTTCGAAACTGCGGGCGGCATTGAGGAAGCCGGCCTCCAGGAACGCATCCACGGCCGGTTTGACTTCCGGGATCAGGATCGCCTGACCGTCTTCGTAGCGCGGTTCGTTTTCGTCGTTTTTGCGGTTATGCGGCGCGAAATATTTTTCGGCGATGGAGCGGGCCGTGCTGATGGCCGCATCGAAGGTTTCGCGGTTGTGCTCGGCAAACCGCTCGCGCTGGGTCAGGCCCTCGGCATCGAGGACTTCGTACAGCTCGAAAGCCAGATTGCGGGAACTGAGCAGCGTCTCGGACATGGCGGCTTACCTTTGGAGGAATTGGCCTGAGTCTAAGTGTGCGAATGGAGGGTGGATAGCAAGATTGATCTGGGTGATGGAGGACCAGAATGTGGGAGGGGGCTTGCCCCCGATTGCGGTGTGTCAGCCAGAGATAGGTTGGCTGATCCACTGCAATCGGGGGCAAGCCCCCTCCCACATTAGTTAGCCGATGGTCATCAGGCTGGCGTTGCCGCCCGCCGCAGCGGTGTTGACGCTCAACGCCCGCTCGATCACCAGGCGCTCCAGCGCGATCGCCGTTTCGCCCTGCGACAAACCGTGTACGCCGACAATCGCCCCACCACGCTGTGCCACTTGCTGGCACACCGCACGCAGTTGGTCGGAATCACCGTGATGCAGGACCGCGTCAAACACCACCTCGTCCTTGGTCCAGTCAGCCACGCGCTTGATCTTCGCCTGAATATCCTTAGGCAGGCGTGGGAACAAGGCCTTGGTCAGGTCAGTTTCCGGCCATACCGCAGAACCACCCACCGCCAGCACTGCCGCCAGTTGCGTCAACAGATCGCCTTCCACGTCCGCCAGGCACAACACGTGCTCGCGGGGCAGGATGGCGTAGCTGTTGCGCTCGCCGGTCGGGCCGGCCAGTTGGCGGGTGATACCGCTCTGGGACTGCGCGGCGAACTGGCTGCACAGGGCACTCAGCTCGCTGAACGACTGGCTGTCAGCCCAGGCTTTCAGGGCGGTCAGCGGTTGGCTCATGGCGTCGCGCAGACGTACATCCGGTGCAGCCAACTTGTCGCCACGTATGAAGGATTGCTCGATCGCATCGGTAGGACGAGTCGACAGCAGGCGGTACAGGTACAGCGGGCCACCGGCTTTCGGGCCGGTACCCGACAAGCCTTCGCCGCCGAACGGTTGCACGCCGACCACGGCACCCACGATGTTACGGTTCACGTAGACGTTACCGGCATTGACGTTGTCGATCACCTTGGCGATGGTCTCGTCGATACGGGTGTGCACGCCCAGGGTCAGGCCGTAACCGGATGCGTTGATCTGGCCGATCAGTTGGTCGATCTCTTTACGCTTGTACCGCACCACGTGCAGCACCGGGCCGAAGATCTCGCGTTGCAGTTCGTCGAAGCTTTCCAGCTCGATCAGGGTTGGCATCACGAAGGTGCCGCGCTTGACCTCTTCACCATCGGCAATCGCCACTTGGTACACATTGCGGCCTTTGTCGCGCATGGCCTGGATGTGTTTCTCGATGCCGGCTTTGGCTTCGGCGTCGATCACCGGGCCAATGTCTACCGACAGGCGTTCCGGGTTGCCGAGGCGGCATTCAGCCATGGCGCCCTTGAGCATTTCGATGACGCGGTCTGCCGAATCTTCCTGCAGGCACAGTACACGCAGGGCCGAGCAACGCTGGCCGGCACTGTCGAAGGCCGAAGAGACTACGTCGATAACCACCTGCTCGGTCAGCGCCGAAGAATCCACGATCATCGCGTTCTGGCCACCGGTTTCGGCGATCAGCGGGATCGGACGACCCTGGGCATCCAGACGACCGGCGACATTGCGTTGCAGCAGGCGCGCCACTTCGGTGGAGCCGGTGAACATCACGCCTTTGACGCGATCATCACCCACCAGGCGGGCACCCACGCTTTCGCCCTGGCCCGGCAGCAGTTGCAGCACGCCTTCCGGAATACCGGCTTCCAGCAGGATGCGCACGGCTTGTGCAGCGACCAGCGGGGTTTGCTCGGCAGGCTTGGCCAGTACCGGGTTGCCGGCGGCCAATGCGGCGGCAACTTGGCCACTGAAAATTGCCAGCGGGAAGTTCCATGGGCTGATGCAGACCACCGGGCCCAGTGGGCGGTGGGCATCATTGGTGAAGTCGTTACGGGCCTGTACGGCGTAGTAACGCAGGAAGTCCACGGCTTCACGCACTTCGGCAATGGCGTTGGCGAAGGTCTTGCCAGCTTCGCGAGCCAGCAGGCCCATCAGCGGCTGGATCTCGCCCTCCATCAGGTCAGCGGCGCGTTCCAGGATCGCAGCGCGTTCGGCGGGCGGAGTAGCCTGCCAGATCGGGCCTGCGTTGATGGCGCATTGAATCGCGTTGTCGACGTCTTCGACCGTGGCTTCTTGAACCTGGCCGACCACATCTCGCAGGTCAGACGGGTTCAATACCGGCGCAGACGGCTGGTCGCTGGAGGCGCAACCCAGCATCGGCGCAGCTTTCCAGTTGTTGTGTGCGGTCGCCAGCAAGGCGCAGGACAGCGACGCCAGGCGGTGTTCGTTGGCCAGGTCGATACCCGCCGAGTTGGCGCGGTCGCTGCCGTAAAGGTCACGCGGCAAGGGGATACGCGGGTGCGGCAAGCCGAAGCCGCCTTCCTGCGTAGCCATTTGCTCGATGCAGGCCACTGGGTCGGCCACCAGCTCCTGAATGGAGATGGACTGGTCGGCGATGCGATTGACGAACGAGGTGTTGGCGCCGTTTTCCAGCAGGCGTCGAACCAGATAAGCCAGGAGTGTTTCGTGGGTGCCGACCGGTGCGTACACGCGGCACGGACGGTTCAACTTGCCTTCGGATACCTTGCCTACAACCTGTTCGTACAACGGCTCACCCATGCCGTGCAGGCATTGGAACTCGTACTGGCCGGGGTAATAGTTCTGGCCGGCGATATGGTAGATGGCCGACAGGGTATGGGCGTTGTGCGTGGCGAACTGCGGGTAGATGACTTCCGGCACCGACAGCAGTTTGCGTGCGCAGGCAATGTAGGAAACGTCGGTGTAAACCTTGCGGGTGTAGACCGGGTAGCCTTCCAGGCCTTCGACCTGGGCGCGCTTGATTTCGCTGTCCCAGTACGCACCTTTTACCAGGCGGATCATCAGGCGATGGCGGCTGCGGCGCGCCAGGTCGATGACGTAGTCGATCACATACGGGCAACGTTTCTGGTAGGCCTGGATCACGAAACCGATGCCGTTCCAGCCGGTCAGTTGCGGCTCGAAGCACAGGCGCTCCAGCAGGTCCAGGGACAGCTCCAGGCGGTCGGCTTCTTCGGCGTCGATGTTCAGGCCGATGTCGTATTGCTTGGCCAGCAGGGTCAGGGACAGCAGGCGCGGGTACAACTCGTCCATTACACGCTCGTACTGCGCCCGGCTGTAACGCGGGTGCAGTGCCGACAGCTTGATGGAAATGCCCGGGCCTTCATAAATCCCACGACCGTGAGAGGCTTTGCCGATGGAGTGAATGGCTTGTTCGTACGACGCCAGGTATTTCTGGGCATCGTGTTCGGTGAGTGCGGCTTCACCGAGCATGTCGTAGGAATAGCGGAAACCTTTGGCTTCGAACTTGCTCGCGTTGGCCAGGGCTTCGGCGATGGTCTCGCCGGTGACGAACTGCTCGCCCATCAGGCGCATGGCCATGTCGACGCCCTTGCGGATCATCGGCTCGCCGCTCTTGCCGATGATGCGGCTCAGGGACGAGGTCAAGCCCGCTTCGTTATGGGTGGCGACCAGTTTACCGGTCAGCAGCAGGCCCCAGGTGGCGGCGTTGACGAACAGCGACGGGCTGTTGCCCAGGTGCGGGTGCCAGTTGCCGGTGCTGATCTTGTCGCGGATCAGCGCGTCACGGGTGCCTTTGTCCGGGATGCGCAGCAGCGCTTCGGCCAGGCACATCAGCGCCACGCCTTCCTGGGACGACAGCGAGAATTCTTGCAGCAGGCCCTGAACAATACCGGCACGGCCGCCGGCACTCTTTTGATTGCGCAGTTTCTCTGCAATGGAGGCGGCCAGCTTATTGGTAGCTTCGGCCATCGGGGCCGGCAGACGGGCCTGTTCGATCAGCATCGGTACCACTTCCGGCTCAGGGCGACGGTAAGCGGCGGTGATCGAGGCGCGCAGTACGGACTGCGGCAGGATGCTCTCGGCGAACTCAAGGAAGCATTGGTGCGCGTGGTCTGCCTGGACCTCGCCTGCATCATCGGCGTCCTTGCTGCTCAAGCCATTGAGTTCGGTCAGGGTTGCACCACCCTCCAGTTTCTCCAGGTAATTGAAAATCGCCTGCTTGATCAGCCAGTGCGGCGTGCGATCAATGGAGGTCGCGGCAGCCTTCAGGCGTTCGCGGGTCGGGTCGTCGAGTTTGACCCCAAGGGTGGTCGTCGCCATTTTCTTATCCTCATGGGTGCCACTACCGAGTGGCATCAGCTGGGGGCAAGATTAGCTTTGCGCATCAAGAGGTGCAACCGGGTGCAACCTTTTTTATCCATGAAATTCTCGACGTTCATCCGAAATAAATTTGGCGACAACTGAATCTGCTTTGTCTTGGTGCATTTGCTTCTGACTTCGGCTGTTCTTGCTCCGAAAAGGAGCAAAAACAGGGCGTTTTGTCGATTTCATATCTGGGTGCAACTTATTCGAAAGAAACTGGTTGCACCTTATTTGCTTTGTTGAATAGCATTCGCGACCAAGGTGCAACCGTCGGTAAAACGAGGTTCATCGGCTGACGGCTTTCCTGGGGAAACGTCAGTCATAAATGCGCGGCACACAGGTTCGTTTACCCAGCTATACAGTGGGTAGCGTCTGTCAGACCGCTGCTACATAAAAACAAAGCCAGGGCGTCACTCATATGAGCGTTAGTAATCCAACCTTGATCACGTTCGTGATCTACATCGCAGCAATGGTGCTGATCGGCCTGATGGCCTATCGCTCCACCAACAACCTTTCCGATTACATCCTGGGCGGTCGCAGCCTCGGTAGCGTGGTGACAGCCTTGTCCGCCGGTGCTTCCGACATGAGCGGCTGGTTGTTGATGGGCCTGCCGGGCGCGATCTACATGTCCGGTCTGTCGGAAAGCTGGATCGCCATCGGCCTGATCGTCGGTGCTTACCTCAACTGGTTGTTCGTGGCCGGTCGCCTGCGGGTACAGACCGAGCACAACGGTGACGCCCTGACGCTGCCGGATTACTTCTCCAGCCGTTTCGAAGATAAAAGCGGCCTGCTGCGCATCATCTCTGCGGTCGTGATCCTGGTGTTCTTCACCATCTACTGCGCATCCGGCATCGTGGCCGGTGCCCGTCTGTTCGAAAGCACCTTCGGCATGTCCTACGAGACGGCGCTGTGGGCCGGTGCTGCGGCGACAATTGCCTACACCTTCATCGGTGGTTTCCTGGCAGTGAGCTGGACCGATACCGTGCAAGCCACGCTGATGATCTTCGCGTTGATCCTGACGCCCATCATCGTGCTGCTGGCCACCGGCGGTGTTGACACCACGTTCCTGGCGATTGAAGCCAAGGACCCAACCAGTTTCGACATGCTGAAAAACACCACCTTCATCGGCGTAATCTCGCTGATGGGCTGGGGCCTGGGCTACTTCGGCCAGCCGCACATCCTCGCGCGCTTCATGGCGGCGGATTCGGTCAAGTCGATCGCCAAGGCGCGTCGTATCTCCATGACCTGGATGATCCTGTGCCTGGCCGGTACTGTGGCCGTGGGCTTCTTCGGTATTGCCTACTTCTCGGCGCACCCGGAAGTGGCAGGTCCCGTGACCGAAAACCCTGAGCGTGTGTTTATCGAGCTGGCCAAAATCCTGTTCAACCCGTGGGTTGCCGGTGTCTTGCTGTCGGCGATCCTGGCGGCTGTAATGAGTACCTTGAGCTGCCAGTTGCTGGTGTGCTCCAGCGCCCTGACCGAAGACTTCTACAAAGCGTTCCTGCGCAAGAACGCCTCCCAGCTCGAACTGGTATGGATCGGTCGCCTGATGGTGCTGGTGGTTGCCCTGATCGCCATCGCCATGGCCGCCAACCCGGAAAACCGTGTACTGGGTCTGGTGAGCTACGCCTGGGCTGGTTTCGGTGCCGCATTCGGTCCTGTGGTCCTGATCTCGGTGATCTGGAAAGACATGACACGCAACGGCGCACTGGCCGGTATCCTGGTCGGCGCGATCACCGTGATCGTGTGGAAGCACTTCGAACTGTTGGGCCTGTACGAAATCATCCCAGGCTTCATCTTCGCCAGCCTCGCGATCTACTTCGTGAGCAAAATGGGCGCACCGACTGCCGGTATGGTTGAGCGTTTTGATGCAGCGGAAAAAGACTACAACCTCAACAAGTAATTCGTCTGGCGCTGAGCGTCCGATGAGTTGAAAAAAGGCCCGCGTCCTACGGATGGCGGGCCTTTTTTTGTGCGTGTTTTTTCACGGGTTGAGGGCGATTCATACGCCCATGTGTAGGGCTTTACTGATTTATCGGACGCGCGCTCTGCAGGGCAAGGCAGTGGTGCAGAATCCACCGCCTAACCCTCGCAGAGAAACACCGGATGTTCGCTCCTGCCAATCAATGTGCCTTTACCCTGACCCTTGACGGGGAACCGAGTGAACTCAAGGTATTTGAGTTTCACGGCGCCGAAGCCGTCAGCCAGCCCTATTGTTTTGACCTGGAGCTGGTCAGTGAGCAGCCCGACCTCGATTTGGAGAGCCTGCTGCATCGCCAGGTCTATCTCGGTTTCGACGACCAGGGGCATGGCATTCATGGCCTGGTCTATCGGGTGGCGCAGGGCGATTCCGGGCGGCGCCTGACGCGTTATCAGATCCAGCTCGTGCCGCAGCTTGCGTATCTGCAGCACAGCAGTCACCAGCGCATATTCCAGCACAAGACAGTGCCGCAGATCGTTGCGCTGGTGCTGGCGGAGCAGGGGGGCCATGCCGACCAATTCGAGTTTCACCTGAGTGGCGATTACCCCGAGCGCGAGTATTGCGTGCAATTCGGTGAAAGCGACCTGGCCTTCATTCAGCGGCTATGTGCCGAGCAGGGTATTCACTATCACTTCCGGCACTCGCCCGAACGGCATCTGCTGGTGTTTGGCGATGACCAGACCGTGTTCGCCCAGCCAGACCAGCCGACGCCCTATCAGCCAGGTTCCGGGATGGTGGCGGATACGCCTGCGATCAAGCGCTTTGTGGTGCAACTGGCAACCCGCACCACGGCGGTCAACCTGCGCGACTACGATTTCCGTAAGCCGAACCTGGTGTTGGAGAGTGGCGTTGCCGGCGCACAGTCGCCACGGCTTGAAGAGCAGGGGTACCCCGGTCACTTTTCTGATCGGCCCCACGGTAAATACCTCGCGCAACGGGTGTTGGAGCGGCACCGTAGCGACTATCGAATTGCCCGTGGCAGCGGTGATGATCCCGCATTGGTCTGCGGCCATTTCCTCACGTTGACCGGTCACCCGCGTGACGCATGGAATGACTTGTGGCTGGTGACGCACGTTACCCACGAAGGTAAACAACCCCAGGTGCTGGAGGAGGCTGTGACCGAGGTTGCCGGTGGCGATTTTCGTCAGGGTTATCGCAATGAGTTTGTTGCCTCACCGTGGGACGTGATCTTTCGCCCGCCCTTGCCCGAGCAACCGCGGCCGACATTGGCGGGTTATCAAAACGCTGTGGTGACTGGCCCCGTCGACAGTGAAATTCATTGTGACGAATACGGGCGGGTCAAGGTGCAACTGGCCTGGGATCGACTCGGGGAGCACAACGACCATTCCAGCTGCTGGCTGCGGGTGGCCAGCGGTTGGGCCCATGACCGCTATGGTGCGGTACTTATTCCGCGAGTGGGTATGGAAGTGCTGGTGGGGTTCGTCAATGGTGATATGGACATGCCGCTGGTGATGGGTTGCCTGCCCAACGCGGCGACGGCGGTGCCCCTCGACCTGCCCGCAGACAGGACCCGCAGTGTCTTCCGTAGCCAGAGCAGCCCCGGCGGCGGTGGTTACAGCGAGCTGCGCATCGAAGACCGCAAGGGCGCCGAGGAAATCTACCTGCGCGCCCAGCGGGATTTTACCCAGCATGTGCTGCATGACCAGCGGGTGGAGGTCGACAATCAGCGTCGCATCAGGGTGGGGGGCGAGTCGCACCATGAACTGCAAGGTGAAGAGCAGCGCATTACCCACGGCAACCGCCTGATCGAACTCAAGCAGGATGATCACTTGGTC
Source organism: Pseudomonas sp. SR18 (assembly GCF_023701505.1). Taxonomy (NCBI): domain Bacteria; kingdom Pseudomonadati; phylum Pseudomonadota; class Gammaproteobacteria; order Pseudomonadales; family Pseudomonadaceae; genus Pseudomonas; species Pseudomonas sp. SR18. Next base: position 71,813 of record NZ_JAMQAU010000012.1, on the reverse strand, counting down.
GTTGGTGGTTCGCAGCAGATGCGCGCCGGGCAGACCATTCAGATCGGCGCAGGGCAAAGCGTTGTGATTGACGCCGGGGCGAGCGTGACGATTCAGGCGGGCGGGCAATCGATCACCCTTTCGGCGGGCGGGATTTTCAGCAGCGTGCCGATCCAGCTTGGCGGCGGGCCTGCTCCGGCGGCGGCACCGTTGATGCCGGGGATTCAGGAAAAACTGCTGGCGATAATCCCCGCGCCGCTTAGCCTGGTGCAGGTGGCCAGCTTGAAACGTAGTGCGCCCTTTTGTGAGGAATGTGAGCGTTGCAGGAACGGGCAGTGCGCTGTCACCCATTCAACTCAGCCTTAAAAGGAATTTATCCCCATGTCTGAACGGTTGGCTCCCAGCGCCTGGCTGGCACAGGCTCCTTTGCTTGCGAATGAGCAGCTCTTCGTGGTGTTGGGCGCTGCCAGCGACGCCAAGCCGCTTGCCGCCTGGCGAGCCACCGCAGCTGGAATGCTGCCCCAACCCATCTGGGCTGGCACGGCTTACGCAGAATGGGAGGAGGTCATGCCTTACGTAGGCATTGTCTCGCCTGACAGTGCATTCCTCGAATGGGTGGCAACCACTGAAGCCCTGGATTGGGGTTGGCTGGCGGTGTCGTCCAGTTCGCTGGAACCCGTGCTCGCGCACCTGCAAAGCTTGACCAAGGTCTACCTGCCGGACGGCCAGGAGGTGTTTTTGCGATTCTGGGATGGCACCCAGCTTCTGCCGATGTTGCAGGGCTTGGGTGATGAGGCCGCAAGCGTGTTGCCGGTTTTTCAGCGGTACCTGATCAATGGCCAACCGCTCACGGTTGCAACGGGGCCAGCGACCGAGGCCAAGGCCAGCCCTTGGTGGCGAGTCCCAGCAGCGCTGCAGGCGCACTTGGCAGGGCAATCACCGCAAACCCTGATCGACAACCTGCTGCAATGGCTGCAAGAGCAGCGCCCCGACCTGTACACCGCGTTCACACCGGCGACCTTGCAGCACAAGGTCGCCTACTGTGCCCGTCGGCCGGATATCAGCCATGAGGCGCTCACCGATTACCTGGCCTTAGAGTTGAGTTGAGCCCAGCGCCTGTTGCAGGTCGTCGATCAAGTCTTCAATCGCTTCGATGCCCACTGACAGGCGAATCATCTCCGGCTTCACACCAGCCTTGGCCTGTTCCTGTTCGTTCATCTGTCGATGGGTGGTGGACGCGGGGTGGCAGGCTAGGGACTTGGCGTCACCGATATTCACCAGGCGCTTGAAGATTTGCAGCGCATCGTAGAAGCGTACACCTGCTGCGTACCCGCCCTTCAGGCCGAAGGACAGGATCGCCGAGGGTTTACCTTGCAGATATTTGTGCGCCAATGCGTGATGGGGGTGGTCCGGCAGGCCCGCATAGCTGACCCATTCCACATCGGCATGGCCTTGCAGGAACTGCGCGACCTTGAGGGCGTTTTCCGTATGACGCTCCATGCGCAGGGCCAGGGTTTCCAAGCCTTGCAGCAGCAGGAAGGCGTTCATGGGCGCCAGGGCTGCGCCGGTGTTACGCAACGGCACAGTGCGGGCGCGGGCGATGAAGGCGGCGGGGCCGAATTTTTCGGTGTAGACCACGCCGTGGTAAGCCGGCTCGGGCTGGTTGAGGCCGGGGAATTTTTCCGGGTATTGGGTCCAGGGGAAGGTGCCGCTGTCAACGATCGCACCGCCCAGGGAGTTGCCGTGGCCGCCGATGTATTTGGTCAGCGAGTGCACAACGATGTCGGCGCCGAACTGGATCGGCTTGCACAGGATGGGCGTTGCCACGGTGTTATCCACCATCAGCGGTACACCACGGGCATGTGCGACGTCCGCCAGGGCTTCGATGTCGATGATATTGCCCGCCGGGTTGCCGATGCTTTCGCAATACACCAGCTTGGTGTTGTCATCGATCAGTTCTGCGATGGCAGCGGCACTGTCGTCGCGGGCGAAACGTACGTCGACGCCGAAGCTCGGCAGCAAATGGGCGAACAGCGTGTAGGTGCCGCCGTAGAGCTGCGGGGTGGTGACGATGTTGTCGCCGGCGCGGGTGAGGGTCTGGATCGCGTAGTGAATGGCCGCGCTGCCTGCCGACACGACCAGGGCCGCGATACCCCCTTCGAGGGCGGCGATGCGTTGCTCCAGCACATCATTGGTGGGGTTCATGATGCGTGTGTAGATATTGCCGGGCACGTCCAGATTGAACAGGTCGGCACCGTGCTGGGCGTTATCGAATTCGAATGCGACGTTCTGGTAGATCGGCACGGCGACGGCCTTGGTGGTCGGATCCGACTTGAAGGCGTGGTGCAGTGCGATGGTGGCGTCTTTCATGATTGTTATTGACCTCCCTGGATAGTGGATCGCCACAATAAATCCGCCCTGGGCCAGCCATTAGATTTTTTTCAGCCCGCGTCCTGGCTTTAGGGCATAAGCACCGCCCGGCACGCCGCCCTGCACCTTTGCCCTCGTAGAAGGTAAACTTCGCCCCCTGCGCAGGAGCAACCATGAATTATCGTCACGCCTTTCACGCCGGCAACCACGCCGATGTCTTCAAACACCTGACCTTGACCCGCCTCATCGCCCTGATGTCGCGCAAGGAGCAGCCGTTCGCCTACCTCGACACCCACGCCGGGATTGGTCTGTACGATTTGCAAGGCGATCAGGCCAACCGCACCGGTGAGTACCTGGAAGGCATCGCGCGCCTGTGGGGCGAAAGCGATCTGCCGCCGCTGACAGCCGATTACATGCGCGTGCTGCACGAGATGAACCCGGACGGTCAGTTGCGCTACTACCCAGGCTCGCCGGAACTGGCACGGCGCCTGACGCGCCCACAGGACCGCGTGCTGCTCAATGAAAAGCACCCGGAAGATGGCGTGCTGCTCAAGGACAACATGAAAGGTGATCGCCGGGTCAAAGTGCACTTGGGCGAAGGCTGGCATGTACCGCGCGCCTTGCTGCCCGTGCCGGAAAAACGCGCGCTGATGCTGATTGACCCGCCGTTTGAAAAACTCGACGAGATGCAACGTTGCGCCGCTTCCCTCAAGGAAGCCGTCAGCCGCATGCGCCAGACCGTCGCGGCGATCTGGTACCCGGTGAAAGATCAGCGCATGTTGCGCCGCTTCTACCAGGACCTGGCCGGCACCGGCGCGCCGAAGCTGCTGCGTGTGGAGTTGCTGGTGCATCCGCTGGACACGCCCAACACCCTGACGGGTTCGGGCCTGGCGATTGCCAACCCGCCGTGGGGCTTGGAAGAAGAGTTGCGCGAACTACTGCCATGGCTGTCCAAGAAACTTGGCCAGACCCAGGGTGGGTGGCAGATGGATTGGCTTATTGCCGAGTAACCAAGTCTGGCGCTAAACCAATGTGGGAGGGGGCTTGCCCCCGATAGCGGTGGGTCAGCTACAGATGTACTGACTGATACTCCGCCATCGGGGGCGAGCCCCCTCCCACATTTTGATTCATGTTGATCTTAGATCGGGCAAGTCACGCCAGTGCCGCCGATCCCGCAGTAACCCTGGGGATTCTTGGCCAGGTACTGCTGGTGATACGCCTCGGCGAAGAACACGGTCGGCGCCTCCTCGATTTCCGTGGTGATATCACCCAGGCCGGCCTTGGTCAGCTCTTGCTGATAAGCCTCGGCGCTGGCCTTTGCCGCCGCCAATTGCTCCGGCGTGGTCGCATAGATCACCGACCGATACTGGCTGCCGATGTCGTTACCCTGGCGCATGCCCTGGGTCGGGTTGTGCAATTCCCAGAACATCTTCAACAGGTCTTCGTATTTCACTTTGGCCTGGTCATACACCACCAGCACCACTTCGCTGTGGCCGGTCAGGCCCGAGCAGACTTCTTCGTAGGTCGGGTTCGGCGTAAAGCCGCCCGCGTAACCGACCACCGTGCTGACCACGCCATCGCGCTGCCAGAACTTGCGCTCCGCGCCCCAGAAGCAACCCAGGCCGAAGATCGCGAAGCCGACGTCGTCCATGAATGGGCCCAGCAGCGGGTTGCCGTTGACGAAGTGCGTCTCCGGCAAGTTCATCGGGGTTTCACGACCAGGCAACGCTTGTTCTTGAGTAGGCAGCACGTTTTTGTTCACCAGGATTTCCGAGCGCAAGACCATGATCAGTCCTCTCAGTCAGATTGAGTAAGGTAAGAATTCAGACAGCCAGTGTGCCCGAGTGTTACCGCGCTGTCAGGCGATTGGCCCGCGCGGGTAGCGTTTGAGCATCTCAAGCAGCTCTGCGCCGGGGATGGGCCGGTCGAACAGGTAGCCCTGGCCAACGTCGCAGCGATGGCGGCGCAGGAACGCCAGTTGCTCGGCGGTCTCGATGCCTTCGGCCACGACCTTGAGCTTGAGGTTGTGAGCCATGGCGATCACGGCGGAGGTGATTTCCATGTCGTCCTGGTTGTCCGGGATTTCGTGGATAAAGCTGCGATCAATCTTGATGATGTCGATGGGGAATTTTTTCAAGTAGCTCAGCGATGAGTAACCGGTGCCGAAATCGTCCATGGCCAGGGTCAGGCCGAAACTCTTCAACTGGTCCAGTTGCAGGCGCGTGTCTTCGGTGGCTTCCAGCAGCAGGCCTTCGGTCAGCTCCAGCTCCAGCAGATTGGCCGGCAGCTCTTCTTCCTTGAGGATGGTGGCAATCGACGCCACCAGGTCCGGGTCGGAGAACTGCTTGGGTGACAGGTTGATCGCCACCTGCAGGTTGCCCATGCCGGCGGCGCTCAGTTGCTTGCTCATGCGGCAGGCCTGGCGGGCGATCCATTTGCCGATGGGGATGATCAGCCCGGTCTCTTCCGCCACGCTGATGAACTGATCGGGGCGGATCATGCCCTTTTCCGGGTGGTTCCAGCGCAGCAGCGCTTCCATGCCCAGCAAGCGGCCGCTGCGCAGGCACAGCTTGGGTTGGTAGAACACATCCAATTCATTCTGGGTCAGGGCGCGGCGCAGGTTGTTTTCCACGAACAGCTTGTAGCTGGCCTCGGCGTTCAGCGCTTCGGTAAACACCTGCACCTGGTGTTTGCCGTTGGCCTTGGCCTTGTGCAGGGCCAGGCCGGCGTTGCGCATCAGGGTCTGCGGGTCGCGGCCATGCAGCGGCGCGCAGGCCAGGCCTACGGAGCCGGTGACGCTGATCAATTGGTTGTCGACGAACATGGGTTTATCGAGGGTCGCCAACAGTTGGCTGGCAACCTGCTGGCCGCTCTCCAGGTCGGTGTCGTCGAGCAGCACCGCGAACTCGTTACTGGCAAAGCGCGCCAGGCTGCCGCCGGCACTCAGGCTGTTGCGCAGGCGTCGGGCCAGGCTGATCAGCAGCTTGTCGCCGGTCTGGTGGCCGAGGCTGTCGTTGATGCGCTTGAAGTTGTCGATGTCTACCAGCAGCAGGCTGATCGGGCTGTCGCTGTCGCGGGCAAAGCGTTCGTCGAGGTTGCGGATAAACGCCGGGCGGTTGCCCAGGTTGGTCAGGTTGTCGGTGTACGCCAGGCGCTCGATGCGCTGCTGGGCCAGCTTGGTCTGGGTGATGTCTTCGTAGATGCCGATGTAGTGCGTCAGCTCACGGTTATCGCCATACACCTTGGAAATCGATAACTGGCCCCAGTAGGGTTCGAGGTTCTTGCGCCGGCTCTTGAATTCGCCCTGCCAGCTGTTGCTCTTGGCCAGGCTCGACGGCGCGTCGAACAGCAATTCGCTGAGGTTTTCCAGCGCGGGCAGTTGCGCCAGGCGGTGGCCGTGGACTTCTTCGGCGCTGTACTGGGTGATCGCGGTAAAGCTCGGGTTGACGTACTCCACCACGCCGTCGCAGTTGACCAGCAGAAAGGCGTTGGCACTTTGCTCCACGGCCCGCTGGAACAGGTGCAGGGCGCTGGTGGCGGTGCGGCGGTTGTGGTTGTTGATCACTTGCGCAAACTGGTCCGCGAGCTCGCCGGCGAAGGCGATTTCGTCAGCCTGCCAGTCACGCGGGCTGCCGCACTGCTCCAGGCACAATACGCCGACCACCTGGCCGTCGACGCGGATGCTCGCATCGAGCATGGCGTGGATGTCTCTATGGCGCAGGTTCTCGGCCATCTCGCGGGTGCGCGGGTCGCGCATGGCGTTGGCGGCGTCGATGGCGCGGCTGCTGTGCAAGGCTTCCAGATAATCCGGGAAGCAACTGGCATCGATGGGCTCGGGCAGATGGTGCTGTTGGTCGTCGCGGTGGTAAGCCGAGATGGGCGCCAGGCGCTGGCCTTCGAGGTTCCAGATGCTGGCGCAGTCGATCTGGTAGATATCGCAGGCGCTGCGCGTGATCAGCTCGGCGGCTTCCTGCAACGAATTGTTGGCGGTGTAGCGCTGGCGCGCCAGTAGCAGGATCAGCTCCTGTTGGGCGCGCACGCGTTCCAGATGCTGCAGTTGCTCCTGCTGGGCGCGTTGGTTGAGCTCCAGGGCGATTTGCAGGCGGCTGTTCTGGCTTTCCAGGTCTTCGGTCGGGAGGAGCAAGGGCAGTTCGCTGAACAGGCCATCGACCACCATCAGGTAGCCGCGCAGCAGGTGACGATTGTGTTGTTTGTAGGCCTCGCCCATTTCCAGCAGGCTCAGGGGGCCGTCGTTGGTGTGCAGGGTGTAGCGCACCAGGTAGTGAGGGCTCTGGGTCAGTTGCTGCTGGATGGTGTCGTGCAGTTGATAGCGGGCCTGGGGTTCCATCAGGCTGGCATAGGGCGTGCCGAGCAGGGCGCACAACTCTACCGCCGGCAGGCCGAATTGGCGCTCGCAATTGGGGTCGAGGTACAGGAGGGTCCAGCTAGCCTCATTAAGCCGCTCGAAACGCAGCATACCGAGGCGCGAAGGCACCGGTAACTGCGTCACTACCTCGGCCGCCATACGGGCGACATCGGGTTGGCTTTTCATGGGGGGAACTCACTTCAAATAACGCGCACGGCGCCGGGCTCACGCCCTCTTTTCTATTGCCTGTGGCAAGGTTGCATCATGCAGCACAGACTGACAAGAGAGGATGAAGGCTAAGTGCTATAAGTGGGTTATCGGCCGGACGGCTGATTTCTGTAGGCGCGCTGACAGAAGGTGTACAACCCTGTTCTGTCTGTACAAAAAAGCAAAAAAAGCCCCGCCAAATTGACGGGGTTGAGGTACGAGCGTGGCGCTCGGAAATCGGTGCAACCAGGCCTCCCCGGTAAAGGGGAGGCCCGTGGAGACTTACAGCAAGATAGTACGGATGTCATTCAACAGCTGGCTCAGACGCTGGGTAAAGCGTGCAGCGGCCGCGCCGTTGATCACACGGTGATCGTAGGACAGCGACAGTGGCAGCATCAGCTTCGGCTGGAACGCTTTACCGTCCCAGACTGGCTGGATGGTGGCCTTGGAAACACCCAGGATCGCCACTTCCGGCGCGTTGACGATTGGCGTGAAGCCAGTGCCGCCAATGTGACCGAGGCTGGAGATGGTGAAGCAGGCGCCTTGCATGTCGTCTGCGGTCAGCTTCTTGTCGCGGGCCTTGGCAGCCAGCGCAGCCGCTTCAGCAGCGAGTTGCAGCAGGCTCTTCTGGTCGACGTTCTTGATGACCGGTACCAGCAGGCCGTCAGGAGTGTCTACCGCGAAGCCGACGTTCACGTATTTCTTGCGAATGATCGCCTTGCCGCTTGGCGCCAGCGAGCTGTTGAAGTCCGGCAGTTCCTTGAGCAGGTGTGCACAGGCCTTGAGCAGCAGTGGCAGCACGGTCAGTTTCACGCCAGCCTTCTCGGCCACGGCTTTCTGCGCAACGCGGAAAGCTTCCAGGTCGGTGATGTCGGCCTGGTCGAACTGAGTCACGTGCGGGATGTTCAGCCAGCTGCGGTGCAGGCTCGACGCGCCGATTTGCATCAGGCGGGTCATCGGCACTTCTTCGGTCTCGCCGAAGCGGCTGAAGTCCACGACCGGAATCGGTGGAATGCCTGCGCCGCCGGTAGCAGCGCCGGCAGCCGGAGCTTCCTTGGCTTTCTGCATCATGGCCTTGACGTAAACCTGCACGTCTTCCTTCAGCACACGGCCGTGTGGGCCAGTGGCCGATACGGCGTTCAGCTCGACGCCGAATTCACGGGCCAGTTGGCGTACCGCCGGGCCGGCGTGAACCTTGGCGCCGCTTGGCGCAGGTGCGGCAACAGCAGGGGCCGGTGCGGCCTCGGCTTTTGCAGCAGGTGCAGGGGCGGCGGCCGGTGCAGCTTCAGCTTTTGCAGCAGCCGGAGCAGCGGCAGGTGCTGGAGCGGCAGCCGGTGCGGCGCCTTGTACTTTCAGCTTGAGGATGAAGTCACCGGTACCGACTTCGTCTTCCAGCTTGACTGCGATGCTTTCCACCACGCCGGCAGCCGGCGAAGGGATTTCCATGGAGGCCTTGTCGGACTCCAGGGTGATCAGCGACTGGTCGGCTTCGACGGTGTCGCCGACCTTGACCAGCAACTCGATGATCTTTGCCTTGCCCGACGAGCCGATGTCCGGAACATGAATGTCCTGAACAGAGGCAGCGGCCGGTGCAGCAGCCGGTGCCGCTGGGGCCTCGGCAGCAGCGGCAGGCTTTTCAGCGGCAGGTGCGGGTGCAGCAGCGGCAGCCGGGGCAGCCGCAGGGGCCGCATCAGCGGCACCTTCGATTTCCAGTTCCAGCAGTTCGTCGCCTTCTTTCAGGCGGTCGCCCAGCTTCACTTTCAGGCTCTTGACCACGCCGGCCTTGGGAGCAGGGATTTCCATGCTCGCCTTGTCCGATTCCAGGGTCAGGATGCTCTGGTCGGCTTCGACTTTGTCGCCGACCTTCACAAACAGCTCGATTACTTCACCTTCACCGCTGCCGATGTCAGGTACGCGAATGAGTTCGCTCACAAAAAATCTCCTCAGCAGTCCAGTGGGTTGCGTTTTTCCGGGTTGATCCCGAACTTGACGATAGCGTCAGCCACTACCTTTGGTTCGATCTCACCACGGTCAGCCAAGGCTTCCAGGGCTGCCAACACCACGAAGTGACGGTCGACTTCGAAGAAGTGACGCAGCTTCTTGCGGCTGTCACTGCGGCCGAAACCGTCGGTGCCCAGGACTTTGAATTCCTTGGACGGGACCCACTGGCGAATTTGTTCAGCAAACAGTTTCATGTAGTCGGTAGAGGCAATGACTGGACCCTTACGGCCGGCCAGGCACTCTTCGACGTAGCTCTTCGCTGGCTTCTGGCCAGGGTGCAGGCGGTTGCTGCGCTCTACGGCCAGGCCGTCGCGACGCAGTTCGTTGAAGCTGGTAACGCTCCATACGTCGGCGCCGACGTTGAACTCGTCACGCAGGATCTTCGCCGCTTCACGCACTTCGCGCAGGATGGTGCCGGAGCCCATCAGTTGCACGTGGTGCGCTGCTTCCTTGGTGTCTTCTTCGAGCAGGTACATGCCCTTGATGATGCCTTCCTCGACACCGGCCGGCATGGCTGGCTGCTGGTAGGACTCGTTCATCACGGTGATGTAGTAGAAAACGTCCTGCTGCTCTTCGGTCATCTTCTTCATGCCGTCCTGGATGATCACCGCCAGCTCATAGCCGTAGGTTGGATCAAAGGTGCGGCAGTTCGGGATGGTGGCAGCCAGGATGTGGCTGTGACCGTCTTCGTGTTGCAGGCCTTCGCCGTTCAGCGTGGTGCGGCCGGCGGTGCCGCCGATCAGGAAGCCACGGGTACGGCTGTCGCCTGCTGCCCAAGCCAGGTCGCCAATGCGCTGGAAGCCGAACATCGAGTAGAAGATGTAGAACGGCAGCATCGGCTGGTTGTGGCTGGAGTACGAAGTACCGGCAGCGATGAAGGAGCTCATGGCGCCCGCTTCGTTGATGCCTTCTTCGAGGATCTGGCCCTTCTTGTCTTCTTTGTAGAACATCACCTGATCTTTATCGACTGGCTCGTAGAGCTGGCCGACGGAGGAGTAGATGCCCAACTGACGGAACATGCCTTCCATACCGAAGGTACGGGCTTCGTCCGGGATGATCGGAACGATGCGCGGGCCGATGTCCTTGTCCTTGACCAACTGCGCGAGGATCCGCACGAAGGCCATGGTGGTGGAGATTTCACGGTCGCCCGAGCCGTCCAGGATGGCCTTGAGGGTGCTCAGGTCCGGAGTCGGTACGGCGAAGCTGTTGGCGCGGCGCTGGGGTACGAAACCGCCCAGGGCAGTGCGGCGCTCGCTCAGGTAGCGGGCTTCGGCGCTGTTTGGCTCTGGCTTGAAGAACGGCAGGTCTTCCAGCTCTTCGTCCTTGACCGGGATGTCGAAGCGGTCGCGGAACAGCTTCAGGCTTTCAACATCAACCTTCTTGGTGTTGTGCGCAGTGTTCTTCGCTTCGCCAGCACCCGTGCCATAACCCTTGATGGTCTTGGCCAGGATGACGGTCGGTTGTTCTTTGTGGTTCACCGCTTCGTGGTATGCCGCGTAGACCTTGTACGGGTCGTGGCCGCCACGGTTGAGTTTCCAGATCTCGTCGTCGGACAGGTCTGCAACCATCGCCTTGAGTTCAGGCGTGTTGAAGAAGTGTTCACGTACGAACGCGCCGTCTTTGGCTTTGTAGTTCTGGTACTCGCCGTCGATGACTTCGTCCATGCGACGTTGCAGGATGCCGTCAACGTCCTTGGCCAGCAGTGGGTCCCAGAAACGGCCCCAGATGACTTTGGTCACGTTCCACTGGGCACCGCGGAACACGCCTTCGAGTTCCTGGATGATCTTGCCGTTGCCGCGAACCGGGCCGTCGAGGCGCTGCAGGTTGCAGTTGATGACGAAGATCAGGTTGTCCAGCTTCTCGCGGCCGGCCAGGGAGATGGCGCCCAGGGATTCCGGCTCGTCGCACTCGCCGTCGCCCAGGAAGCACCAGACTTTCTGCTTGCCTTCCGGAATGAAGCCACGGGCTTCCAGGTACTTCATGAAGCGAGCCTGGTAGATCGCCTGGATTGGACCCAGACCCATGGAAACGGTCGGGAACTGCCAGAAATCAGGCATCAGCCAAGGGTGTGGGTAGGACGACAAGCCGCCACCGTCCACTTCCTGGCGGAAGTTGTTCATCTGGTCTTCGGTGATGCGACCTTCCATGAACGCACGGGCGTAGACGCCTGGCGAGGTGTGGCCCTGGAAGTAGATCAGGTCGCCGCCGTGTTCGTCGGTCGGGGCCTGGAAGAAGTAGTTGAAGCCGATGTCATACAGGGTTGCGCTGGAAGCGAAGCTGGAGATGTGACCGCCCAGGTCCGAATCTTTCAAGTTCGTGCGCATTACCATCGCCATGGCGTTCCAACGTACCAGCGAGCGAATGCGGCGTTCCATGAACAGGTCGCCAGGCATGCGTGCTTCGTGGGTAACGGGGATGGTGTTGCGGTATGGCGTGGTGATGGCGTAAGGCAACTGCGAGCCGCTGCGGGTCGCGAGTTCGCCCATACGGGTCATCAGGTAGTGAGCACGGTCTTCGCCTTCTTTGTCGAGAACCGATTCCAGGGCGTCCAGCCATTCCTGGGTTTCGACGGGATCGAGGTCTTGCATGGCTTGCTCCAGGGCGGAAAGGCTACCAGAATCGGTTGCCTGAAGTTTGCGACTGGCCTTGTGGGCAGACGACATAAATTCTTGGATGGCCGAAGGTTGCTTCGGCGTCCTGTAGTTTTACTACAAATCGTCGGCCATTTCAGCCTTTCGAATGTATATACGAGTAGTAAAACTACACAAGACTGAGCGTATGGCTCGGTCTGGCTGGTGAGCATAATCGTTATTGTTGATCTTTTGCGAACAAGAAAAGGTATGAGCTTAATGTTACCTGCCAAAAATTATCAATTTTCAGCTATTTATAACCTTTGTTCGACAGTCCTTCATCGAGCGCCGTGCTTGCGTTCACAACTACAAGCCATTTGCGCGCCGATCAAGGATAGACCATGAGCCTTCCAACGCTGGCCGAATTGCCGGCCATTCTCCTTTCAATTGCCCAGCGGGCCGAGCAGTCATTTCGTGACGCAGTGGCCGCGCTGGACGACGATCATGGCCTTTCTGAGTGGACGCCGCAACGCTGGGCCGACTTCACCCGCGTGTGCGCCGCCAGTGATTTCGTGATTGAACAGAGTGTTCGTGACCCTTTGATGTTGCTGGAGCTGGCGGCCTGGGGCGAGCTGGACCGCGGCTTTGCGCCGGGCGAGTTGTGCGGGCAGATTGCAGGCGCTGTGCAACAGGCTGAAACAGAAGACGAACTGGGCCGCGTCTTGCGTCGCCAGCGCACGCGCCAGCAAGTACGGATTATCTGGCGCGACCTGACCCGCCAGGCAGATCTGGTGCAGACCTGCCGTGATCTTTCCGACATGGCCGACGCCAGCATCGACCAGGCCTATCAATGGTTGTACCAGCGCCACTGCGTGCAGTTCGGTACTCCCACTGGCCGGCGCAGCGGCGAGCCGCAGCACATGGTCATCCTGGGCATGGGCAAGCTCGGCGCGGTGGAGTTGAACCTCTCGTCGGATATCGACCTGATCTTTGCTTACCCCGAAGGCGGCGAGACGGTGGGCGTGAAGCGTTCACTGGATAACCAGGAATTCTTCATTCGGCTTGGTCAAAAACTGATCAAGGCCCTCGACCCAATGACCGTCGACGGTTTTGTGTTCCGCGTCGATATGCGCTTGCGTCCCTACGGTTCGGCGGGTGCGCTGGTGCTCAGCTTCAATGCGCTGGAGCAGTACTACCAGGATCAGGGCCGCGACTGGGAACGCTACGCCATGATCAAGGCGCGTGTAGTCGCTGGCGACCAGGTGGCCGGTGCGCAGTTGCTCGATATGCTGCGACCGTTCGTGTACCGCCGCTATCTGGACTTCTCCGCCATCGAAGCGCTGCGCACCATGAAGCAGTTGATCCAGCAGGAAGTGCGGCGCAAAGGCATGGCCGACAACATCAAGCTGGGCTCTGGCGGCATCCGCGAGGTGGAGTTTATCGCCCAGGCATTCCAGTTGATTCACGGCGGTCGCGACTTGAGCCTGCAGCAGCGCCCGCTGCTCAAAGTGCTCGGCACGCTGGAAGGCCAGGGTTACCTGCCGCCGGCGGTGATCGCCGAGTTGCGCAATGGCTACGAATTCCTGCGCTACACCGAACACGCAATCCAGGCGATTGCCGACCGCCAGACCCAGATGCTGCCCAACACCCCGGAAGACCAGGCGCGCATCGCTTTCATGCTGGGCTTTGCCGACTGGGCCGCATTCCATGAGCGCCTGATGTACTGGCGTGGCCGGGTGGACTGGCACTTCCGCCAGGTGATTGCCGACCCGGATGAAGAAGAGGGCGAAGAAAGCGAGTTAGTCGTAGGCGGTGAGTGGTTGCCACTGTGGGAAGAATCCCAAGATGAAGACGCCGCCTGCCGCCAGTTGACCGAAGGCGGTTTCACCGACGCGCCCAAGGCGCTCAAGGCCCTGGCGGGTTTGCGCGGCAGCCCGCAGTTACGTGCGATGCAGCGCCTCGGCCGTGAGCGTCTGGATGCGTTTATCCCACGTCTGCTGGCCCAGGCCGTCGAACATGCCAACCCAGACTTGGTGCTGGAGCGCGTGTTGCCACTGGTGGAGGCCGTCGCCCGCCGCTCCGCCTATCTGGTACTGCTCACGGAGAACCCCGATGCCCTGCGCCGCCTGCTGACCCTCTGCGCGGCCAGCCCGTGGATTGCCGAGCAGATCACCCGTTTCCCGCTGCTGCTGGACGAGTTGCTCAACGAAGGTCGTCTGTTCAAGCCGCCCTTGGCGCCGGAACTCGCCGCTGAGTTGCGCGAGCGCCTCACGCGCATCCCCGAAGACGACCTTGAGCAGCAGATGGAAGCCCTGCGTCGCTTCAAGCTCGCCCACCGCCTGCGCGTGGCCGCCTCGGAAATCGCCGGCAGCCTGCCGTTGATGAAAGTCAGTGACTACCTGACCTGGCTCGCCGAAGCCATCCTCGAACAAGTGCTGGCCCTGGCCTGGCGCCAGACCGTGGCGCGCCATGGCTCGCCGCAGCGGCTGGACGGCACCCTGTGCGATCCTGGGTTCATCATTGTCGGTTATGGGAAAGTCGGCGGCATCGAATTGGGGCATGGTTCGGACCTGGATCTGGTGTTTATCCACGATGGCGACCCGCAGGCCGAGACCGATGGCGCCAAACCGATTGACGGCGCGCAGTTCTTCACGCGCCTGGGCCAGCGCATCATTCACTTGCTGACCACCCAGACCAACTCCGGCCAACTGTACGAAGTGGACATGCGCCTGCGGCCTTCCGGTGCGTCAGGCTTGCTGGTGAGTTCTCTCGGCGCATTTGACCGCTATCAACAAAATGAAGCATGGACCTGGGAACATCAGGCCCTGATCCGCGCGCGTGTGCTGGTGGGCAGCCAGGATGTGGGGCGTGCGTTCGAGCAGGTACGGGCTAAAGTGTTGGGACGTGAACGAGACCTGGCGAAGCTGCGCCAGGAGGTCAGCGAGATGCGCGCCAAAATGCGTGACAACCTGGGCACCAAGGCCACTACGGCCGGTACCGGCGCCAATGCGTTCGACGCTGCGGCGGTGTTCGACCTCAAGCAGGACGCCGGAGGTATCGTCGATATTGAATTTATGGTGCAATACGCGGCTTTGGCGTGGTCTGCCCAGCACCCGTCGTTGCTGCGCTACACCGACAATATCCGCATTCTGGAAGGCCTGGAGCAGGTGGGGTTGATGCCCGCCGCCGATGCCCATCTACTGCGCGAGGTGTATAAGGCCTACCGTTCCGCTGCACATCGCCAGGCCTTGCAGAACGAGGCCGGTACGGTGGCGGGGGATCAGTTCGCCGATGAACGGCGACAGGTGATGCGCATCTGGCAGGCGCTGGGGTTGAGCTGAAACACTATTAGGGCGGGGAGGCATAAGCCTCCCCGCATCGTTTGTGGAAACTACATGAATATTCTGATCGTTGGGCCCAGTTGGGTTGGTGACATGGTGATGGCACAGACACTGTTCCAGTGCCTGCGCCAGCGCCATCCAGACTGCCAGATCGACGTGCTCGCCCCTGAGTGGAGCCGGCCGATCCTTGAGCGCATGCCCGAAGTACGCAAGGCCTTGAGCTTCCCGCTCGGCCACGGCGCCCTGGAACTTGCCACCCGTCGTCGCATCGGCAAATCCTTGGCCGGCCAGTACGACCAGGCGATCCTGTTGCCCAACTCGCTGAAATCGGCGCTGGTGCCGTTTTTTGCCGGCATCCCCAAACGCACCGGCTGGCGCGGCGAGTTTCGCTACGTGCTGCTTAACGATGTGCGCACATTGGATAAAGCGCGCTACCCGCTGATGATCGAACGCTTCATGGCGTTGGCGTATGAGCCTGGCGCGGAGCTGCCCAAGCCGTACCCGCGCCCGAGCCTGCAGATCGACCCGGTAACCCGCGACGCGGCCCTGGCCAAGTTCGGCCTGACCCTGGATCGCCCGGTGTTGGCGCTGTGCCCAGGCGCGGAGTTTGGCGAGTCCAAGCGCTGGCCGGCGGAGCACTACGCCAAAGTCGCCGAGATGAAGATTCGCGAAGGCTGGCAGGTGTGGTTGTTCGGTTCGAAAAAAGATCACCCGGTGGGTGAAGAGATTCGCCAGCGCCTGATTCCCGGCCTGCGCGAAGAGTCGGTCAACCTCAGTGGCGACACGTCGCTGGCCGAGGCGATTGACCTGCTGTCCTGCGCAGATTCGGTGGTGTCCAACGACTCCGGCCTGATGCATGTGGCGGCGGCGCTGAACCGCCCGTTGGTGGCGGTGTACGGTTCGACTTCCCCAGGGTTTACTCCACCGTTGGCGGACAAGGTCGAAGTGGTGCGCCTGGGCCTGGAATGCAGCCCGTGCTTTGACCGGACCTGCCGCTTCGGCCACTACAACTGCATGCGCCAGTTGCTGCCACAGCCGGTGAACGAAGCTTTGCAGCGGTTGCAGGGCACTGCGGTCGAGGTTCACTGAGTTGCGGGTACTGGTAATCAAGACCTCATCCCTGGGCGACGTGATTCATGCGTTGCCGGCACTCACCGACGCGGCGCGGGCGATCCCCGGCATTCGATTCGACTGGGTAGTGGAAGAAGGCTTTGCCGAGATCCCCACCTGGCACCCGGCGGTGGACAAAGTGATCCCGGTGGCCATCCGCCGCTGGCGCAAGAACCTCTGGCAGACCCTCAAGAGCGGTGAGTGGCGGCGTTTCAAGCAGCAGATCCAGTCGACCAAATAC
The DNA here is from genome assembly GCF_023701505.1 of Pseudomonas sp. SR18. Taxonomy (NCBI): domain Bacteria; kingdom Pseudomonadati; phylum Pseudomonadota; class Gammaproteobacteria; order Pseudomonadales; family Pseudomonadaceae; genus Pseudomonas; species Pseudomonas sp. SR18. The sequence goes on along the minus strand of NZ_JAMQAU010000012.1, from coordinate 55,628 downwards.
GACCTGGTGATCGACGCCCAAGGCCTGCTCAAAAGTGCCTGGCTGACCCGCTATGTGCGTGCGCCGGTAGCGGGCTTCGACAAGCACTCTGCCCGTGAACCCATCGCGGCGCGCTTCTATTCGCGGCGTCTGGCCGTAGCCCGTGGGCAACACGCGGTTGAGCGCCTGCGCCAGTTGTTCGCCGTGGCACTGGGCTATGACCTGCCCAAAGGCCTGGGCGACTACGGCTTGAGCACCGAAAAACTGCTCGGCCTGCCGCCGAAAAAACCCTTCGTGCTGCTGCTGCACGGCACCACCTGGGACACCAAGCACTGGCCCGAAGCCTATTGGCGCGAGCTGGCCGAGCGCATGGGCCGCCTGGGTGTGGACGTGAAGTTGCCTTGGGGCAACGCCGCCGAAAAAGCCCGCGCCGAGCGTCTGGCCCAAGGCCTGAACAACGCCGAAGTGCTGCCCAAGCTCAATCTGGCTGGCGTCGCCCGTGTCTTGGCCGGCGCCCGTGCCTGCGTGGCGGTGGACACGGGTCTCGGCCACCTGGCTGCCGCGTTGGACGTGCCGACCATTTCCCTGTTCGGCCCCACCAACCCCGGCCTGACTGGCGCCTACGGCAAGGGCCAGATTCACCTCGGCAGCGACTGGTCGTGCGCGCCGTGCCTGCAAAAGCAATGTACTTATCAACCCACGGCCGACGACCTGCGTCGGTTCGACATCAAGCGCGAGTCGCCCCTGTGCTTCACGCGCCTGAACCCTGAGCGTGTGGCAAGCCGGCTGAGCACGTTGTTATTGGCTGAGGAGCTGCACTGATGCAACTGGCTTTTGTTCTGTACAAATACTTCCCCTTCGGTGGCCTGCAGCGCGACTTCATGCGCATCGCCCTGGAGTGCCAGCAGCGCGGCCATCAGATTCGGGTCTACACGCTGATCTGGGAAGGCGACATCCCGCCCGGCTTTGAAGTGCTGGTGGCGCCGGTCAAGGCGTTCTTCAACCATAAGCGCAACGAGAAGCTCAGTGCTTGGATGGAGGCCGATCTGGCCAAGCGCCCCGTGGACCGCCTGATCGGTTTCAACAAGATGCCCGGCCTGGACGTTTACTACGCCGCCGACGGCTGCTTCGAAGACAAGGCGCAAAACCTGCGTCATTCGCTGTACCGCAGCTTTGGCCGTTACAAGCACTTCGCCGAGTACGAGCGTGCGGTGTTTGCCAAGGATGCCAAGACGCAAGTCCTGATGATCTCCGAAGTGCAGCAGCCGCTGTTCATCAAGCATTACGACACCCCGCTGGAGCGCTTCCATCTGCTGCCGCCGGGGATTGCCCAGGACCGTCGCGCGCCGCCGAATGCGGCCGAAATCCGCGCAGGGTTTCGCCAGGAATTCAACCTTGGCGATGACGACCTGTTGCTGGTGCAGATCGGCTCCGGCTTCAAGACCAAGGGCGTCGACCGCAGCCTCAAGGCCTTGGCCGCGTTGCCGCCTGAGCTGAAGAAACGCACGCGCCTGTTTGTCATCGGTCAGGACGACCCCAAAGTCTTCCAGCTGCAAAGCGCTACCTTGGGGCTGGGCGACAATGTGCAGTTCCTCAAGGGCCGCAGCGATATTCCGCGCTTCCTGCTGGGCGCTGACCTGCTGATCCATCCGGCGTACAACGAAAACACCGGCACCGTGTTGCTCGAAGCCGTGGTGGCCGGGTTGCCGGTGCTGGTTTCTGCCGTGTGTGGCTATGCCCACTACATCGCCGAAGCCGACAGTGGCCTGGTGCTGGATGAGCCGTTCGAGCAGGCTCAGCTCAACCAGTACCTGGCGCGCATGTTGACCGATTCTGCACAGCGCGCGGCCTGGGGCCGCAATGGGTTGGCCTTCGCCGAGACGGCCGACCTCTATAGCATGCCGCAGCACGCTGCGGATGTGATTCTGGCGGAGCCAAAACGATGAAGTTGATTCTTGCCGAACCGTTCAAGACGTTATGGGCCGGGCGTGATGCCTTCGCCGAAGTCGAGAAGCTCGAAGGCCAGGTATTCCGTGAACTGGCTGCGCGTCGCACGTTGCGCACGGTGGTGGATGGCCGGCCGTATTTCGTGAAAATCCACCGGGGCATCGGTTGGGCGGAAATCTTCAAGAACCTGATCACCGCCAAACTGCCGGTACTGGGCGCGGGCCTGGAATGGGATGCCATCCACCGCTTGCAGGAGATCGGCGTACCGACCATGACCGGTGTGGCCTTCGGCGAAAAAGGCAGTAACCCGGCGGACCAGCACTCGTTCATCATCACCGAAGAACTGGCGCCGACCCTCAGCCTCGAAGACGTGACCCTCAACTGGGTCGCCGAGCCGCCAACACCGGCCTTGCGCCATGCGCTCACCGCCGAGCTGGCGCGCATGGTCGGCGACATGCACCGGGGCGGCGTGAACCATCGCGACTGCTACCTGTGCCACTTCCTGCTGGACACGTCCAAGCCGATCGACCCACGCGACATCAAGCTCTCGGTGATCGACCTGCACCGCGCCCAGATGCGTGCCCATCTGCCGCTGCGCTGGCGCGACAAGGACCTGTCCGCGCTGTACTACTCGGCGTTGGACATCGGCCTGACCCGGCGCGACAAGTTGCGCTTCCTCAAGGGCTATTTCCGCCAGCCGCTGCGCCAGGTCCTGACCGAGCAATCGGCGTCCCTGAGCCTGATGCAGCGCAAGGCCGACAAGCTTTACGCACGCAAGCAACGCTACGGGGATGCGATCTGATGGCGGGTTGGAACCTGGAACCTGCCTATGCCGCCCTGGCGGATGATTTTGGAAGCCTCGAAGCGGTGTTCGCCCTGCAAGGTGAGCGGCTGACCCGCGACCCGTTGTCGGAAGTGATCCGGGTCGAGCGCGGTGGCGTCAATTACTACGTCAAGCGCTACACCGGTGCCGGCAAGGGCCTGCGGCGTTATCTGGGCAAGCCGCGGGTCAAGTCCGAATGGCAGAACCTCAAGCGCTTCGCCAAGTGGGGCATTCCCACCGCCGATGTGGTCGCGTGGGGCCTGGAGCGCAATGGCCTGGCCTACGACCGTGGCGCGATGATCACGCGTGAGCTGCCCAATACCGAAGACCTTTCGGTGCTGGCCGAGCGCCAAGATGCGCGCCTGCGCGACCCCAAATGGGTCGATGTCGTCAGCCGCCAGCTCGCCGAGTACACGCGCACGATGCACGACCAGCGCTTTACCCATAACGATTTGAAATGGCGCAACCTGCTGATCGACGACCAGCAAACCCTGTACCTGATCGACTGCCCCAACGGCGATTTCTGGCGCGGTTTCTGGCTCAAGTACCGCATCACCAAAGACCTGGCCTGCCTGGACAAGGTGGCCAAGTATCACCTGTCGGCCACCCAGCGCCTGCGTTTCTACATGCAGTACCGTGGGTGTCGGCACCTGAGCGATTCGGACAAGCGGCGGATCCGCCACGTAGTGAAGTTTTTCGAGGGACGCGAATGAGTGATTTCCTGGCGGCTGAAGACCGTGCCTTGCTGGAGCGCCACGGCCTCGCGACATTCGACGCGCTGTGGGCCAAGCAACTGGACGCGGTGGATGAGCCCAACACCAACCGTGGCGGCTGGAGCAGCGTGTTTCGCCTGGAGCTCGATGGCCACGGGTATTACCTCAAGCGCCAGAGCAACTACCTTACGCGCAGCTTGCACCGACCGTTGGGCGAGCCGAGTTTCTCCCGCGAATTTCGCAATATCAGCCGTTACCGCGCGCTGGGTATCCCGGCGTTGCAGGCGGCGTTTTACGGCGAGCGCAAAGTCGCCGGTGAACACCGTGCAATGCTGCTGACCCGTGCCCTCGACGGCTGGAATGACCTGGATTCATTGCTGGAGCAGTGGCTGCAACTGAGCGACGCCCAGCACCACGCGATCCTGCTGGCGTGCGGCCAACTGGCGCGCCGGTTGCACAGCGTCGGCCAGGTGCATGGCTGCTTTTACCCCAAGCATATTTTCCTGCAGGCGACCGGCGACGGTTACGCCGCGCAGTTGATCGACCTGGAGAAAACCCGCCCGCTGCTGTTCGGCTGGCGTGATCGGGTCAAGGACCTGGAGCCGTTGCTGCGCCGTGCACCGCAGTGGTCGGACGCGCAGGTGCGCCAACTGTTGGCGGCTTACCTCGATCAGCCTGAAGACAGCGCACTGGTCGCGACCTGGCTGCAACGCCTGACGGCCCGGCGTAGCCACAAGGAGAACCGCTGATGCGCCTGTCCGAGCTGAAAAGCGCCGGCCGCACACCGAGCCTGCCCCTGACTCTTGACCTCGCGGATGCGGCAGGCCCCGGCCAGTTGCAACTGCTGAGCCTGTTGCGCGTGTTGCCTGGCGAACGTTACGTGGGCGCAGCCGTGTGGCGCGGGCGCCCGGTGCTGGCCAAGTTATTGGTGGGCGGCAAGGCCGCTCGGCACTTTCAGCGTGAACTGGCTGGCGTACGCCTGTTGGCCCAACAGGGCCTGACTACACCGTTGTTGCTCGCCGATGGCCTGCAGGAAGGCGAGGGCGGCTGGCTGTTGTTCGAATTTATCGAAGGCGCCGAAAGCCTGGCCGATGCCTGGCATGCCGTTGAAGGCCTGCCACCATTGGCCGACGAACAAACCGCCGTGCTTGCCGAAGCGCTGGGCGCGATTGCGCAAATGCATGCCAAAGGGTTGTGGCAGGAAGATCTGCACTTGGACAACCTGCTGCGTCAAAGCGGCAAGTTGTACCTGATCGACGGCGCCGGTATCCGCGTCGAAGAGGCCGGCAAGCCGTTGTCGCGTAACCGCGTGCTGGAGAACCTGGGCGTGTTTTTCGCCCAGTTGCCGAAAAGCCTTGAGCCGTTTACCGAAGAGCTGCTGGTGTATTACCTGCTGAGCAACGGCGAACACGCCTTGCCGCTACAAGCCCTGGAAAAACAGGTACGCAAGGTCAGCGCCTGGCGCTTGAAAGACTTTTTGAGCAAGGTGGGCCGCGAATGCACGCTATTCAGCGTGGAGCGAGGCGCCTTTGGCCTGCGTGCGATGCGTCGCGAAGAAGAGTCCGCGATGCTGCCGGTGCTGGAACAGGCCGATGCGCTGCTCGACCAGGGCCACCTGTACAAGACCGGTGGTGCTGCGAGCGTGGCCAAGGTAGAAGTGGCCGGCCGCCCGCTGGTGATCAAGCGCTACAACATCAAGGGTTTCGCCCACTGGCTCAAGCGCTTCTGGCGCCCGAGCCGCGCCTGGCATTCCTGGCGCGAAGGCAACCGCCTGGCGTTCCTCGGGATCGCTACGCCAAAGCCAATGGCGGTGTTGGAAAAACGCTTTTTATGGCTGCGCAGCCGTGCCTACCTGATCACCGAATACTTGCCGGGCCCGGACATCATCGAGCGCTTCGCGCCTTACATCGAGCAAGGTGACGCACCGGAAAATGAGCTGGTGGCGCTGGATAAACTGTTTGCCGAACTGATCCGCGAACGCATCAGCCATGGCGATTTCAAGGGCCATAACCTGTTCTGGCACGAAGACCGCTGGGCCCTCATCGACCTCGATGCCATGCGCCAACACAACTCCGCCGCCAGCTTCGCCCCGGCCTTCGCCAGGGATCGCGCGCGGTTTATGCGTAACTGGCCGCAGGAAAGCGCGCTGTACAAACTGATTGATCAGCGACTGCCCAAAGAGATTCTGACTGGTGGCCCTCTGTAGCTGAGCGGGAGGGCACTATGCGCGTAGATGGACGCCTCCAAAAACGCGCATATATCCAGGATTTAACATCCCATGGCTGATGGAAAACCAACCTCCCCACAGTTTTTGCTCTTTGAAAGTGAAAGTGAAGCTGAGTGCGCTGCAGAAGTGGCGGCAGCGACACCACCCAACGGGCCGTTCAGTGATTTCATAGTGTATGTGGATGAAAGCGGCGATCACGGGATGCAGACACTCGATGTCAACTACCCCATGTTTGTTTTGGCTTTCTGTGTTTTCCATAAGAGGCACTACTGTGAAAAGGTCATCCCGGCGCTTCAGAAGTTCAAGTTCAATCATATGGGGCATGATCTTGTAGGCTTGCATGAACTGGAAATTCGCAAGGAAAAAGGCGCGTTCTCCAGCATGTTCGCCTCTCGCCAGCACAAACATCTTTTTCTTGAAGAGCTGACCAGCATCATCGAGTCGAGCAATTTCGTCTTGATCAATTGTGTGATTGATAAAGCCACTCTTCGCGAGCAGCAAGGTCCAATACACAACCCTTACCATCTGGCATTGGGCTTCTGTCTCGAAACACTCTACGAGTTTTTACAAGAGAAAAATCAGCAGAGTGCGTTGACGCATGTGATTTTCGAGCGTCGGGGTCGTAAAGAAGATAACGAGCTTGAATTGGAGTTTCGTCGGATGTGTGACGGAGCCAATCGTCTGGGCATCCGCTTGCCGTTTGATGTGGTGTTTGCGACCAAGCAGGTCAATTCGACAGGATTGCAGCTTGCGGACCTTGTTGCCCGACCCGTCGGCATGAGCGTTTTACGGCCGGGCCAGGAAAATCGAGCCTTTGACGTGCTTAAGCGCAAGTTTTACTGCAGCGGGGGGCGGAGCAGGGTGGGCGAGGGGTTTGAAAACTGGGGGCTTAAAATTTTCCCTGCCGCAGAAAGCGAAAAGCCCCGGTGAAACTCACCGAGGCTATAACGCCGACCGGGATCCCCCAGTCCATTTGCGGCAGATTCTATGCTTGCGATTTTTGAGTGTCAACGCGGGGTAGCTGAGTAGTCGCCAGGCCATGATCCTGTTCAGTCAACTGACACGCTCACTGTAGATAGCTGTTGCCTGAGCAACAGCTATCGGACATTTCCTAGCTGAGAGCGACAGTCTGCTTTCACTCAAATTTTTCAGCCTATTGGTTTTAAAGGATAAAAACCCTGGCACGGCCTCTGCAATGCCTCCTGGTGAACCCTTTCACCAGCCGCACGCGGAGCCTTGTATGCCTTTGAGTCTTTCCTCGCTTTCCCGTCTGATCTGCCTCGGCGCCGTTGTGCTGCTGGGTCACGCCGCCGTCGTCCAGGCTGGCGAAGGCGATGACGCCGTGCCGTCCCTGGCCGGTAAGCGCATTGCGGTGAGCATGACTGGCACCAGTCACTATTTCGATATCAAGGCGTTCCAGGCCCAGGTGGATGAGATCAAGCGCCTGGGCGGTACGCCGATCACTCTCGACGCCGGGCGCAATGACAAGAATCTGGTGACCCAGCTGCAAACCGTGGTCACCCAGAAGCCCGACGCGGTGATCCAGACCCTCGGCACCCTCAGCGTGATCGACCCGTGGCTCAAGCGCATCAGCAAGGCCGGGATACCGCTGTTCACCATCGATGCGCCGTCGCAGTACAGCCTCAACAACACCACGTCCGACAACGTCGCCACCGGCAAGGCCCTGGCTGATCAACTGATCAAGGACGCCGGCGGCAAGGGCAAGATCCTGGTGTTCAATGGTTTCTATGGTGTGCCGGTCTGTGCGATTCGTTATGACCAGTTGAAGCTGGCCCTCAAGGACTACACACAGCTGGAAATTATCCAGCCCGAGCTGCGTGATGTGATCCCCAACACCGTGCAGGACGCCTACTCCCAGGTGTCGGCGTTGCTCAACAAATACCCGCAGGGCAGTGTTTCGGCGATCTGGTCGGCCTGGGATATTCCGCAACTGGGCGCGAGCAAGGCGTTGATCGATGCCAGGCGCACCGAGATCAAGACCTATGGCGTCGACGGCACCCCCGAGGTCCTGGCGCTGCTCGGCCAGGCGAACTCGCCGGTGGGTGCGGTAGTCGCGCAGCAACCGGCGTTGATCGGCAAGACGGCCGTGCAGAATGTGGCGCGCTACCTGGCCGGGCAACGTGATCTGCCCAAGGAAACCCATGTCGCCACCTTGCTGACCACCGCCGGCAACCTGGCGCAGGTTCAACAGCTGCGGGGTGACTGATGGCCGCCTTGCACCTGCAACACCTGCGCAAGCGCTTTGGCGCTACCCAGGCGCTGGATGATGCGAGCCTCAAGGTCGAGCGCGGCAGCATCCATGGGCTGGTGGGCGAGAACGGCGCGGGCAAGTCGACCTTGATCAAGATCCTGGCCGGTATCCATACGGCCGACGCGGGGCAGGTGAGCATCGACGGCCAGGCCTATGCAACGCTGTCGCCGCGCAAGGTGGACGCATTGGGCGTGCAGTTCATCCATCAGGAGCGCCTGCTGCCCGCCAGTTTTACCGTGGGCGAAGCGCTGTATTTCGGGCATGAGTTGCGCCGGGGTCCGTTTGTGGATCGGCGGCGGCAGCAGCGTGAGGCGCAGCGTCTGTTGGCGGAATACTTTGACCTGCAACTGCCTCCCGGCGCCTTGGTGGGCGAATTGAACAGCGCCGAGCGCCAGGTGCTGCAAATCACCCGGGCACTGATTCGCCAACCGAAGATTCTGGTGTTCGACGAGCCCAGCGTGGCGCTGGTCAAGCGCGAGGTCGACCAGCTGCTGCGCATCGTCAAGCGCCTGCGCGACCAAGGGCTTTCGATCCTCTACATCTCTCATTACCTGCAGGAAATCGACAGCCTGTGCGACGACGTCACGGTGCTGCGTAATGGTCGGGATGTGGCGGTGGTGCAGCCACGGGACACGTCCAGCGCAGAGATTGCGCGGCTGATGGTCAACCGCGACGTGCAGGAGATGTACCCCAAGGCCAGGGTCGAGTTGGGCGCGCCGCTGTTGCAGGTGCGCGGGCTGAGTCTGGCGCGGCGTTATCGGCAGATTGACCTGCAGGTGCGGCGCGGTGAAATCGTTGGCCTCACCGGGCTGGTCGGCTCCGGCGCCAAGGAATTGTTCAAGACACTGTTCGGCGTCGAGCGGGCCGACAGCGGCAGTGTGCATCTGGACGGGCGCTTGCTGCGCCTGCGGTCACCCGGCCAGGCGATTGCCGACGGCATTGCGCTGGTGCCGGAGGAGCGGCGTAGCCAAGGCATCTCGCCGCTGCTGTCGGTGCTGGAAAACCTCACGCTGGCGGGGCTCGCGCGCTTCAGCCGCTGGGGCTTGCTGAACCGGGGCAACGAGCAGGCGGAAACTGCGCGCTTGATTGAGGAACTGGCGATCAAGACGCCGGGGCCTGACGCCGCCGTCAGCCAGTTGAGCGGCGGTAACCAGCAGAAGGTTGCCTTGGGTAAATGGCTCAGCCGTCGCTCGGCGGTGTACTTGCTGGACGAGCCCTGTGTGGGCGTGGATGTGGGCGCCAAGGTGGAAATCTATCGGCTGATTGGGCGCCTGGTGGAAGAGGGCGCAGCGGTGTTGGTGCTGTCATCGGACTTGCCGGAATTGCTGGGGATCAGTGATCGGATCCTGGTGCTGCATCGCGGCGAGATTGCCGGTGAGTTCCGTGCGGGGGAGGTCGACAGCGATCAGTTGCTCGCCTGTGCAACGGGCGCCGTGCCCACGGCAGCTGTGCGGGCGAGGGAGGTCGAGCATGCTTGAGGTCATACTGCGCCGGGGTTCGGCGGGCGTATTCCTGGTGATTCTGCTGGGGTTTGCCCTGGCGGCGCCGGGGTTTGTGTCGCCGGGCAACCTGGCCAATGTGTTCAGTCAATCGGCGATTCTCGGCGTGTTGGCCTTCGGGCTGACCTGCGTGATTATCGGCGGCGGCTCGAATGTGCTGGCCGGTGGGCTCGACCTGTCGCTGGCGGCCAATCTGGGGCTGTGCGCAGCGGTGTTCAGCCGCCTTAACAATGCCGGGCTGGAGCTGGGGCTCACCCTGCTGTTGACCTTGGGCTGTGGCCTGGCAGTCGGCCTGTTCAATGGCTTGGCCGTGGTGCTGCTGCGCCTGCCGCCGCTGCTGGCCACCCTGGCGAGCATGAATGTGCTGGCGGGGCTGGAGTTGGTGCTGACGGAAAATACCGTGGTTTCCACCGACTCACCGCTGCTGGACGTGCTCAGCGGCGGCAGTTGGCTGGCGGTGCCCGCCCTGGCCTGGGTGTTGCTGCTGACGGCGGGGTTGCTGACCTTGTTGGTCCAGCATTCGGCCTACGGCCTGCGCCTGCACGCGGTGGGTGAATATCCCCAGGCGGCGCAGGCGGCGGGCATTCGCGTGCGTGCTTATGGGGTGTCGAGTTATGCGCTGTCGGGCCTGTGCGCCGGCTTGGCTGCGTTGTGTTCGGCGGCGTTTTTCAGCGGCAGCACTACGGGCTCCGGCGACATGCTGCTGTCGGTGGTGGCGATTGCCTTTCTCGGCGTGGTGTTTTCCCGCCGGCTGGTGGCAAGTATTCCTGGGACGTTGTTGGCGGCGTTGCTGATCGGTTTTCTGATCAACGGCTTTCAGTTGCTCAACCTTTCGAACTTCTGGGTCAACGGTGTGCAAGGTGTGCTGATCCTGCTGGTGGTGGCCGCGTCCAGCGCATTGAATCGCGGAGCCGGCTCATGAACCCGCGCGCCTTGCTGCCGCTGACATTGCCGCTGGTATTTGCGGTGATCGTGCTGGTGTTTGCTGTTCAGGCACCGGGCTTCCTGAGCGGTGGCAACCTGAAAAGCCTGGTACTGAATAACTTTGTGCTGCTGGCCATTGTTGCCATCGGCATGACGTACGCGGTGGCGGCGGGCGGCATCGACCTGTCGGTGGGCACTGCGCTGGATTTCGCCAGTTTCAGTTTTGTGGTGCTGCTCAATGGCGGGCATGGCTGGGCAGTTGCCGCGACCGGTGCGTTGATTGCGGCGCTGTTGGTCGGCGTGCTGAATGCCGGGTTGATCGCCGGGCTGCGGATCAGTCCATTTCTTGCCACCTTGGGCACACTGTTTATCGGCACCAGCGCCCAGCAATTGCTCTCGGACGGCGGCCAGCCCATCTACATCAGCCAGGGGTTGAAGCCGGAACTGAGCGGCCTTGCGCCCTTGCTGATCGTGCTGGGGCTGGCGTTGTTCTACGGCTTGGCGTTGGCACGCGGACGCCTGGGTCGTGAACTCCTGGCCCAAGGCACCCAGCCGCTGCTGGCGTATTACTCAGGGTTGTCGGTGCAGCGGATTGTCAGCGTCGTGGCCCTGGCGACTGCCCTGGCCTGCGGGGTGGCGGGGGTGTTGCTCAGTTCGACGGTCAGCGCCTACGTGCCGTTGTCGGGCAATGCCTTTTTGCTCAATGCCATCGGCGCGGTCTTTATCGGCACCACCTTGAGCCGGCAGGGCCGGGCGAACATTCCAGGAACCCTGCTGGGCGTGCTGTTTATCAACGTCATCGCCAACGGCCTGCTGTTGATCGGCTGGAACTTCTACTGGCAGCAAGTGGCGACCGGCGTGCTGATCTTTATCGTGCTGAGCTTCAGTTTTGCCAGTCGGCGAATGTTGGAGCGCAACTAGCCGGCGCTCAGCAGGGTGGTCGACCTCCGCTAACCGCTCGTCGCTAACAGCTTCCTGCTGCTTTTACGCTATAATCCCGCCCTTTAGCTGTTTCCTGCCCAGGCAGGAAGCACACTTTTTTCAGGCGCCACCCGCCTGCATGCAGACTAAAAGAGGCTAGACCCCTGTGGCATTGACGATTCTTGGCCTGTCCGGCGCCCTTAGCCATGATCCTTCCGCAGCCTTGTATATCGACGGCAAGCTGATCGCGGCCGCCGAAGAAGAGCGTTTCGTACGCGACAAACATGCAAAGAACCGCATGCCCTACGAATCGGCGAAGTTCTGCCTGGAACAGGCCGGTATCAAGCCTTCCGATGTTGACGTGGTAGCGATTCCGTTCGCCCCGATCAGCCTGTTCGGCGAGGCGCGCTGGCACTATGCCAAGCGGTACTGGTACGCCCCGGACCGCGCACTTGACGCGATCCTGATGGGCAACCGTCGCTACAAGCGCTATCGCAACAAGATCGTCTGGTGCCTGGAGCAACTGGGCTTCGATCCGAAGAAAATCAAGATCGAACCGGTTGAACACCACCTGGCCCACGCTTCCAGCGCTTACCACTGCTCCGGTTTTCAAGAAAAAACCGCGATCCTGGGGATCGACGGCAAGGGTGAATACGCCACCACGTTCTTCGGCTACGGTGAAAACGGCAAGATCCACAAGATCAAGGAATTCTACGACCCGGATTCCCTCGGCGGCCTGTATGGCGCGATCACCGAGTTCCTCGGCTTCGAGATGCTCGACGGTGAGTTCAAGGTCATGGGCATGGCGCCGTACGGCGATGCCAGCAAATACGACTTCTCGCGCCTGGCCTCCTTTGAGAACGGCGAGTTGGTGATCAATACCGACTACGCCAACGTCATCGGCCTGCGCCGGTATAAAGAGAAGGGCAAGGGCTTCTACTTCTCGCCAAAACTGATCGAGTGGCTGGGTCCCAAGCGTGAAGGCGACATCGCTGACGAACCGTACATCCACTACGCCGCGAGCATGCAAGCGCTGTTCGAAAAACTGGCCTTGCAGATGATCGACCATTACCTGGGCGACATTCTCAAGGACACCGGCAAGCTGGCCTTCGCCGGCGGCTGTGCGCTGAACGTCAAGCTGAACCAGAAGATCATTGCCCGCGACGACGTGAAAGAGCTGTTTGTGCAGCCGGCGTCCGGCGATGCCGGTACGGCAGTTGGCGCCGCCGCCTACGTGTCCCACGCCCGCGGTGTGCCGGTGGAGAAGATGGAACACGTCTACCTCGGCCCGTCCTACAGCAACGAAGACGTAATTGCGGCGTGTGCCAAGCACGAGAGCAAGCCGGTCTGGCGCAAGATCGACAACATGCCCCAGCGCATTGCCAAGATCATGGTCGACGGCAACCCGGTAGCCTGGTTCCAGGGCCGCATGGAGTTTGGCCCGCGTGCGTTGGGCGGTCGTTCGATCATCGGTTGCCCAAGTGCTACCGGCGTGGCTGACCGTATCAACCACCAGATCAAGTTCCGCGAGCGCTGGAGGCCTTTCTGCCCGTCGATGCTCGACACCGTGGCCCCGCAGATGATCAAGGTCGATCACCCGGCGCCGTTCATGACCTTCACCTTTGAAGTCTCGGAAGAGTGGAAAACCCGCGTGCCGGAAGTAGTCCATGAAGATGGCACCTCCCGCGCCCAGGTGCTCAAGCGCGAGTACAACCCGCGCTACTACGACATGATGAAAGAGCTCGAAGTGCTGACCGGCAACGGCGTGTCCCTGAACACCTCGCTCAACCGTCGTGGCGAAGCGATGATCTGCTCGCCGAAGGACGCGCTGGACATGTTCTTCGGCTCCGACCTGCAATACCTGATCATGGAAGACATCCTGGTCGTCAAAGACGGCGTGGACCCTTATGACGCGCTCGGCTGATCGCCACGTCCTGCAGTTCTGCCACGGCTACTACGGGCCGTTCCTGGATTGCGCGCGGCAGTACGCGAGCCTGTTCGCTGGCTCCGGCTACAAGGTGACCACGGTGTTTCTCACCGGGGTCGCCGATCCGCAGGTGGCTGCCGAGTGTGCGTCGGACGAAGTGTTGTTCATGGAATTCAGCTCCAGGGCCGTTCGCGGCCTGAAGCTGGGTGCGATCCGTGAACTGCGCAAGATCGCCGCGTCGCGCAACTTCAGCTTTTGTATCGCGCACCGCTTCAAGCCGACCTACATCGCCTTGCTCGGTACGCGGCTGCCGGTGATCGGCGTGCATCACGCCTTTGGTGATTATCAGCGTCAAAGCCGCTCACTGTTCGCCGGGTTCTTCCGCAAGCGCCTGAGTTTGCTGGGGGTTTCCGACGCCGTGCGTGACGACCTGCGCCGCAGTCTGCCGGGCTGGCCCGCAGCGCGTATCCAGACCTTGTACAACCGTATCGACGTCGACGCGTTGCAGGCCATTCAGGTGCCGGCCGATGAGGCACGCGATGCCCTGGGCTTGTCGCCGGATGAATGGGTGGTCGGCAATGTCGGCCGCCTGCACGCGGACAAAGACCAGGCCACGCTGCTCAAGGGCTTTGCCCTGGCGTTGCCGCACTTGCCGGCCCAGAGCCGTTTGGCGATTCTCGGCAGTGGCCGCCTGGAGCAAAGCCTCAAGGACCTGGCGCACGAGCTGGGGGTTGCCCAGCAGGTGCTGTTTCTCGGCCAGGTGCCGGATGCACGCCGGTATTTCCGTGCGTTCGACGTGTTTGCCCTGAGCTCCGATCACGAACCGTTCGGCATGGTGCTGCTGGAAGCCATGGCGGCCGGTGTACCGTTGCTGGCCACGGCCTGTGGCGGTGCGAAGGAAGTGGTCGAAGGCGTTGGTATTCTGTTCCCCTTCGGCGACGCCGAACACCTCGCCCAGGGGTTGCGCCATTTGGCCGCGATGGATCACCACCAGCAACGGCAGTGCGCCGAGATGATGCTGGAACGCCTGCGCACGCATTTCTCGGATCAGGCGGTACGCGATACCTTCTGGCAATTGCCGCACGTTATTGAACTGACCGCGGGGGCCTGATGCTCAATCGATTCCAAGGCTGGCGCGAGCGAGGCTGGTCCGTCGTCGACGCGCCTGCCTATAGCGAAGCCTGGCAACGTTTTGGCGGCAGCGTCGCGACGCATCCCCAAGTGATCGAGCGCCTGGCCGGGCTGGCCGATATTCCGGTGCGCTACCTGGCCTGGGAGCAGGGCGGTGAAACGCAGGCGTGCATCGCCACCTGGGGCCGCGACCTGGCGTTGTCCAAGGACGTACTCAAGCAACAGGGCAAGAAAGGCCTGTTTGACTTGGGTAACGCCGAGTTGATCCTGCCCGCCGCCGCGAATGCCCAGGCGCCGTTGCGCCACCGCGCGCGCTACCTGTCGGCCCTGAACGAAGGCCGTTTCAGCGGCCTCAAGCCTCAGGCCGAACAGTTGGCCATGGCCCGCACCCCGGAAGAACTGTCGAAGAAATTCCGCTACAACCAGCGCCGCGAACTGCGTTTGCTCGAAGAGGCGGGTGGTGTCGTGCGCCCGGTCAGTGAGTTTTCCAGCCAGGAACTGGCCGCGATCTACTGCGATCTATTCCTGCGCCGCTGGGGGTTTGTCGCCACCGGTGCCGAGCGCATGGCTGAAGTGATCGAGCTGCTGCGCGAGTGGCTGATTGGCTCGGTGATTTTCCTCAACGATGCGCCCATCGCGGTCCAGTTGGTGTACCGGGTCGAGTCGCCCGAGTGGATCAGCGTGGAGTACGTCAACGGCGGTGTCGACCCTGAGACCCGTGCGTTCAGCCCGGGCAGCGTCCTGAGTTTCCTCAACACCCAGAGCGCCTGGGAGCAGGCCCGCGAAGTCGGCAAGCCGCTGCGCTTTTCCTTCGGGCGTGCCGACCGCGAGTACAAAGACCGTTGGTGTAACCCTGTGCCGGTGCTGACCGTATGACCCGCAAACAGCAATTGCTCAAGCGTCATCGGCGCAACAAGCGGGTTGCCCTGCTGATCGGCCTGTTGCTGCTGGTGGTGATCGGCGTCTGGGTCGCCTGGTGGTTGCCGTTGTTACTCGGCGTGCTGGCCTGGGTCGCCCATGAGGCCTGGTTTGCCGACCATCTGTTTTATGCTCCCGGCGAAGACTATCAATACCGGTTCTCGGCGGATGCCGAGGTGGCGGGAGTGCGCCTCGAAGGCGCGCAACTGCGGGTTGATTCGCCCCTGCAAGCCGATGCGACCCTGGTGTTGGCCATCAAGGTCAAGAGCAGTTGGCTGGGGCGTTTTCTGGATCCGGGGATTGAGATTTCGGGCGCTGACGGCGCTGATCGACAGGTTTTCGAGCGGGGTGTGAACGGGGTTCGTTATCTCAACCTCAGTGGCCTGGCGCCTGCCCTGGCGGCAGGTGAGCTGCGTCTGCGCGGGCATTTTTGCACCTTGCACGGCGCGCCCCGGTTGTGGGCCTGGGTCGATCCGGATTATTCAGAACAGCGGGTGATGGTCATCGCGCCCCATGCCGATGACGCCGAGCTCGCTGCTTTTGGCTTGTATAGCCAGGCTGAAAAACCATGGATCGTAACCCTCACGGCCGGTGAAATCGAAGCCGAGCATTATCAGCAAATGGGCCTGGACCCGGTCGACGCCTCGCGCATCAAAGGCCGCCTGCGCGCCTGGGACAGCATCGCCGTGCCGCTTTGGGCGGGTGTGCCGCAGGCCCATTGCGTGCAGTTGGGCTACTTCTGCCTGCAATTGCCGGCGATGCGCGCGACGCCTGATCAGCCAGTGGCTTCGCGCGAAGCGCAGCTGTCGGATATCCGCCTGTTTCGCCAGTTCAATCCGTTCCCGTTACCGGCGGATGTCGACGGCCTGCCGACCTGGAACAACCTGTTGGCCGATCTGCGCCAGTTGCTGCTGACGGCGCGTCCCGAAGTGATCGTGTTGCCGCATCCGGTGCTCGACCCGCACCCAGACCATATTTGCGCGCGGCAGGCGGTGGTCGAGGCGTTGCAAGGCTTGGAATGGCAACCGACCATTATCCTGGGCTACGCCAACCATCTGCATGACAACGACCGCTGGCCCATGGGTGACGCGGGCGCCGGGATTGCCTTGCCGCCGCTGTTCGACGACACGCTTGAGCTGCGCCCATGTAGCTTGCCGCTGTCGTTGGCGCAGCAGCGCGACAAAGCCATGGCGCTTGGCATGATGCATGACCTGCAACCCGCACCGCCGTTCAAGCGTCGGGTGCGCCGCTGGCTCCAGCGGGTGCTGGCGGGCCGTGCGCGGTCGCCTTATGGCGAGAACGAGTTTTTCCGCAAGGCCGTACGACGGCATGAGTTGTTCTGGCGTTTGTGAAAGGAAAGGTCATGAAAGTTTTGTTTCTGGTACAGAAAGAACAGCGCGCGATTCTGGATCGCTTGTACGAAGGCATTGCCGAGCACTGCGAGTGTGATACCCGCTGGCTGAGCAGCGATGAGCAGCGCAACCTGCGCGGTTACTTCAAGCGCGAAGTCGACGTGACCCGCTATGACCGCATCGTCTTCTTCCTGCGCTTCAAGCAGGAAATCCGCCAGGCCGGGTTTATCCGTACGATCCCGAACCTGGTGATCCTCGAACACGACGCCTACCAGAACTACATCCCCTGCAAATACACCGGCAAGTTCAGTGCGCACTACCGCCGCTTGCCATGGGCGCGGGTGATCAGCTCCGGCTACAGCGTGGCCGAGCGCTTGCGTGCCGAAGGCTTTGATGCGGTGTTCGTGCCCAAAGGCTACGACCAGGCGTTGTTGCAGCACCAGGGGCTGGAGCGCGACATCGAGCTGGCATTTGTCGGCAGCACCAACAGCGTGGCCTACAGCGGCCGCAAGGCGCTGCTTGATGAGTTGGCCCGCGTTGAGCCGCTGGTGGTCACGCGCACCAAATCGGGTGAGGAATACTGCGCGACGCTTAACCGGATTCGCTTTTTCGTCAGTGCCGATGTGGGCATGGGCGAGTACATGATCAAGAACTTCGAGGCCATGGCCTGTGGCTGTGTGCTGCTGGCGTTTGACCAAGGGGCTGCGGAAAACGAAGCCCTTGGGTTCAAGGACATGGTCAATGTGGTGTTCTACAAGGACATTCCACAGTTGCAGGAAAAGCTCTCGCAGCTGCGCGCCGACCCGCAACTGGCGGCAGAAATCGCGCGCAACGGGCAAGAGCTTGCCGTCAGCCAGTTCAGCTTTGCGCGCATCGGCCAGCGTATTGTCGAAGAGCTCCAGCCGCCCTTGCGGCCTCGTGCGCCGTTGAACTGGCTGGAGCGGTTGCGCCTGAAACTCGGTGTTTGATCCGCGAAGCACAAAGAGCCACACCTACGCCGCATAAGGTTTTTTCGATGAGCATTCTCAACATCATGTGGGCCGGTGGCTCTGCATATGCCTCGGTGCAGAAGGTGCATCAGCAGATACTGTCCCATACCGACAGCGGCGCTCCCGTTCACCACTGGCTGCTTCAAGGCAGTGCGGCCGGCAGCGATGGCCTGGCCGAGGGTGCTGTGGAGTGGGATCTGTCTTCCGCAAAGCTCAAGGGCCGGCACCTGTGGAAGTGGTTGATGCCGTGGATGCATGCACGCTTTCGCAAGGCCTTGCCCGACGATCTGCAGGTGGTGCTCCTTGACGGGATCGGCGTCGCCCGTGTGTTCTTGCCCGTGCTCAAGCACTTGCCGCATGTGCGCGCCGTGGTGATTTTCCATGGTGTCACGCGTTTGCGCGGTGCGGATCAACAGTTGTTCGACTCGTTTCCTGCGTCGCAACTCACGGTGACGGCAGTGTCGCAGACCCTCGCCGGTTCGCTGGAGCGTGACCTCAAGCGACCTGTGGTTGTGCTGCGCAGTGCTTTCGACCCTGTGGTTTTTCGTGCTGCGGTGCTTTCCCGTGAACAGGCTCGCTCCCGCCTGGGCCTGTCGTTAGAGGCCGCGCCGGCGATAGGTGCGGTCGGTCGACTGGTCGATGGCAAGGGGTTTGCCTGCTTGGTGGACGCCTTTGCCACTGCAACGGCTGATCAGCCGGATGCGCGCCTGGTGATTATCGGCGAAGGGCCCGCGAGACCTGGGCTTGAGGCGCGTATCGAGGCGCTTGGCGTGCGCGACAAAGTGTCCTTGCCGGGGCATCTGCCCGAGGCGGCGAGCCTTTATCGGGCGTTTGACTGGGTGGCCATTCCTTCGAAGGAAGAGGGCTTGGGGCTGATCGTGCAAGAGGCGGTGATGGCCGGCGTGCCCGTGTTGACCAGCGAGCTGGCGGTGTTCCGCGAGCAGTTGGGGGATTGCGGTTGGTACGCGCCTGCAGACGATGCCGCGTCCTGGAGTGACCTCCTGACGCGTGCGCTCGCGAGTTCCGCTGAGGAGGTCGTCGAGGCTCAGTCGCGGGCACTGGCACCGGAGCAAGCCTGGAGTGATTTCACTGAAACCACCCGGCGGCTGTTTTCATGCCGCTAGCAGGGCGTGCTCCAGTGCTTGCATTGGAAAGCGTTCGTTCAGGTTCTCACGCGCAATATAACGTGCGAAGTGTTGCAGGTTGCGCCGAGCCAGTTCCGGGTTCAACGGCGCGCGCAGGAAGCGCATATCGGCCACGTCGATCAGGCCCATTTCATTGTCGGGTGTGACGACAATATTGCCCAAATGTAACGAACGGAAGTAAATGCCCGCGTCATGCAGGCGACGAATAAGGGCCACCAGCGGGTCGAGGTTCGCTTGCCAATCAAAGCCTTCGCGGTTGGAGATCTGGCGCAGCGTCTCGCCCGGCAACGGACGGTACAGCACGGCAGTCATGCCGGGCGCCGTCAGTTGAAAGAACGCGAGTACGCTCAAGGTGGGGATACCACGCTGCTGCAGTTGCGCCACATTGTCGATAAACCGCTTGGAGTACGGGCGAAACAACGCAGAGGAGAACAGGCGTTTGCGGCGAAACAGTTTGAGGATATTCCCGTCGGTCAGCAGGTAGACTTTGGGGCCGTAGCTGTCCTTCTCCAGGATTTTGGCACCTTCAATCATCGCGGTTAAATCGGCCTGGGGGAGCCTTGAACATTGCATCGTCGGAAAGCCTTGTGGGAGTCGCGGGCACAGTGGTCGGTAATAATGCCGAAAGTTTTGGGTTTTAACCATGCCGGGTTGGCGGGTTGAACGTATTCAGGAGCGGGTGATGCAAGCAAGTCGTTGGGCGCAGGTATGGATGATTTTGGGGTTACTTTGGTTTTTGCTGGCAGTTGCCTTCGCGCCGACCAATAAGATTTATCAACAAGGCTTGACGCTGTTCCTGTGGTTGCCGGCAATGGTGTTTGCCTGGGCGGCGCGTGAGCGTCTCAAGGAGGTCTGGCACGAACAGCGCTGGATCTGCCTGATGATTGCCGCGCTTGCTGTCTGGGGCGCGATCAGCCTGTTGTGGACCAACGCCGAAGACCCGTCCCGCGAGGCCAAGCGCCTGCTGTATATCGGCGTGTTCCTGCTGTTTTTCCCGGTGTTTGCGTGTGGTCAACCCGAGCGCGTCATTCGCGTGATGCAATGGGGTGGCTTCGGGCTGGCATTGTCGTCGCTGCTTGCAATCATCAAGTTCTATGGCATTGAGCATAATAGCTGGACGGCGCGTCTGGCCGGCTTGGGCCAATTGTCCCACCCCATCCTGGGCGCCTACGTGATCGGCTTGGCGGCCGTCTGGCTGTTGCACTGGGTTCCCCGTGGGCGCTGGATGCAAGTGGGTTGGGTGCTGGCGGTTGGGTTCCTCGGGCTGTTCGTGGTGTTGAGCCAAAGCCGTGGCGCCGCGCTGGCGTTGCTGCTGACAGTGGTGGCGATGCCTGCCTGGTGCCGTGACCGGCGTACCGCCGTGATTGCCATTGGCGCAGTGGTGGCGGCCCTGGCGGTGTTCTTCGCCATGCAATCGCTGATGCTGGCCCGTGGTGTGTCCTACCGTCCGCAGATCTTCATGGCGGCCGTGCAAATGATCAGCGAGCGCCCTTGGACCGGCCTCGGGCTGGGCGGCGACTACAAGATATTTGCCGATAACCTCTTTTTTGACCACTCCCATAACCTGTTCACCCATGTGAGCATCGAGTTGGGCCTGCCGGGCCTGCTGCTGTGGTGCGGCCTGTGGTTCGGTGTGCTGTGGCAAGCCTGGAAGGCCCGCGACACCCTCTACGGCAAGGGCGTCATCGGCATGTGGGTGTTTTCGTTCCTGGCCATGCAGTTCGACGCCGCCAGCCTGACGGGCACGCCGCGTGCCGAGTGGTTCATTTCCTGGCTGCCGATTGCGCTGGCCAGTGTTTTGGTCTGGGCTCGGGCCAAACCCGACGCGTGTGATAAAGTTCGCGTCCTACCCAATCAGTGAGCTCGACACATGAGTGACGCACCGCCCAAAGCGGACCAGGAATCCAGCCTGAAAATCTATTTCCGGCTGCTGGGCTATGTGAAACCGTACCTCGGCATGTTCCTGCTGAGTATCGTGGGCTTCGTGATTTTTGCTTCGACCCAGCCAATGCTCGCCGGGATTCTCAAGTACTTCGTGGATGGCTTGAGCAATCCCGATGTGGTGTTTTTGCCCAAGGTCCCGTTTTTCAAGGACCTGAAGTTGCTGATGGCCGTGCCGCTGCTGATCATCCTGATCGCCGCGTGGCAAGGCCTCGGCTCTTTCCTGGGTAACTACTACCTGGCCAAGGTTTCCCTGGGGCTGGTGCATGACCTGCGGGTCCAGCTGTTCAACAAGCTGTTGGTGCTGCCTAATCGCTATTTCGATACCCATAACTCGGGGCACCTGATTTCCCGCATCACCTTCAACGTGACCATGGTCACCGGCGCGGCCACGGATGCGATCAAGGTCGTGATCCGCGAAGGCCTGACGGTGGTGTTCCTGTTCGGCTACCTGCTGTGGATGAACTGGAAACTGACCCTGGTAATGTTGGCAATCCTGCCGTTGATCGCAATCATGGTCGGCAGCACCAGCAAGAAATTCCGCAAGCAGAGCAAGAAGATCCAGGTGGCGATGGGCGACGTGACCCACGTCGCCTCCGAGACCATCCAGGGTTACCGCGTGGTGCGCAGCTTCGGCGGCGAAGACTACGAGCAGCGCCGCTTTGCCGCCGCCAGCCAGGGCAACACCGACAAGCAACTGAGCATGAACAAGACCGGCGCGGTCTACACGCCGATGCTGCAACTGGTGATCTACACGGCCATGGCCGCGCTGATGTTCCTGGTGCTGCTGTTGCGCGGTGAGGCGACGGCAGGTGATCTCGTGGCCTACATCACGGCGGCGGGCCTGCTGCCCAAGCCGATCCGCCAGCTGTCGGAAGTCAGCTCGACGATCCAGAAAGGTGTGGCCGGCGCAGAAAGCATCTTCGAACAACTGGATGAAGTGCCTGAAGTCGACGGCGGTACCGTGGAGCGTGATCGCGTCAGCGGTCGCCTGGACGTGCGCAACCTGAGCTTCACTTACCCAGGCACCGAGCGCGAAGTGCTCAAGAACATCAGCTTCAGCGCAGCGCCTGGGCAGATGATCGCCCTGGTCGGACGCTCAGGCAGCGGCAAGTCGACACTGGCCGCCCTGATTCCGCGTTTCTACCATCATGAAACCGGGGAAATCCTGCTGGACGAAGTCGAGATCGAAGACTATCGCCTGCGCAACCTGCGCCGCCATGTGGCCCAGGTTACCCAGCATGTGACCCTGTTCAACGATACCGTGGCCAATAACATCGCCTACGGCGACCTGGCCGACGCGCCGCGTGCCGACATCGAAAAAGCAGCGGCTGATGCCTACGCCATGGACTTCATCGCGGAGCTGCCCAAAGGCCTGGACACCGAAGTCGGTGAAAACGGCGTGCTGCTTTCCGGTGGCCAGCGCCAGCGCCTGGCGATTGCCCGGGCCCTGCTGAAAAATGCCCCGCTGCTGATCCTGGATGAAGCGACCTCGGCGCTGGATACCGAGTCCGAGCGGCATATCCAAGCCGCACTGGATAAGGTCATGAAAGGCCGCACCACCCTGGTGATCGCACACCGTTTGTCGACCATCGAAAAGGCCGACCTGATTCTGGTAATGGACCACGGCGAAATTGTCGAGCGCGGTACGCATGTCGAACTGCTGGCCAAGGGCGGCTATTACTCGCGCCTGCACGCCATGGGGCTGGACGAGCCGGTCGCGAACAACATCACCTGAACCAACGGGGCGTGCAATGCGCCCCGCTGTTTGTATCAAGACCCTTACAGGGCTTGACCAAAGCCAAATAATTCACTGCCTGTCGTTTGTTATGTTGGCCTTCTCGATTCGAATGACGAACGAGAGGGCTAACCTTCTTGCGTGGGTAATGGAATGTTGCAACGTCTGTTGTGGAAACTGCTTCCCAAACCCCAGAGGGTGTTCTTGCTGGGGCGGTTGTCGGTGGTGGATCGCCAGGCCGTCAATAAATCCCTGTCGGGGGTGACCACCCTTAATCCGGCTTTCGAACAGCACAACTGTGTGTTTATCCATGTGCCCAAGTGCGCCGGCAGCAGCGTGTGCTCGGCACTTCTCGATGGGCGCTGGCCGGGGCACCTGCCGTATTACTGGTATGAGCAACAGTTTCCCCAACACTGCGAGCGCAGTTTCAAATTCGCCTTCGTGCGTGACCCGCTGGAGCGGGCCTACTCGGCCTACAACTACCTGCGCAGTAACCACATGGGCGCCCGCGATCTGCAAGCCCAGGCGCTGGTCAGCCACTACCGCGACTTCGACCATTTTGTGGCCGGCTGGCTGCACCCGGACAACCTGCGCCGCCAACTGCATTTCGCACCGCAGACCGACTTTCTGGTCGATCACCTGGGCCAAATGGCCATGGATTTTCTCGGGCGCCAGGAATCCCTGGAGCAAGATTTCCAGCACCTGTGCGAGCGCCTTGGCGTGACCTCATCCCTGCCACATCTGAATGTTTCACTGGGGCGGCGAAGCGAGCCGGTGAGAGCGTTTTGCTCCGTGCGCACGCGCCGTTTGGTCAAGCGCGCCTATCAGCGTGATTACGAGGTGTTGGGTTATGAATAAGCAGTCGCTGGCCAGAGATGCCGCTGCCATCCGTCCCTTTGCCTTGTCGTTGTCGGCGACCGCACGGGCGGCGCTCAAGCATCAACAACCTTGCTGCCTGTGGTTGACGGGGTTGTCCGGGTCCGGCAAATCGACCCTGGCCAATGCCCTGGAGGTGCAACTCAATGAGCAGGGGCGGCACACTTTTGTGCTTGATGGCGACAATTTGCGCTCGGGCCTGTGCAATGACCTGGGCATGAGCGATGCGGCGCGCAAGGAAAATATCCGGCGTATCGGCGAAGTGGCGCGCTTGATGGTGGACGCGGGATTGATTGTGATTGTGTCAGCAATCTCGCCGTTCAGCGTCGACCGCGCGACCGCCAGGGCACTGTTCGGGCCGGGGCAGTTCTTTGAGGTTTACGTCAGCACGCCGTTCGACGTATGTTCACGGCGTGACCCCAAAGGTTTGTACCGTGCGGCGCTGGATGGGCGTATCAAAGCGTTCACCGGTCTGGACAGCCCCTATGAGGTCCCTCGGCAGGCCGACTGCGAAATCAACACCGATGAGGTCGAACTGGCCGAAGCGGTGGCGCGTATTCTGGCGATTTTGTATAAAAATTAACCAGTTTTGGCGCGTGATGCGGTGCGGATAAAGCTCTCGAACTAGGCGGCGCTCACCCTGTGCTAATATCGCGCCCCTGTTCATTTTGTATGTGGGTTGCTCCATGAAGTTGTCCATGCCGCGATTCGATCAAGCCCCTGTCTTGGTGGTCGGCGATGTCATGCTCGACCGTTACTGGCATGGTGGTACCTCACGGATTTCCCCTGAGGCGCCGGTACCGGTGGTCAAGGTCGAGCAAATCGAAGACCGTCCAGGTGGCGCTGCCAACGTTGCCCTCAATATTGCCGCCCTCGGCGCCCCGGCCTCCCTGGTGGGTGTGACCGGCGACGACGAAGCCGCCGACAGCCTGGCCAACAGCCTGCGCGGTGCCGGCGTGCGTGCGCTGTTCCAGCGCATTGCCCATCAGCCGACCATCGTCAAGCTGCGGGTCATGAGCCGTCACCAGCAATTGCTGCGTATCGATTTTGAAGAACCCTTCGCCACCGACGCTTTGGCCCTCAGCGGCCAGGTCGACGAATTGCTCGAAGGCGTCAAAGTGCTGGTCTTGTCCGACTACGGCAAAGGCGCACTGAAGAACCATCAGGTACTGATCCAGGCCGCCAAGGCCAAGGGTATTCCGGTCCTGGCCGATCCCAAGGGCAAGGACTTCTCGATTTATCGGGGCGCCAGCCTGATCACGCCGAACCTCAGCGAGTTCGAAGCCATCGTCGGCGGTTGCGCCGACGAGCACGAACTGGTCACCAAAGGCGCGGCGCTCATGGCCGATCTCGACCTCGGCGCCTTGCTGGTGACCCGTGGCGAGCACGGCATGACCCTGCTGCGTCCCGGCCACCCGGCGATGCACCTGCCGGCGCGGGCCCGTGAAGTGTTCGACGTCACCGGCGCCGGCGACACGGTGATTTCCACCCTGGCCGCCTCCATCGCGGCCGGCGAAGAACTGCCCCACGCCGTGGCCCTGGCCAACCTGGCGGCGGGCATCGTGGTCGGCAAGTTGGGTACCGCTGCGATCAGCGCACCTGAACTGCGCCGTGCCATCCAGCGCTCCGAGGGCTCGGAGCGCGGTGTGCTGACCATCGAGCAATTGCTGCTGGCAATTGACGATGCGCGTGCGCACAACGAAAGCATTGTGTTCACCAACGGCTGCTTCGACATCCTGCACGCCGGCCACGTGACTTACCTGGAGCAGGCCCGCGCCCAAGGCGACCGCCTGATCGTGGCGGTCAACGACGACGCCTCGGTCAGCCGCCTGAAAGGCCCTGGCCGTCCGATCAACAGCGTCGACCGGCGCATGGCCGTACTGGCCGGGTTGGGCGCAGTGGACTGGGTGATCAGCTTCCCTGAAGCGACCCCGGAAAACCTGCTGGCCCAGGTCAAGCCGGACGTGCTGGTCAAGGGCGGCGACTATTCCGTCGACCAGGTGGTCGGTGCCGATATCGTCAGCGCTTACGGTGGCACGGTCAAAGTACTGGGCCTGGTCGAGAACAGCTCGACCACGGCGATTGTCGAGAAGATTCGCAACAATGAGTAAGGCTGATCCGATGGTCCTGATCACGGGGGGCGCGGGCTTTATTGGCTCGCATCTCGTCGATGCCTTGCTTGCCAAAGGCTACGCAGTGCGTGTGCTGGACAACCTGTCCACAGGCAAACGCAGCAACCTGCCGCTGGGCAACCCGCGTGTCGAGTTGCTCGAAGGGGATGTCGCCGATGCCGCGCTGGTGGCGCGTGCCGCGGTTGGCGCGACGGCGGTGGTGCACCTGGCGGCGGTGGCGTCCGTGCAGGCCTCGGTGGATGATCCGGTGAGTACGCACCAGAGCAATTTCGTCGGCACCCTGAATGTCTGCGAAGCCATGCGCCAGGCTGGGGTCAAGCGTGTGGTGTTTGCGTCCAGCGCGGCGGTGTATGGCAACAACGGCGAGGGTGCTTCGATTGACGAAGAGACCACCAAGGCGCCGTTGACGCCCTACGCGTCCGACAAGCTGGCTGGCGAGCAGTACTTTGATTTCTATCGCCGCCAGCATGGTCTGGAGCCGGTGATCTTCCGCTTCTTCAATATCTTCGGTCCGCGTCAGGACCCGTCGTCGCCTTACTCCGGCGTGATCAGTATCTTCAGCGAGCGTGCCCAGCAGGGTTTGCCGATTGCCGTGTTTGGCGATGGCGAGCAGACCCGCGACTTCATGTACGTGGAAGACCTGGTGGATGTTTTGGTGCAGGCCATCGAAGCGCCGGACGCACCTTTGGGGGCCATTAACGTGGGTTGGAACCGTACCACCACCCTCAAGCAAGTGCTGCAGGCGCTGGAAGAGGCGGTGGGCAGTTTGCCGGCTGTGACCTACGGGCCTGCGCGGTCAGGGGATATCCGGCATTCGCGGGCGAATAACCAGCGGTTGTTGGCGAGTTTCAAATTGCCCGAGCCGACCCCGTTGAAAGTCGGCCTCCAGCGACTAATCAACGGCTAAATGCTATCAACTGTGGGAGGGGGCTTACCCCCTCCCACAGTTGGATTGCAGCTCACTCAGCCCTTGGCTTTCTTCTTCGGCACGATCTTGCGCAGCACTCGCCGCGCCAATCCCTTCAGCTTCGATTCTTTCTCCGGCTCCGCCAGGCCTTGCTGCCTGAGCCAATCCTTCCAGCGAATGCGCTCTTCACGCACCAGCCAGCCTTCCTGCTGGGCGAAGCTTTCTGCCAGGTACAAGCCCCGTGTGCTCGCCGGGTACAGCTGGTCTTTTTTTACGGTGTACAGCTCGGGAAGGGGCTGGCCGTCTTTGAGGGGCATCAGGTACAGGTCCGGACGTTTGCGGTCCAGGCGTGCTACCAACTGGTCGCCTTCCAGGCGCTCATCCACGTGGAACAGGCTCAGGGACTTGGCTTCCTTTGGCACTTCCAGGCGCAGGTCGTAAATCAATTGCAGCGACGCCGTGGGCAAATGCACATAGGCCCGTGGGCGTTCGATCAACTGGGTGGTGGCGCAACGCACCGGGCGCGCCGCGCCGGACAGCGGGCTGAGGCGAAACGGCAGCGCTTCGCGGTAATGCAGGGCGGCGGAGTAGGGGGCGGGTAGCCAAGTATCGTTGAAGCGCCCGCCGAGCCAGCCTTCGGGCGTTTCCAGCAAGCATTCTTCGGCAATTTCCTGGATGGCCGTATGCAGCGGCAGGTTCAGTTCATGGGCCGGGACATAGCCGGAGATCAGCTTGAGCACCACGTCACCACGGTCCTGTCGACGCTGGCGCACCAGCACCCAGTAATCGCGGTTTTGCCAGTGCAGTGTCAGGCGTACCGAGACGCCGAGGTTGGCCAGTTCCAGTGCGAAACGTTCCGGGTCTGCCACCTCCACCGGCTTGCGCCGTTGCAGGGTCTGGGCGAAGTTGAGCGGCATGCCCACGCTCTGGTAGCTCAGGCCTTCGGGGGTGGCTTCGACGTGCAGCGGCAGTGTTTTAAAGTTGCTGGGGTTTTTTCTTATGAGCGTTCGCGGCATGTCGGCTCCTTTTTGCGACGGGGTCGGCCGCGTGGGCGGCATCAGAGTTGACGAATGACCTTGGCAGCGGTCGCCACGTTATGGGCCAGGTGCAGCGGATTAATGGTCCCGACAATAGCACTGGCGACGCCGGTTTGCGCAAACAACAGCATGAAGCTCGCATGTATTGGATCCATTCCAGGCTCAAGGCAAACGTGGCCGCTGGCCAGCGCCTTTTTGACCAGAATGCCTTTGTCATGGGCCGCCGCATATTCAATGACGGCTTTCTCTGTCTGTTCGTTCAGATTGTAAGTGACCATCGCGCAATCACCTTGTTCCAAAGCCTTCACGCCGCCTTCGACGGTTTTGCCGGAGAAGCCGAAGCCGCGAATCTTGCCCTCTTTTTTCAGCTCCGCCAGGGTTTGGTAGACCTCGCAGTCGTTGAGGATGTGCAGGTCGTTGCCATCGGAGTGCACCAGCACCAGGTCGATAAAATCCGTTTCAAGTCGTTTCAAGCTGCGCTCAATGGACAGCCGGGTGTGGGCAGCACTGAAATCGTGCTGCGAGACGCCGTTTTCGAACTCTTCGCCGACCTTGCTGACGATCACCCAATCCTTGCGCTGGCCGCGTAACAGCGGCCCCAAGCGTTCTTCGCTGCGCCCATAGGCCGGTGCGGTGTCGATCAGGTTGATGCCCAACTGGCGGGCCTGGCGCAGGAGCATCCGCGCTTCATCGTCATCCGGAATCTGGAAGCCGTTGGGGTATTTCACACCCTGGTCGCGGCCCAGCTTGACGGTGCCCAGGCCCAGCGGCGAGACCAGAATGCCGGTGCTGCCCAAAGGGCGATGCAGGTCGTGCAAGTTGGGTAGGCTCATGGCAGCAGTTGCTCCCAGGCCGGTACGCCGAGGGCGGGTTTAGGCAGCTCAGGCAGTGGCTCGCAGGTGTTCGGGCGGATACCGTCACGTTCCAGGCTGTTGATCACCCGATCGGCGAAGTCTGGCGCCAACGCCAGTTTGGTTGGCCATCCCACCAGCAGGCGACCTTCTTCTGCGACAAAGGCGTTGTCGGGACGGCTCAGGCCTGATTGCAGCGGCTCGGCACGGTCCACGCGCAGAGTGGCCCAGCGGGTCTGGCTCATGTCGATCCAGGGCAGCAATTGTGCGAGTTCTTTCTGGGCGGTGGCGATTTGCTCTTCGGGCGTGCGCGCCACGCCATCGGCCTCGGCAATATCACCGCCCATGTACCACACCCAGTTGCCATCGGCAGCCGGATGGGTGGTCACGGTGATACGCGGCTTGGTGCCGCCGCCCAGGCAATGGGCGTACAGCGGCTTCAGGCCGGGGCCTTTGGCAATGATCATGTGCAACGGGCGCTTTTGCATGGCCGGGTTGCTCAGGCCCAGTGTTGCCAGGAGTTCAGCGGTGCCGCCGCCAGCACTCAGGACGATGCGCTGGGCGCGGATCTCGCGGCCATCGACCTTCAAACCCACCAGTTTGTTGCCTTCATAAAGCGGTTCGATCTGTTGCCCTGCAAGCAAGCCGTCACCGGCCAATTGCGCGAGGCGATTGATCAGGCTTGGCACATCCACCACCAACTCGGCCAGGCGATACACCTTGCCTTTGAAACGGCGGTCTTGCAGTGCCGCTGGCAGGTCGTCGCCCTTGACCTGATCGACACGGCCACGCACGGCCTTGCTGGCAAAAAAGCTGGTGAGGTTGCCGGCGATCGTGCCGGGGGACCACAGGTAATGGGCTTCGGACAGCAAGCGCACGCCGGACAGGTCCAGCTCGCCGTTGCCCGCCAGGGCTTCACGCCAGCGGCGCGGCATATCGGCTATCGCTTCGGAGGCGCCGGTAAGGGCGCCGTGCAGGGCGTATTTCGCACCGCCGTGAATGATCCCCTGGGACTTCAGACTTTGCCCGCCACCCAACGTGGCACTTTCCACCACCACCGTGGAAAACCCCTGGCGGCGCAGGCGCGCATTCAGCCAGAGGCCGGCAACTCCGGCGCCGACAATCAGAACGTCGGTGGACATAACGGATGGCATGGGCGACCTCATTTCTAAACAAGGCCGCAAGTATACATTCTCAAACCGTGCACACCGTAGGCGCTGTCGAGCTTTAGCGAGGCTGCGAATGTTGCGCGCTTAATGCCCGGCGGTTTTCGAGAACAACTGGATAACCACCACGCCCAGCACAATCAGGCCCATCCCCAGCATCGCCGGGACATCCAGCTTCTGCCCGTAGATAAACAGCGCCGCGATACTGACCATCACGATGCCCATCCCGGCCCACACGGCGTAGGCCACACCCACCGGCACCGTGCGCACCACCAGCGTCAGCATCCAGAAGGCCACGCCGTAGCCGACGATCACCAGCAGTAACGGGATCGGCGTGCTCCAGCCCTTGATGGCTTTCATCGAGACAGTAGCAATCACTTCCGAGCAAATGGCGATGGCCAGGTAATAGTAGGCAGGGTTCATGGCGTCAATCCTCGGTGTGCAGCGCATTGGATAAGGTCAGCATTCTAGAACTTTGCCAGATGGGGTAAAGTCATTACCTATCCGATTTGGAGATGGGTTGGCCATGCAGTGGAATCTGGAGCAGATGCGCCTGTTTGTCGACGTCGCCGAGCAGCGTTCGTTTTCGGCCGTGGCGCGTGGGCAGCGCAAGGCGCAATCGGCGGTGAGCAATGCAGTTGCGCTGCTGGAGGCAGACCTGGGCGTGAGCCTGTTTGAGCGTAGCAGTGGCCGCCAGCCGCGCCTGACGGAAGCCGGCAGCGTATTGCTGGAAGAGGCGCGCGAAGTGCTGCGTCAATGTGAGCGGCTCAACGGCCGGGCGTTGTCGCTGACCCGTGGTGAAGAAGCCTGCCTGCGCCTGGCTCAGGACGAGGCGATGCTGTTCCAGCCGGTGCTCGACAGCCTTGAGGCGCTGGCGGTGCAATACCCTTTGCTGGAAGTGCAGCTGTCCAGTGCCGCCCAAGGCGACGTGGCGCGCAAATTGGTGGAGCGCAAGGCAGACCTGGGCCTGCTGTTCTATCACGACCAGATTCCCGAGGCCCTTGAGCGGCGCGTGGTGGGCAGTGTGGAAATGGTCACGGTCTGCGGCGTGAACCACCCGCTGGCCAAGGACGGGTACGTGACGTGCCAGCGCCTGGCCCAGTACCGGCAACTGCTGATGTCGACGCAGACCAGTGTCTATCCCGGCAGCGAAGCCGCCAGCCCGCTGGTGTGGCGCGCCGACAGTTTCTACGTATTGGCCGAATGGCTGATGAGTGGCCTGGGCTGGGCCTGGCTGCCGCGGCACATCGTGCAATATCCGACTTATCAGCAACAAATGGTTGAGTTGGGCAGCGAGTGGACGCCGCCGGCCCTGGTGGTAGAGCTGGTATGGCGCCGCGATGAGCACCTCGGGCCCGCGGCACGTTTCCTCGCCGAACGTTTTGCCGAGTGCCTGCGGGCGATTGATTGAAAAAGTGGATAAACTCCGCCGCCATGAATAGAACTCTCTACAGCTGTCTGTTTTACCTGGCGCTGCCGTTGGTGGCTTTACGTCTGTGGCTGCGCGCCCGCAAGGCGCCGGCCTACGCCGAGCGCGTGGGCGAGCGCTTCTCCTATGGCTTGCCGGTGATGAAACCGGGCGGGATCTGGGTGCATGCCGTGTCAGTGGGCGAAAGCATTGCCGCCGCGCCGATGATCCGCGGGCTACTGCAGCGTTATCCAGAGCTGCCGATCACCGTCACCTGCATGACGCCCACCGGCTCCGAGCGGATCCAGGCGTTGTTCGCCAACGAGCCGCGCATCCAGCACTGCTATTTGCCCTACGACTTGCCGTGCGCGGCCAAGCGTTTTCTCGATCGCGTGCAGCCCAGGCTCGCGGTGATCATGGAAACCGAGCTGTGGCCCAACCATATCCACGCCTGCGCTCGGCGCGGCATTCCGGTGGCGTTGGCCAATGCGCGGCTGTCGGCCCGTTCGGCCAAGGGTTATGGACGTTTCGCCAAGCTGACGGCGCCGATGCTGGCGCAAATGAGTTTGTTCGCTGTGCAGACGCACACCGAGGCCCAGCGCTTCTTGAGCCTTGGCGCGCGGCCGGAGACTGTAGAGGTGACCGGTTCAATCAAGTTCGATCTGACCATCGACCCGCAACTGCTGGAGCGAGCGGCCGCATTGCGCGAGCAATGGGGCGCCAGCGAGCGTCCGGTGTGGATCGCCGCCAGTACTCACGAAGGTGAAGATGAAGTGGTGTTGGCCGCGCATCGTCAGTTGCTCGCCAGCTATCCCAATGCATTACTGATTCTGGTGCCGCGTCATCAAGAGCGTTTTGATCCGATGTTCGAGCTGTGCAAGCAGCAAGGGTTTGCCACGGTGCGCCGTTCCACCGGCGAGCCCGTCAGTGCACACACCTCGGTGCTGCTCGGCGATACCATGGGCGAGTTGCTGTTTCTCTACGCCCTGGCCGACAGCGCCTTCGTCGGCGGCAGCCTGGTGGCGACCGGCGGGCACAACCCTCTGGAGCCGGCGGCGCTGGCCAAGCCGGTGATCATGGGGCCGCATGTGTTCAACTTCCTCGAAATCACCGCGATGATGCGCGAAGCCGGGGCTTTGCGTGAGGTGGATGACGCGCAAGGGTTGGCCGAAGCCGTGCGGCAGCTGTTCGAGCTGCCGCAGGATGCGCGCCGGATGGCGCAGGCGGGGCTCAAGGTGATGCAGGCCAACCAAGGCGCGCTGAAGCGCCTGCTGGATGGGTTGGCCAGACTGATCACTCACTGACTCAACAATGATCCAAGTGTGTTCAATAACCCGGTCGGGCTTTGAGTTGTTCGGCGGCAGCCTTGGCCAGGTCCGGCGGCAGGAAGTCTTTATCCGGGTTGTAGTCCGCCTTCAGGTACCGCGTCAGGTCCTGCAAATCCCCTGGATTCAAGGTACCCGCCGCCTGCTTCAGGCGCAGGTTGTCGAGGATGTAGTCGTAGCGGCTGTTGTTGTAGTTGCGCACCGACGAGTAGAGCTGGCGCTGTGAGTCGAGCACGTCGACGATATTGCGCGTACCCACCTGGTAACCGATTTCCGTGGCTTCCACCGCGCTCTGGTTGGAGATGATCGACTGGCGGCGCGCCTGCACCTGTTCCACATCGGTGTTCACGGCGCGGTGCAGGTTGCGCGTATTTTCCACTACCTGGCGGCGCAGGCCTTCGCGCTGCTGCTCGGTCTGGCCCAGGCGCGAGTACGACTCACGCACTTGCGAGCTGGTCAGGCCGCCGCTGTACAGCGGGATGCTCAGGCGCAGGCCGATGGTGCGCTGCTCGACATCACCGCGATACGGCGTGCCGAAGGCATTTGGGTTGCTGAAGCCGAGGGCGTCGTTATCGCCTTTTTCGTACTGCGCTACCGCATCCAGGGTCGGCGCGTGGCCAGCCTTGCGCTGCTTGAGGGTTTCTTCGGCAGCGGTGACGGCGTAGTTGCTGGCCAGCAGGTTCAGGTTCTGGCGGCCGGCGGTTTCGACCCACGCCTTGGCGTCGTTCGGCAGCGGCGGCAACACCGGCAACGTGTGCACGATGCCCTGGATCGAGTTGTACTGGCGGTTGGTCAAGGTGATCAGCGCTTCAAAGGCGTCATCCACCTGGCGCTGGGCCAGGATGCGGTTGGCGCGAGCGGTATCGTAGCTGGCTTGGGATTGCAGCACGTCGGTCTTGTCCGACAGGCCCACATCGAAGCGCTCGTTGGACTGGTCCAGTTGGCGCTTGAAGGCGTTCTCTTCGGCCTTGGTGGAGGCCAGGTTGTCCTGGGCGCGCAGCACGGCGAAATAGCTCTCTGCGCTTTGCAGGATCAGGTTCTGTTCCGTGGCTGACAGTTGCAATGCGGCCTGCTCGTTGACGGCCTCGGCGGCTTGCAGCTGGAACCAGCGGTCGGCGCGGAACAGCGGCTGGCTCAGGGTTGCGCGCCAGGAATGGGCGTCGCGGTTGGCGGTGGCCGCTGGCGTGTCGATCTGGGTGCGCACGTTGTTGATATCGGCACCGGCCGACAAGTTCGGCAGCAACCCGGCGCGTGCCTGGGGCACCACTTCTTTTTGCGCGCCGTATTGGGCGCGGGCGGCAGCCAGGTCGGCGTTGTTATCCACCGCTTCCTGATAGACGCTGACCAGATCGGTTCTGGCAGACAAGGGCGCTTCTGCTGCCCAGACCATTGCGTTGGTCGCACAAGACACGGCAACAGCCAGTGAAAGTTTGCGCAGCATGAGGCGATCCCTAGTGTGAATATTACGGTGATAATTTAGCGCCCAAGGCTACGGCTGGCCATTCCTGGCGTCAAGCCTTGAGGCAGCACCCGAGTGTAGTGGTGCGACCCCGGCACAACAATCCTGCAATTGCGCCATTCATCACGCTGAATGCTCCACTGTTGGCAATTTGCCCACGGCATGGTCTAGACTGGCCGCGTTCTTGTCGGGGTGCCTTGTTGGAAGGCTGAGATCGGTAAATACCGGATCCCGTTGAACCTGATCAGGTTAGCGCCTGCGTAGGGAACAAGATTTCTCGTCACCCGGCGAGTCCTCTTGTGCTTCGTCCGGGATGCTGTTCGACAATCGAACAGTCCTCGTGCGCCAAGCACAGCACTGGTTTCAGTGCGTCCATCCGTCACAGGTTCGCTCCGACAAAAATCCACCGCCTGGATAAGTTGGAGCCCGTGATGACGACAAAACTAAAAAATACTGTGCATTTAAGTGAATCGGCCAAGGTCGACTCCGGCTCTGTGCAGCCGTTTACCCGCTCGCAAAAAATCTACGTGCAGGGCACTCGCCCGGACATTCGTGTGCCGATGCGTGAGATCAGCCTGGACGTGACCCCCACCGATTTCGGCGGTGAAATCAACGCCCCCGTGGTGGTCTATGACACCTCCGGGCCGTACACCGACCCCAATGTGATCATCGACGTGCGCAAAGGCTTGGGCGATGTGCGCTCGCCGTGGATTGAAGTGCGCGGCGACACCGAGCGCCTGTCCGGCCTGAGCTCGCACTTCGGCCAGCAACGGCTCAGCGACGCCGAACTGACCGCATTGCGCTTTGCCCACGTGAAGAACCCGCGCCGCGCCAAGGCCGGTGCCAACGTCACCCAGATGCACTACGCACGCAAAGGCATCATCACCGCCGAGATGGAATACGTCGCCATCCGCGAAAACATGAAGCTTGAAGAGGCCCGCGCCAGTGGCCTGCTGGACCAGCAACACGCTGGCCACAGCTTCGGCGCCAGCGTGCCGAAAATCATTACCCCCGAGTTTGTGCGCGAAGAAATCGCCCGTGGCCGCGCAATCATCCCGGCCAACATCAACCACACCGAGTTGGAGCCGATGATCATCGGTCGCAACTTCCTGGTGAAGATCAACGGCAACATCGGCAACAGCGCCCTGGGTTCGTCCATCGAAGAAGAAGTGGCGAAACTCACCTGGGGCATTCGCTGGGGGTCGGACACCGTGATGGACCTGTCCACCGGCAAGCACATCCACGAAACCCGCGAGTGGATCATCCGCAACTCGCCCGTGCCCATCGGCACCGTGCCGATCTACCAGGCCCTGGAAAAAGTCGGTGGCGCCGCCGAAGACCTGACCTGGGAGCTGTTCCGCGACACCCTGATCGAACAGGCCGAGCAGGGCGTCGACTACTTCACCATCCACGCCGGCGTTTTGCTGCGCTACGTGCCGCTGACTGCCAAGCGCGTCACCGGCATCGTGTCCCGTGGCGGTTCGATCATGGCCAAGTGGTGCCTGGCGCACCATAAAGAGAACTTCACCTACACGCATTTCGACGAAATCTGCGAAATCATGAAGGCCTATGACGTCAGCTTCTCCCTCGGCGACGGCCTGCGCCCTGGCTCGATTGCCGACGCCAATGACGCCGCGCAGTTCGGCGAACTGGAAACCCTCGGTGAACTGACCAAGACCGCCTGGAAGCACGACGTGCAAACCATGATCGAAGGCCCCGGCCACGTGCCGATGCAGTTGATCAAGGAGAACATGGACAAGCAGCTTGAATGCTGCGACGAGGCGCCGTTCTACACCCTCGGCCCGTTGACCACCGACATCGCGCCGGGTTACGACCACATCACCTCCGGCATCGGTGCGGCGATGATCGGCTGGTTCGGCTGCGCCATGCTGTGCTACGTCACGCCCAAGGAGCACCTGGGCCTGCCGAACAAGGATGACGTGAAGACCGGGATCATCACCTACAAGATCGCGGCCCACGCGGCAGACTTGGCAAAAGGTCATCCGGGCGCGCAGATCCGCGACAACGCCTTGAGCAAGGCGCGCTTCGAGTTCCGTTGGGAAGACCAGTTCAACCTCGGCCTGGACCCGGACACCGCACGTTCCTATCACGACGAAACCCTGCCGAAGGACTCGGCCAAGGTCGCGCATTTCTGCTCGATGTGCGGGCCGAAGTTCTGCTCGATGAAAATCACCCAGGAAGTGCGTGAATACGCGGCCAACCAGCGCATTGACGCTGTGGATGTGGATGTGGCCAAGGGGCTGGCGGAGCAGGCGGAGCGGTTCAAGCAGGAGGGGAGTCAGCTGTACAAGAAGGTCTGATCCGGGGTTGGCGGTAACTGTGCCGGCCTCATCGGGGGCAAGCCCCCTCCCACATTTGAAGTGTGAACACTTTCAAAACTGTGGGAGGGGGCTTGCCCCCGATTGCTATCTCCCAAACAACAAATGTTCTTCAGAGATAAAACCCTTGAGCATTCAACCCAGCACCTATTCCCCCGACATCGCGGTGCCTGCTGACAAAAGAGTCTTCGGCGCCCGCGACCTGTTCTCCCTGTGGTTCTCCCTTGGCATCGGCCTGATGGTCCTGCAAACCGGCGCGTTGCTCGCTCCGGGCCTGGGCCTTAGCGGTTCATTGTTGGCCATCTTTCTCGGCACCCTGGTCGGCGTGCTCTTGCTGGCCGCCGTCGGCGTGATCGGCAGCGATACCGGCCTGTCCGCCATGGCCGCGCTCAAGCTCAGCCTCGGCGCCAAGGGCGCAAGCCTGCCGGCGTTGTTGAACCTGCTGCAACTGATCGGCTGGGGCTCGTTCGAAATCATCGTGATGCGCGATGCCGCCAGCCTGCTGGGCACGCGGGCATTCAGCGAGGGCAGCCTGATGGCCAGTCCTGTGTTGTGGACGCTGTTTTTTGGCGGCCTGGCGACCTTGCTGGCAGTCAGCGGTCCATTGACCTTTGTGCGCCAGATCCTGCGCAAATGGGGCATCTGGCTGCTGCTCGCCGCCTGCGTGTGGCTGACCTGGAACCTGTTTGCCAAGGCCGACCTGGCCGCGTTATGGGCTCAGGCCGGTGACGGTTCGCTGCCATTTGCGGTGGGCTTTGATATTGCCATCGCCATGCCGCTGTCGTGGCTGCCGCTGATTGCCGATTACTCCCGTTTCGGCAAGCGCGCCAAAAGTGTCTTCGGCGGCACCGCGCTGGGATTCTTTATCGGTAATTTCTGGCTGATGAGCCTGGGCGTGGCCTATACCCTGGCGTTCGCGCCAAGCGGCGAAGTGAACGCGCTGCTCCTGGCGTTGGCGGGTGCGGGCCTGGGGATTCCGCTGTTGCTGATCCTGTTGGATGAGTCGGAAAACGCCTTTGCCGATATTCACTCGGCGGCGGTGTCCAGCGGGATTTTGTTGCGCTTGAAAGTCGAGCACCTGGCATTGGCTATCGGGGTGATCTGCACCTTGATCGCCTGTTTTGCGCCGTTGGCGCAGTACCAGAACTTCTTGCTGTTGATCGGCTCGGTGTTCGCGCCGTTGTTCGGTGTGGTGCTGGTGGATCATTTCATCCTGCGCCGTCGTGGCCAGGGTGTGGTCGCCAGCCTGCATTGGTCGGCGTTGCTGGCCTGGCTGGGTGGCATCGCCACTTACCACCTGTTGGCGAATCTGTACCCGGATGTCGGCGCAACCCTGCCGGCGCTGGTGCTGGCAGGGTTGCTGCAGTTCATCCTGGGTCGCGCCTTCAGCGGCGCGCAGGCACCAGCTCAGGCTTGAGGATGCCTTCCAGGCGCGAATAGGGAATCTGCAACTCGACATGGCCCAAGGCATACGGCGCGATGGTGGTGGTGGGGTACTTGAGGACCACGCCACCATAGGTCAGCGCCACGTTCGGGGTTTTCTGGAAGGGGTAGGTTTTCACGAACTCCGGTTCCAGGCTCAGGCGGGTGCTGATCAGCCAACTGTTGTGCGCCACCTGGGCGGCTTTCCAGAAGGCGTCTTCTTTGCCCGGCAGTAGCATATCGGTAAGCGACAGCGCTTTTTGCTGCTGGCGCGAATAGTTGATGAACGCACGGCCCGGCTCGCCATGGGTGGCGCCCTGATCCAGGTAGCTGGACAGTTCGATAATCACCAAGCCGTCATGCTGCTCCCGTACCTTGGCCTGCAAATACATGCTGTTGCTGGGCGCCGCGGTTTTCAGGAATTGCTCGCGATAGCTCTCAAGGCTGGTCGGCAGCGGGTTGGCGCCGGTCATTTCCAGCAGGCGCTGTTCAATCAAGGCGTCGAGCTTGGGGTCTTTGGCAAAGTGCACGGTGTCGATATTCACCAACGCGCAATCGGCGCTGGCACAGCCCGGCCGGGTTTGTTCGGTGGTGTCGCGGGTGGCTTCCAGCGGGGTGCGCCAGTCGGGTTGGAACAGGCTTTGGCAGGCGCCGAGGGTCAAGGCGATGCAGGCCACGGAGGCGATTTTTAAAAGCGACATGGATGTCCTTCGTCTATCGATAAG
Organism: Pseudomonas sp. SR18; assembly: GCF_023701505.1. NCBI lineage: Bacteria > Pseudomonadati > Pseudomonadota > Gammaproteobacteria > Pseudomonadales > Pseudomonadaceae > Pseudomonas > Pseudomonas sp. SR18. Next base: position 17,535 of record NZ_JAMQAU010000012.1, on the reverse strand, counting down.
AGCGAAATTGTGCAGCTTCGACTACCTGCAAGGCAGTCAGTTCGCCACTAAGCTGATTAGAGTGAGTTTGACCGCCGCCGTCTATCCCGGCAACCGGAAAGGGGCTGCATCCTAGGGCGCGAGCGCGTTAGGATGGCGCGAATTGCTCAGGCATAACGAGGAAAGGATATGACGGACACCGCAAAATCGACGCCGAGCACCATCGAAATTGTTCAGCGCGACACTGCCTACAAGGGCTTCTACCGGCTTGATCGCGTGCAACTGCGCCACGAAAAGTTCGATGGCGGCATGAGTCGTGTAATCAACCGCGAAGTCTTCGTCCGTCACGACGCGGTGTGTGTCCTGCCGTACGACCCGCAGCGCGATGAAGTGGTATTGATCGAACAGTTCCGAGTAGGCGCCATGGGCCGCAGCAACAATCCTTGGCTGGTGGAAATGGTCGCGGGGCTGATCGACAAGGATGAAGAGCCAGAGGAGGTTGCACAGCGCGAAGCCGAGGAGGAAGCTGGGCTGACGTTCTCCGCGCTGTGGCCGATCACCAAGTATTTCCCGTCGCCCGGTGGCAGTACCGAGTTTGTGCATTTGTACCTGGGCCATTGCGACAGCGTCGGTGCCGGTGGTGTCCATGGACTGGAAGAAGAGGCAGAAGATATCCGCGTCACCGTCTGGGCCTTCGAAGATGCCCTGCAAGCGGTACGCGACGGTAAGATTTCCAACGCAGCCAGCATTATCGCCCTGCAATGGCTTGCGCTTAATCGCGCGGAAGTGAGGGGGTTATGGCAGTAAAGGCGCGGGAACGTTATCGAGTCGACCTGATCGGGCTGCAAGCCGCCTGCGAAGCCAACTATGCGCGGCTGATGCGCCTGTTGCCCGACATGCGCCACGCCCCCGAGGCGCGGCGTATCGGCGTTACCCATGGCGACCAGATGCTCGGCGTGCTGGCCCTGGAAGTCATCGTCAACTGCCCATACACCACCACCCTGCGCGTGCGCCAGGAGCACAGCCTGCCTTGGTTGCCGGTGCCGCAACTGGAAGTGCAGGTCTACCACGACGCCCGTATGGCGGAAGTGATCAGCGCCGAACATGCACGACGCTTTCGCAGCATCTATCCTTACCCCAACGTGTTCATGCACCAGCCCGATGAGAAAGCGCAGCTCAATGTGTTCCTCGGTGAGTGGTTGAGCCATTGCCTGGCCCTGGGCCATGAGTTTGAGGTTGTGCGGTAGATGTGAACTGCGTCTGCTTCCCCGGGTTTCCTCTTTGCGTTCTGCCCCAGCATAATCGCCCCAATTGTCCATTCCTGTGATTGCCTTGGGAGAGCGCCTTGCCGAGCGTATCCACCGTGAACCCCGATGCACCGGTATTGCTGGTGCAACTGTCCGACAGTCATTTGTTTGCCGAGGCCGACGGCACGCTGCTGGGCATGAATACCCGTGACAGCCTGCAAGGCGTCATCGAATTGGTGCGCGCGCAGCAGCCGCACATCGATTTGGTGTTGGCCACGGGGGACCTGTCACAGGACGGCACGCTGGAGTCGTACCAGCAGTTTCGTGACATGACCCGGCAGATCGACGCCCCGGCGCGCTGGATTCCCGGTAATCATGACGAACCGCAAATCATGGCCCACGCCGCCGTGCACAGCGATTTATTGGAGCCGGTGGTGGATGTGGGCAACTGGCGGGTCATCCTGCTGGACTCCGCCGTACCCGGTTCCGTGCCGGGTTACCTGCAAGACCAACAACTGCAACTACTGGCTCAGGCTCTGAGCGAAGCGCCAAACCGTCACCATCTGGTGTGCTTTCACCATCACCCGGTGTCCATCGGCTGTGCCTGGATGGAGCCCATCGGCCTGCGCAACCCCGAGGCGCTGTTTGCCGTGCTGGACCGCTTCCCCCAGGTCAAGGCCGTACTCTGGGGTCATGTGCATCAGGAAATCGACCGTGAGCGCAACGGCGTGCGCCTGCTGGCATCGCCGTCCACCTGTATCCAGTTCGCTCCGGGCAGCGAGGACTTCAAGGTCAGTGAGGACGCGCCAGGGTATCGTTGGCTGCGCTTGCATGCCGACGGACGGTTGGAAACTGGTGTAGAGCGGCTGGCCGGCTTCGCGTTTATGGTGGATTACGGTAGCAACGGCTACTGAGATTTACCTGTAAACTGCGCCCTTTTGGCGCAAGCACGGAGAGCCCGGTATGTCTGCTTCGATCCTGTATATCCACGGTTTCAACAGTGCGCCGGCGTCCAACAAGGCCAGTCAGCTCATCACCGTGATGGACAGCCTCGGCCTGGCCGACCAACTGCGTGTGCCGGCCCTGCATCACCACCCGCGTCAGGCCATTCCTCAGTTGGAGGAGGCCATTGTCCAACTGGGGCGGCCACTGCTGGTCGGCAGCTCACTCGGCGGCTACTATGCAACCCATCTTGCCGAGCGCCATGGCCTCAAGGCGCTGCTGGTCAACCCGGCGGTGAGCCCCCATCGGATGTTCGACGGTTACCTGGGCACCCAGAAGAACCTCTACACCGATGAAACCTGGGAATTGACCCACGACCACGTCACGGCGCTGGCCGAGCTGGAAGTGCCGGCGCCCCAGGACGCGGCGCGTTACCAGGTGTGGTTGCAGACCGGGGATGAAACCCTGGATTATCGCCTCGCCCAGCAGTATTACCGGGCCTGTGCCTTGCGCATCCAGGCCGGTGGCGACCATGGTTACCAAGGGTTCGCCCAGCAATTGCCGGCGCTGCTCAGCTTTGCCGGCATTGGCGCAGATCAGTATCAATCCTTCGATTTTTCGGCACTGTAATTGCCTTGGAAACCGCAGGTTACTTTTTAATCGAACGACTCACGACGAGACCCCATGGCCACTCCCAGCGCTAGCTCTTATAACGCCGACGCCATCGAAGTCCTCTCGGGCCTCGACCCGGTGCGCAAACGCCCCGGCATGTACACCGACACCAGTCGGCCGAACCACCTTGCCCAGGAAGTCATCGACAACAGCGTCGACGAAGCCTTGGCCGGGCACGCCAAGTCGGTGCACGTCATTCTCCACGCTGACCATTCCCTGGAAGTGTCCGACGATGGTCGCGGCATGCCGGTGGACATTCACCCGGAAGAGGGCGTGTCGGGCGTCGAGCTGATCCTCACCAAGCTGCACGCAGGCGGCAAGTTCTCCAACAAGAACTACCAGTTCTCCGGTGGCTTGCACGGTGTGGGTATTTCCGTGGTCAACGCCCTGTCGACGCTGGTGCGGGTCAAGGTCAAGCGCGATGGCAACGAGTACCAGATGACCTTCGCCGATGGCTACAAAGCCACCGACCTGGAAGTGATCGGCACCGTAGGCAAACGCAATACCGGCACCAGCGTGTACTTTGCGCCGGACCCGAAATACTTCGATTCGCCGAAGTTCTCCATCAGCCGCCTCAAGCATGTGCTCAAGGCCAAGGCCGTGTTGTGCCCGGGCCTGCTGGTGACCTTTGAAGACAAAGGCACCGGCGAGAAGGTCGAATGGCACTTTGAGGACGGCCTGCGCTCCTACCTGGAAGATTCCGTCAGCGACTTCGAACGCCTGCCAAACGAGCCGTTCTGCGGCAGCCTGGCCGGTAATAAAGAAGCGGTCGACTGGGCGCTGCTGTGGTTGCCCGAGGGCGGCGACAGTGTGCAGGAAAGCTACGTCAACCTGATCCCCACCGCCCAGGGCGGCACCCACGTCAACGGTTTGCGCCAGGGGCTGCTGGATGCCATGCGCGAATTCTGCGAATACCGCAGCCTGCTGCCGCGTGGTGTAAAGCTGGCGCCGGAAGACGTGTGGGAGCGCATCGCGTTCGTGCTGTCGATGAAGATGCAGGAGCCACAGTTCTCCGGGCAGACCAAAGAGCGTCTGTCGTCCCGTGAGGCGGCAGCATTTGTCTCCGGTGTGGTCAAGGACGCCTTTAGCCTGTGGCTCAACGAGCATCCTGAGCTGGGCCTGGCCCTGGCCGAACTGGCGATCAACAACGCTGGCCGTCGCCTCAAGGCCAGCAAGAAGGTCGAGCGCAAGCGCATCACCCAGGGCCCGGCATTGCCCGGCAAACTGGCCGATTGCGCCGGGCAGGATCCGATGCGTTCCGAGCTGTTCCTGGTGGAAGGTGATTCCGCCGGCGGTTCCGCCAAGCAAGCGCGGGACAAGGAATTCCAGGCGATCCTGCCGTTGCGCGGCAAGATCCTCAACACCTGGGAAGTCGACGGCAGTGAAGTCCTGGCCAGCCAGGAAGTGCACAACATCGCCGTGGCCATTGGTGTCGACCCAGGTTCGGCGGATATCGCCCAACTGCGCTACGGCAAGATCTGCATCCTCGCCGACGCCGACTCCGACGGCCTGCACATCGCTACATTGCTCTGTGCGCTGTTCGTACAGCACTTCCGCCCGCTGGTGGATGCCGGTCACGTCTACGTCGCCATGCCGCCGCTGTATCGCATTGACCTGGGCAAGGAGATTTTCTATGCCCTGGACGAAGCCGAGCGCGACGGCATCCTCGACCGCCTGGTTGCCGAGAAGAAGCGCGGCAAGCCACAGGTCACGCGATTCAAAGGCCTGGGCGAAATGAACCCGCCGCAATTGCGTGAAACCACCATGGATCCGAACACCCGACGCCTGGTGCAGTTGACCCTGGAAGACTACGCCGGCACTTCGGAAATGATGGACATGCTGCTGGCGAAGAAGCGTGCGCCGGATCGTAAGGCGTGGCTGGAATCCAAAGGCAACCTGGCCGAGGTGCTGGGCTGATGCGCACAGGCGTCGCCCTGGCGATCCTGATGTTGAGCGGGCTGGCGGCCACCCCGGTGGTGGCTGCGCCCGTGGCAGAGCTCAAGCTCGTGTCCGAGCACCCGGTGGACGGCATGCGCGGCGGCAACCTGTCGGGTCTGGCTATGTGCGGCAAGGAGTTGTGGACGGTTTCCGACCGTGACGACGACCAGATCTACCGCCTGGATATCAGCGCGCCGACCTGGCAGGCCGAAACGCTGAAAATCGCTGTCCCGCCCGTGCCGGAATCCGGCCTGCCGTGGGGGCTGCGTTCGCGCACCAAGGCTGCTTCGTTCATTCGCGGTGGCGACCTGGATTTTGAAGGAATCAGCTGCGATGCCGCCGGTAATCGCTACATCGTCAGTGAAGCCCATGCGGCGGTGCTGCAGGTGCCGGTCACGGGCGCGCCTGAATGGCTGAAGATTGCCCCAGGCATGGTGCGTGAAGCGCGGGCCAGTGGCATGTTGCTGCACTTCAATGCCTTGTTCGAAGGCTTGGCGGTGAACCCGCAAGGCAATCAGATCTGGTTGGCGGCGGAGCGCGAGCGGCGCGGCTTGATTTCCATCAAGCGCCCGCAAAGCCTGTGGGATTGTGACGGCGCGTGCGTGTTGTTGAGTGAGGCCGGCCAGGAAGTACAGCCGGTGAAGTTCACCGACGCCAAGGCTGTGTCCAAGGATTTCGCTGATCTTTCCCTGTTCAACGGCAAGCTGTTCACCCTGGAGCGCAACGCGTTCCAGATTTGCCGCCGCGATGCGGTCACGGCCAAGGTTGAGCTGTGCTGGTCGTTTGCCGACGAAACCCTGACGCCCGAGCGGCGTTACGCCCAGCCCTATGGCCTGGCTGAAGCCCTGGTGGTGGACGCTGAGGGCGCATGGCTGGGTATCGACAACAACTTCGGCCCCCGCGCCGATGGTGAAAAACGCCCGGTGGTCTATCGTTTTGCCGCCCCGGTCGGCGGCTGGAGTGCCCAGCCGTGAATGATCAAACACTTGAATTGACCCGGCGCAGCGGCATTTCCGCTGCGCCTTACCAAACAATGATGAGGCCCGCATGAGTGACATCCTCGCAGACAGCTTAGACGGCGTAGAGCGCCGGTCGCTGGCTGACTTCACCGAAAATGCCTACCTCAACTACTCCATGTACGTGATCATGGACCGTGCCTTGCCGCATATCGGCGACGGCCTCAAGCCTGTGCAGCGGCGCATCATCTACGCCATGAGCGAGCTGGGCCTGGATGCCGATTCCAAGCACAAGAAGTCGGCGCGTACCGTCGGTGACGTGCTGGGTAAGTTCCACCCCCACGGCGACTCGGCCTGCTATGAAGCCATGGTGCTGATGGCGCAGCCGTTCAGCTACCGCTACACGCTGGTAGATGGCCAGGGTAACTGGGGCGCGCCGGATGATCCCAAGTCCTTCGCCGCCATGCGTTACACCGAAGCGCGTTTGTCGCGTTACTCGGAAGTGCTGCTCAGCGAACTCGGCCAGGGCACTGCGGATTGGGGCCCGAACTTCGACGGCACTCTGGACGAGCCTCTGGTGTTGCCTGCACGTTTGCCGAATATCCTGCTCAATGGCACCACCGGTATTGCGGTTGGCATGGCCACCGACGTACCGCCGCACAACCTGCGGGAAGTCGCCACGGCTTGCGTGCGTTTGCTGGATGAGCCAAAAGCCACGGTCGAGCAGCTCTGCGAGCATATCCAGGGTCCGGATTACCCGACCGAAGCGGAAATCATCACGCCGCGTGCCGACCTGCTGAAGATGTACGAAACCGGCAAGGGCTCGGTGCGCATGCGCGCCGTCTACCACATCGAGGACGGCGACATTATTGTCACCGCGCTGCCGCACCAGGTGTCCGGCGCCAAGGTGCTGGAGCAGATCGCCGCGCTGATGCAGGCCAAACCGTCGAAACTGCCTCAGGTCGCCGACCTGCGTGATGAGTCCGACCACGAAAACCCATGCCGCATCGTGATCATTCCGACCAACAGCCGGGTCGATCACGAAGTGCTGATGCAGCACCTGTTCGCCAGCACGGACCTTGAGTCCAGCTACCGGGTCAACGTCAACATCATTGGCCTGGACGGCAAGCCACAGCTGAAAAACCTGCGCAACCTGCTGGTGGAGTGGCTGGAGTTCCGGGTACAGACCGTTCGTCGCCGCCTGCAATTCCGCCTGGACAAGGTCGAACGCCGCCTGCACCTGTTGGATGGCTTGCTGATCGCCTATCTCAACCTGGATGAAGTGATCCACATCATCCGTACCGCCGAGCACCCGAAAGCCGAGTTGATTGCGCGCTTCGAGCTGAGCGAGATCCAGGCTGACTACATCCTCGACACCCGCTTGCGTCAATTGGCGCGACTGGAAGAGATGAAGCTACGTGACGAACAGGACGCGTTGCTCAAGGAACAAGCCAAGCTGCAAGCCCTGCTGGGCAGCGAAGCCAAGCTGAAAAAGCTGGTGCGCAGCGAGCTGATCAAAGACGCCGAAACCTATGGCGATGACCGTCGTTCGCCAATCGTGCAGCGCGCTGAAGCCAAGGCGCTGACAGAAACCGAACTGCTGCCTAACGAGAAAATTACCGTCGTTCTGTCGGAAAAGGGTTGGGTTCGTTCAGCCAAAGGGCATGATATTGACGCCACTGGCCTGTCTTACAAAGCGGGTGATGGCTTTAAAACCGCCGCAGCCGGGCGTTCCAACCAGTTTGCGGTGTTTATCGACTCCACGGGGCGCAGCTATTCGGTGCCGGCGCACACCTTGCCGTCCGCGCGGGGGCAGGGCGAGCCGTTGACCGGGCGTCTGACGCCGCCGCCAGGGGCGAATTTTGAATGCGTGCTGCTGCCGGATGATGACTCGCTGTATGTCATCGCCTCCGACGCCGGTTACGGGTTTGTGGTCAAGGGTGAAGACCTGCAGGCCAAGAACAAGGCGGGCAAGGCGCTGTTGAGCCTGCCGAACAACGCCAAGGTGATCTTGCCGCGACCGGTGGATGACCGTGAGAGCAATTGGCTGGCGTCGGTGACTACCGAAGGGCGCTTGCTGGTGTTCAAGATCAGCGATCTGCCGCAGCTGGGCAAAGGCAAGGGCAACAAGATTATTGGTATTCCAGGGGAGCGGGTGGCCAGTCGCGAAGAGTACGTGACCGACATCGCAGTGATCCCGGAGGGCGCTACTTTGGTACTTCAGGCCGGTAAACGCACGCTGTCGCTGCGTCCCGATGACCTTGAGCACTACAAGGGCGAGCGTGGTCGGCGTGGTAATAAACTGCCGCGAGGTTTCCAGCGGGTAGACGCATTGCTGGTGGAAACGCCCGTTTAAGGCGTACTAGAGCCCTCGATCTACGATTTAAAGCGTAGATCGACGCTTTGGCGCTGGAGTCACGGCGCATATTCACGGATGATATGGCCTTTCCAGCGCCGGCGTGGCCGAGCGTGTTTAGGTTATTTTTAGTATTACATTGTGGTTCGCCTTGTGGCAGCCACCTGGATGGGATGATGACTGCTCCACGCCTTCCTCTATTTTTGATGCTCGCTGGCCTTTTGGGGCTGGCGGGTTGCAGCACACACCAACCGGTGTCGCTGTACCAGCTGGACAGCGGAAGTCCGGCGCAACCCGCACAAAGTGCGGGTATGGCGGTTCTGCTGGGCCCGGTGGTTGTCGCCGACTACCTGCAACGCGAAACCCTGCTGCAACGTCAGAACGACGGCAGCCTGCAAGGTTCCACCGATGGTCGTTGGGCGGGCAGTTTGTCGTCCGACATCAACCAGCTGATGCTGCGCCAGGTAGCCGGTCATCTGGACAGCCAACGTGTGGTCCTCTCACCTGCGCCCGCCGGTTTTTCGCCGGATGTGCAGGTTTTGCTGACCATTACGCGGCTGGATTCGGGGACTTCGCAACCGGCGATCCTCGATGCGCAGTGGCGCTTGATCGACCGTCGTGGCCAGGTGCGCGACAGCCGCATCGTGCATTTGCAGGAGCAGCACGCCGGTACTACCGCGTCGCAGGTCCAGGCCCAGGGCGTGTTGTTGCAGAACCTGGCGCAGCAGTTGTCGGTGGCCCTCAAGCCATTGGCCAACCAGCCGCCGATTGCCGAGGCGCCGCGCAAGCAAGCCCCGGCGGTGCAGGCCAGGCCAGCAGAACCGCAGAAGCCTAAAATGCCGATGGCTACGCCGATCCGTACGGATATGGAAGTGTTCAGGTTCTGATCTGAATCGCACAAATAAAAAGGCCCGCTCATTCAGCGGGCCTTTTTATTTGTGTGCGATTAAATGTGGGAGGGGGCTTGCCCCCGATGGCTGAGTATCAGTTGGCACATCATTAACTGAACCACCGCTATCGGGGCAAGCCCCCTCCCACATTAGCCCTGCAGTGTTCTTCAGGGCTTGCGGGTCTCGTGCATCCGCGCCAATTGGCGCTCCAGCATCGACGGGTACGGCTCCATCAGCCGCTCCACACAGCTTGCGCCTTCAGGGCTGGCAATCGGGCGGATGCGGGCGCGTTGGCGGATCAGCGTGTCCTCACTGATCTTGCGCTCCACCAGCAGCAGGTTGCGGCTGTGTTGCGACAGGGCCAGGGCGTCCTGGGCGATCTCGGTCAGCAGCAGGTCGATCTGGCTCATGCCGAACAGGTCGTCACCTACCGTCAAGCCAAGTTGCAGTTGCAGGGTGATGCCACTGTCCGCCACTTCGATCTGCAGGGCATGGCCCAGGGCGCGCAGCAACTCGCCGCAGCAGATGGCGTTGGTCAGGTAGTCTTCGCCGCTGTCTTCGCTGTGGAACAGCATCAGCGTACTGCCATCGTTCAGGGTGTGCAGTTCGCTCTGGTACAGCGAGGCGGCCTGGTCGAGGCAATCGCGATAACGTTCCAGCAATTCGGTCAGGCGTGCGCGGGGCAGGCGGCGCAGTTGGTCCTGGGCACCGAGTTGCACGGCCAGTACGGCGCTGTGCTGGGGCTCGGTGTTCCTTGCCGGTACCGGCTTGGGCGCGATGGCCGGGCTGCTGACCGAGGTGTCGCGCAGGTCGGCGAAGGGGTCTTCGTCGTCCAGCTCGTCTTCTTCGGCCTGGATTACCTTGCGTGTAGCGGGTTTGAGACCTGCCACCGGCGCGCTTTCATCGAAGCCTGGATCTCGCAGGTTGCGCACTTCAAACTCTGGCTCGTCGTCGTAATCGGTGTCGTCGAACTCAGGTTCCGGCTCAGCCTTGGGCGCTGGCTCCGGCGCGAAGCTGGCGTGCAATTGGCGGGCGAGGTCACCGATCTCATCCTGGCGGTCGGTGGCCGGGGTATGTTCGTCGATATCTCGCAGCCAGATGCGCAGTTGCATCAAGGGCGTGGAGATATGCCGGCCCAGGCGCAGGCTCAAGGCCAGTGCCAGTGCCAGCAGGATCGCGCTGAGGATGCCCATGCTTTGCAGGCTGATGGTCATCGGCTGCTGGAATTGCTGCATGTCCAGGCTGATGCGCAGTTGGCCGGCCTTCACATCCTGGAATGTAATGTTGCTCTGGTACAGACCTTCGGCTTCACCCAGCAGGCCGTTTTTCGGGCGCTGCCCGGCTTCGGCCATGATGCGGTTGTCCACGCTGTAGATCGCGGCGTGGGCCACCAGCGGGTTTTTGGTCAGGTTGTTGAGCAGCACGTTGAGGCTGAGGATGTCGTTGGACACCAACAGCTCAGTCGCCGAGGTGGCGGTCTGGGTGGTCAGGCTCTCGCCCAGGGCGTCGGCTTGCTCGTGCATGGCCTGTTTGAACTGCAAACCCATCACACAGGCATAGATCACCAGGGCCAGGGCGACCAGGATCACGTTATGGCTGGCGATGCGTAATGCGATCGGTACACGGCGGTGGCGCAGTGCCCGGAAGATCAGCAGGAAGAAGTTATCGGTTTTTACTGGCGTGGGCCGGTTCACTTGCGCTCGGCTCTCGGTCCGTGAAGTTGACGCGCAGTATAGCGACAGGCCCAAGACCGGCAAAGCGCTGGCTGTGCCCGATGGTCACTGAAAGTGGGTAGAATGCGGTTTTTTTCCAGCCTGGGGGTGCGCCTTGCGCGAAATTGTCCTGATTAACATCACTGGCGAAGACCGTCCGGGTCTTACCGCTGCCATTACCGGTGTGCTGGCCCAGGGTGGTGTGAACATTCTCGACATCGGCCAGGCGGTGATCCACGACACCCTGTCGTTCGGCATCCTGGTGGAAATCCCTAGCACCGAGCAGGCCTCGTCAGTGCTCAAGGACATCCTCTTTACCGCGTACAAGCTCGACCAACAGGTGCGTTTCACCCCGGTATCCGAAGAGGATTACCGGCACTGGGTGGCCGGCCAGGGCAAGAAGCGCCATATCGTCACGTTGCTGACCCGCAAGGTCACCGCCGAACAACTGCAGCGCGTCAGCTCGATCACGGCGCAGTACGGCCTTAATATCGACCATATCGACCGTCTGTCGGGCCGCATGCCCCTGGACACGCCTGCTGACCAGGGCAAGGGCTGCATCGAGTTCTCCGTGCGCGGCGAACCGGCCGATCCGCAGGCCTTGCGCGCCGAATTCCTCAGCGTGGCCCAGGAGCTGAATGTCGACATCGCCTTCCAGGAAGACTCGCTGTTCCGTCGCAACCGTCGCCTGGCGGTGTTCGACATGGACTCCACGCTGATCGAAGCGGAAGTCATCGACGAACTGGCCAAGGCCGCGGGCGTGGGTGAGCAGGTTTCGGCGATCACCGAGCGCGCCATGGCCGGCGAGCTGGACTTTCGCGCCAGTTTCAAAGAACGTCTGGCGCTGCTCAAAGGCCTGGATGTCAGCGTGCTGGACTCTATCGGTGCCTCGCTACGCCTGACTGAAGGCGCCGAAACCCTGTTCGCCGAACTCAAGCGCCTGGGCTACAAGACTGCAATCCTGTCCGGCGGCTTCACCTACTTCGCCAAGCAATTGCAGGCCAAGCTGGGCATCGACTATGTGTTCGCCAATGAGCTGGAAGTGGTGGATGGCAAGGTGACGGGCGTGGCGGTGGAGCCGATTGTCGACGCACAGCGCAAAGCGGATCTGCTGAAGGAGTTGGCCCACAAGGAAGGCTTGCGTCTTGAGCAGACCATTGCGGTCGGCGACGGCGCGAATGACTTGCCGATGCTGGCGATTGCCGGCTTGGGTGTAGCGTTCCGTGCCAAGCCGTTGGTCAAGCAATCGGCCAAGCAGGCGATTTCGACGTTGGGGTTGGATGGCGTGCTGTATCTGCTGGGCTTTCGCGACCGCGACGGTCAGCTGTAAATGAGTGTGGGAGGGGGATTGCCCCCTCCCACATTGGATCTTTACCGCTCTGGAATTACGCTTTCGGCAGTGCGATGCCTTGACCCATCTGCACAGGCGAACCCGCCAGCAGTTCTTCAGACCACTTAACTTGATCCGGCCCGAACAGCACAATCGCGGTCGAACCCAGTTTGAAGCGGCCTAGCTCCGCGCCTTTCTCCAGGTGAATCGGCGCACGTGCGGCTTCGTCGTAGCGGAAGGTTTTCAGCTCGCGCTTTGGTGGTGTTACCAGGCCAGCCCATACGGTTTCAATCGACGCGACGATCATCGCACCCACCAACACCACGGCCATCGGACCACGCTCGGTGTCGAAGATGCAGGCAACGCGCTCGTTACGCGCAAACAGCTCCGGCACATTTTCGGCGGTGGTCTGGTTGACCGAGAAGATGCGGCCCGGAATATAGACCATTTCCCGCAGGGTGCCGGCCAGTGGCATGTGCACGCGGTGGTAGTCCTTGGGTGACAGATAAACTGTCGCAAAATCCCCGCCCATGAACGGTGCTGCTACAGCCGCATCACCACCCAGCAACTCCAGCACGCTGAAGCTATGGCCTTTAGCCTGGAACACACGACCATGTTCAATCGGTCCGAGCTGGCTGACCGCACCGTCGGCCGGGCTGAGCACCGCGCCTGGAGTTGGGTCCAGTGGGCGCGCGCCATCCTTGAGGGCGCGGGTGAAGAAGGCGTTGAAGTGCTCGTAGGCGGTCACGTCTTCAACCAACGCTTGAGACATATCCACTTGGTAGCGCTTGGCGAACCAGGTAGTGAATGCATTCTTGAACCAACGCACGCGGCACTCGGCAATGCAGCCCGCCAGGCGCGACAGCAGGTGGTGCGGCAGCAAGTACTGGCTGAGGATAAACAACTGCTTTTTCATAACTGTCCTTAAACCTTAAATCTCAACGGGGGTGTCGGGGTGGTTGCCCCATTCGCCCCAGGAACCGGCATAACCTTTGACTCGCGGATAACCGAGCGCCTTGGCCACCAGGTAGGTGAAGCCAGAGCGGTGGTGAGTCTGGCAGTGGGTGATGATTTCTTTATCTTTCGTCAGCCCGAGGTTTTCAAGGATTTGCGGCATGTCGCGGCGGATACGCAGGTTGCGTGCCTTGTCCATGCCGGCGGTCCACTCGAAATTCACCGCGCCGGGGATGTGCCCGCCTTTGGCGGCAAGCACCTTTTCACCGGAGTACTCCAGCGGGCCGCGTGCGTCCCAGATGCCCAGGTCGGCCGCGCCGAGGCGGCTTTGCAGGTATTCGCGGGTCGCGGTGGGGCCGTCGTGCAACGTGAGGCTGACCGGGCCGCCGACCGGAGCTGGGGCATCAGTGGAAACAGGGTGCTTATCTTCCAGCCACGCCAGCAGGCCGCCATCGAGGTAGTGATATTTCTGGTGGCCGATCACGTCGAGCAGCCAGATAAAACGCCCGGCCCAGCCGCCGCCTTCGTCGTCGTACACCACGTAGGTGGCGTCGGGCGTGTGGCCCAGTTCGCCGAAGAGTTTTTCCAGGTCGGCTTTATTGGGCAGCAGGCCGGGTGCCGGCGGCTGGCCCAGTTGGGTGCGCTTGGGGTCAACGAAATGCGCGCCGGGGATATGCCCTTCGGCGTAGCGGGCGGCGCTGGTGAGGTCCACCAGAATCAGGTGCTCGGCATCCAGTCTGCCGAGCAGGTCGCTGGATTCGATCACCAGCGGCAAGCCAGAGAAGTCAGGCATGTGAGGTCTCCTGGGCACAAATGTTGGCGATAAAGGACGGCGATTGTAGCGCAAGCATCAGGCGCTGCGGTTGGTAAAGCTGTGCAGGGCTTTCTCGATGCATTGGGCGGTTTTGCCGAAGGCCTGCACGGTGGTTTCCGAGAACGGCCCGCCGCCCTGGTCGGCGACCATCACCATCACCACGCGGCCATTGCAGCTCATCGAGCGCAACAGCAGGTGTTCACCGGTGAACAGGCGGCGCAGGATCGGCGGCAGCAAGGCCGAGAACTGCGCGTGGTTGTCCGGCGTCAGGCGCACTTGGGCGGATTTTTCCAGCAGGCGTTGCAGCAGCGTGCTGTTGACCACGTCCAGGCTCAGGTTGGCCGCGTCTTTGGGCAGGCCGTCGGCCTGGTGTACGCGCAAGGTGCTCAGGGCGCGATCGGCCATGAACAACAGGACACGCTGCATGCCACTGGCCACCAGGGCTTCCTTGGCGCAGGTGGTCAAATGCATGGCGTTGGCAAAGCGGCTCGGCTCTACGAGCAGTTCGGTGCAGCGGTTGCGCCAAACGGCCAGGGCCTCGGCAGTCGGTGGCGGCGCCGGCAGCAGGCCGCGATGGATCTTCTGTACGTGCCACGGCCAGATCAGCGACAGCGCCGGGTGCCAGAGGTCGGGCATCAGGGCGGTGCGGGCGCTGGTCACGGCTTGTTGGTGAGAGTGTTGCTGCACCTCTGCCAAGGGCTGTTGCAGGTATAGGGCGGTGAGGTATTGCCAGCGTTGGGTGTGCGGGCAGGTCCAGGACTCCTGGGCCGACATCGCCAGGCCATTGGCCAGCAGCACGGTATTGGCCGGCTGGTTAAGCCAGCGACGCAGATTGGGTTCGGCGTCGAGCAATTGCTGGTGGCGCAACGGGTCGTCTTCGCGGGCGATATGCAGCGCCTTGACCAGCAAACGTTGTTCGCGCAGCAACAGGGTATAGCCCTGGGATACCCAGATCGGCAGGTGCCAGGCTTCGGTCAGGCCCAGGCACAGGTCCAGCAGGCGCACGCCGAACAGTTCCTGCTCGACCTTGCGTGCAGGCTCGCCTTTATGGATGACGCGCAGTTCCCACTCTTCAAGCAGTTTGGGGTAGGCAACGGCCATCGGCCACAGCGGCGACAGAAACAGCAGGCTGCCCCAGTGAATGTCCTGCCAGAGCCGCGCCAGACGGCTGCCGAACAAGCCGTTGGCCTGCTGCGACGCGTGCTGGCTCACCAGCAGCAGCTGGCGCAATGCCACGGGAATCTCTTGAGCGGGCAACGAGGGCAGGCGTGCGAGCAGTTCTTCGGCGCGCTTGAGGCCCAGGCGGTTAAGCGCCACTTCAAGGTTTTCCGCCGGTTCCGCCAGGCTGCCATGGGTGTGGCTGTTGGCCTCGCGCATCACGCTGAGCACCAGGGCGGGGCTGTTCTGCATCAGTTCGGCAATATCTCGCAACGAACTGCGGCTGTCGCGGATGGCTTTGCACACCCGGTCATGGCTGGCCTGAGGAACAGGCAGCAGTACGTCGTCCAGACGCTTGATCCAAGCGGCGAGAGAGGAAGGTCTTACAGATGGGACTGTCGTTTCATTAGCCATGATTGGGGCGCGATCATCACTTGCGGTCAACACGCCCGGAGCGGGCCGAACTGGCTTTTCGCCTTAACGGGCTATAGTCTGGCGCAGTTTTGCCGATAAGAGGAACAAGAGTTTTCCAGTTCCCCCAAATATGTCCATGAACCCGACGGCGCAAGTACTCATCTCCTATGGCTAAAATTATCGGCATCATCGTCGTCTTCGCGAGCGTGCTCGGCGGGTACGTCCTGTCCCACGGTAAAATTGCGGCACTGATCCAGCCTTTCGAAGTGCTGATCATTGGTGGTGCGGCACTGGGCGCCTTCCTGCAGGCCAACCCCGGCTACATGACCATGCACGTGGTCAAGAAATCGCTGGCCATGTTCGGTTCGCGCTTTACCCACACCTTCTACCTGGAAGTGCTGGGCCTGGTGTACGAGATCCTCAACAAGAGCCGCCGCGAAGGCATGATGGCCATCGAGGCCGACATCGAGGACGCCGCCGCCAGCCCGATTTTCGCCAAATACCCGGCCGTGCTCAAAGATGAGCGCATGACCGCCTATATCTGCGACTACCTGCGCATCATGTCCTCCGGCAACATGGCCCCCCACGAGCTGGAAGGCCTGTTCGACATGGAATTGTTCAGCCTTAAAGAAGAGCTGGAACACCCTTCCCACGCCGTGACCGGCATCGCCGACGGCATGCCTGGCTTCGGTATTGTTGCGGCGGTGCTCGGTATCGTGGTGACCATGGCATCCCTGGGCGAAGGTGACCAAGCGGCCATCGGCATGCACGTAGGTGCGGCGCTGGTGGGTACGTTCTTCGGTATTCTCGCGGCCTATGGTTTCTTCGGCCCGCTGGCCACCTCCCTGGCTCACGATGCCAAGGAAGAAATCAACCTGTACGAATCGATCAAGGCCAGCCTGGTAGCGTCCGCGTCCGGCATGCCGCCATCGCTGGCGGTCGAGTTCGGTCGCAAGGTGTTGTACCCGAAGCATCGCCCAAGCTTCGCCGAGCTGGAACAAGCGGTTCGCGGTCGCTAAGCCATGGAAAACAACCAGCCGATAATCATCAAGCGCGTCAAGCGCTTCGCTGCGGGGCACCATGGTGGCGCCTGGAAAATCGCCTTCGCCGACTTTGCGACGGCGATGATGGCGTTCTTCCTGGTGCTGTGGCTGATGTCTACCGCCACGCCCGAACAGAAGATCGCCATCGCCGGCTACTTCAAAGACCCGATTGGCTTCTCGGAAAGTGGTACGCCGTTTGTGATCGACCTGGGCGGCTCGCCGCAGTTGGCGCCTGAGCGCACCATCAACCCAGAGGTCAAGACCGAGGCCCCGCAGGAAAAAATCCCGATCGAGCGTGACACGGTCGAGAGCATGGCCGAGCAGGTCGAGCAGGAACGCCTGGAGTTGTTGCTGCAAGAGTTGCAGACCAAGGTGGATGAAAATCCGCAGCTGCTCAAATTCAAGGATCAGATCTCGTTCGAGATCACGCCCGAAGGCCTGCGCATCCAGATTACCGATGCCGCCAACCGGCCGATGTTCGATTCCGGCAGCGCGCGGCTCAAGCCTTACTTCGAAGACATCCTGCTGGCCATGGCTGACACCATCAAGGCGGTGCCGAACAAGATCAGCATCAGCGGCCACACCGACGCCAAGCCGTATGCCGGCCAGGGTGATTTCGGCAACTGGGAACTCTCGGCCAACCGCGCCAACGCCGCCCGCCGTGCGTTGGTGGCAGGTAGCTACCCCGATCCGCAAGTGGCGCGCGTGGTGGGTTTTGCCTCCTCGCAGCTATTCGAGCCCAAGGATCCGTTCAATCCGATCAACCGGCGTATCGACATCGTGGTGCTGACCAAAAAGGCCCAGCGTGCGATTGAAGGTGATCAGCCGCCCGTTGTGCCAACCCCAGGCGCGGGCGCACCCGGCGAAGTGCCGACTGACCCGAACGCCATCCCGCCGGGGCAGGAGCCGTTGCCGGCCCACGAACTGCGGCAGAAGCTGAATCTGTTTGATGATGGTGGGATGAAGGATCCTACGGTGCCTAAGGCGGGTTCCTAAGACAGTATGTCTAGTCCTGAAATAGGTTTACACCTGTTTGAGTCTCAAAACGCCTGATGCACCGCATCGGGCGTTTTGTATTTCAGGGATAAGTGCGGCCGCTCCCCGTTGTAGATCAGCACCGACTCATCCAC
>NZ_JAMQAU010000011.1:0-210383 GCF_023701505.1 Pseudomonas sp. SR18 | reverse complement strand
AACGCGCTCATGTCGTCAAAGGTGCGCACGTAACGGCCGTCCTTGAACACCGTCACCGCGTTGCAAATGCGGAACACTTCTTCCATGCGGTGCGACACGTAGAGCACCACTTTGCCCTCATCGCGCAAGCGCGTGATGATCGCCATCAAGCGGTCGATCTCCCGCGCCGACAGGCTGCTGGTGGGTTCGTCGAAGGCAATCACATGGGCGCCACGGGACAACGCCTTGGCGATTTCCACCAGTTGGCGTTGGCCCAGGGACAGCCGCCCGAGCTTTTCTTCAGGATCGATTTCATCCGCCAGGCCCTTGAGGCAAGCCAGGGCCTGCTTGCGCAGCAGGCCCCGATTGACCACGCCGAAGCGCGACGGCAGATGGCCGAGGAACAGGTTCTCGGCGACGCTCATTTCCGGCACCAGGTGCAGCTCCTGATGGATCACCGCGACGCCGCTGGCGATGCTGTCCGCCGCGCATTTGAACGCCATGGTCTGCTCGCCGATTTGCACGGTGCCGGTGCTTGGGATGTAAGCGCCGCCGAGGATTTTCAGCAGCGTCGACTTGCCCGCGCCGTTCTCGCCCATCAACGCGTGCACCTGCCCCGGCTGGGCGCTGAAGCTGATGCCGTCCAGCGCCTTGACCCCGGGAAAGGTCTTGCCGATCCCCTCGAACCGCAGGGCCGCCGTACTCATTTCCACAGCCCGATCTTGGTCAGTTCTTCCTGGAAGTTGGCGCGGGTGATCAGGGTCACTTCATCCATCGCGGTGTACTTGGCGGGTTCCTTGCCGGTGGTCACCCACTCGTACATCGCCAGCGCGGTGTTGTAGCCCTCGATATGCGGGCTTGGCAGCATCGAGCCGAAGAAGCCGCTGTCGGCCTTTTTCAGTTCGCCGATGGCGTCGGTGCCATTGATGCCGATGCCGATCACGTTGGCCGCCTTGAAGCCGGCGCTTTCCGTGGCGCGCACGCCGCCAAGCACGGTGTTGTCGTTCATGCCGCCGATGATCAGGTTTTTCGCGCCGCTGGGCAGCTTGACCAGCGCCGAGTTGGTGGCGTCCATGCTGCCGGGCACGTCGAGGGTTTTCAGCGCGGCGGTGAGGATATGGTCTTTCGGGATGCCGGCTTCTTCGAGGGATTTGATCGAGCCGTCGGTGCGTTTTTTGCCGGTGTCGAGTTCATTGAAGGTGTTGATCACCGCGTAGGTGTCTTTCCAATCCCAACCGCGTTTTTTCGCTTCGGCGGCCATGGCGGCGCCCTGTTTCTGGCCGACTTCAAACGCGGCCATGCCCAGGTACGGCACGTCCTCCATGAAATTGCCCTTGGCATCGACAAAGCGGTCATCCACGGCCATGACTTTCAAGCCATTGAGCTTGGCCTTGGCCACAATGGCCGGGCCGAGGGACACGTCCGGCGGGCAGATCACAAAGCCCTTGGCGCCGTTGGCAGCCAGGCTGTCGATGGCAGAGAGGGTTTTTTCGCCATCGGGCACGGCGATCTTGATCACGGTAAAACCGTGTTCCTTACCGGCTTTTTCGGCGAAGGCCCATTCGGTCTGGAACCAGGGTTCTTCGGCTTGTTTGACCAGGAAGCCGATCTTTACTTCTTCGGCTGAGGCGATGCTGCTGAGGCTGCTTAACGCAACGGCGGCGGCAAGGACGCGTAGGACTTTTTTCATGAACGACACCTCTTGTTGTTGTTTTTGAGTCTTGGGGTTTAACCGGCAAAGCGATGGCAAGGTTTGCCAGGAATATCCACTTCAATAGCCAGCACCGCACCGTCCAGGGAGTGATCCAATGGACTGGCGGCACTGGTGATGTACAGCGTGGTGAGGTCGGGCCCACCGAATACGCAACTGGTGGGCCGGCTGACGGGCAATTCAATGATGCGATCCACCTCGCCATCGGGCGTCAGACGCAACAGACAACTGCCGTCCCAACGGGCATTCCAGACATAGCCTTCGGCATCCATCGCCGAGCCATCCGGACCGCCCCGTGTGTGCGGGCCGAACCAGACCTGTGCCGGTTCGAGTTGGCCGTCGGGCTGGATCGCATACTGGTACAACGTTCCATCCATGCTGTCGCCAAAGTGCACCCGGCTGCCCTCCTCGTTCCAGAGCAAGGTGTTGGGAATGCCCAGGCCGCTCAGCAACGGCTTGACCTGCCCATCGGCGTCGATGCGAAACAGGCCACCGGAACGCCGTGTGATCGGCAGGTCTTCGCCGTGTTCGCCGATGTTGTTCTGCATGGTGCCCAGCCACAGCCGACCCTGGGCATCGCAGCGCGCTTCATTGCCACGGTTGCCCGGTTGCGGGTCGGCCACGCACAGCAGGGTCAGGGCTTCGGTGACCAGGTCCAGGCGGTAGACGCCGCTGCTCAAGGTCACCAAGGCATCGCCGCTTTCACACGGGATAAAGGCCGAGACGTGCTCGGGCAATTGCCAGATCTGCAACTGCCCTTCCATCAGGCGCAAGGCCTGTTTGCCGGCGATATTGACCCAATACAGCGCCTGGGTGGGCGCGTCCCAGAACGGGCCTTCGCCCAATTGCGCACGGTGTGCAGTGACGGCCTTACACGACATGAAACCTCCGGGTTCCTTACAGCGAATCGCGCGATGGCGTGCCATCCACCAGGCGCTGGATACGCAACGGGTTAGCGTTTTTCAACGCATCGGGCAGCAGGCTATCAGGGTAGTTCTGGAAGCACACCGGACGCAGGAAACGATCGATGGCCAAGGTGCCGACCGAGGTGCCACGGGCATCGGACGTGGCCGGGTACGGGCCGCCATGCACCATCGAATCGCAGACTTCCACGCCGGTCGGGTAGCCGTTGAGCAGGATGCGCCCGACTTTCTGTTCCAGCAGCGGCGTGAGTTCGGCGAACTGCTGAAAGTCCGCCGGCTCGCCAATGATCGTGGCAGTGAGTTGACCGTGCAGGCCGTGCAGCGCGGCGCTGAGTTGGGCCTGGTCCGCCACTTCGATAAACACCGTGGTGGGGCCGAAAACTTCTTCTTGCAGCACGTCATCGCCATCGAGCAACAGGCGCACATCGGCCTTGAACAGCTGCGGTTGCGCCTGATTGCCCGCCTGGGTGCTGCCTGCCAGATGTTTAATGCCAGGGTGCGAGAGGAGTTTTTCCAGGCCCTTGCCGTAGCTGCTCAAGGTACCGGCGTTGAGCATGGTTTGCGCCGGTTGCTCGCCGATCAAGTGCGCCACCTGCTGGGTGAACGCAGTGAATGCCGGCGAGGCAATACCGATCACCAGGCCAGGGTTGGTGCAGAACTGGCCACAGCCCTGCACCACCGACGCGGTGAGATCACGGGCGATGGTCTCGGTCCGCGCCTGCAACGCCTGAGGCAACACGATCACCGGGTTGATGCTCGACATCTCGGCAAACACCGGGATCGGTTGCGGACGCGCCGCGGCCATATCGCAGAGGGCGCGGCCACCTTTGAGGGAGCCGGTGAAGCCCACGGCCTGGATCGCCGGGTGCTTGACCAGCGCCTCGCCGACGCCACCGCCAAAGATCATGTTGAACACACCGGCCGGCATCTCGGTCGCTTCAGCGGCGCGGATGATTGCATTGGCGACCTGTTCAGCCGTCGCCATGTGCCCGCTGTGCGCCTTGAACACCACCGGGCAACCGGCGGCCAGCGCGGCGGCGGTGTCACCGCCTGCCGTGGAGAATGCCAAGGGGAAATTGCTCGCGCCAAACACCGCTACCGGGCCGAGGCCGATGCGGTATTGACGCAGGTCCGGACGCGGCAGTGGTTGGCGATCCGGCAGGGCTTTGTCGATGCGCGCACCGTAGAAGTCGCCGCGACGCAACACGGTTGCGAACAGGCGCATCTGGCCGCTGGTACGTCCGCGCTCGCCCTTGATGCGGGCCGCTGGCAAGGCGGTTTCACGGCAGACCAGCTCAACGAAGTTATCGCTCAGCGCATCCAGCTCGTCAGCGATCGCATCCAGAAATTGTGCACGACGTGCGGCGCTCAATGCACGGTACGCCGGGTAAGCCTGCGCGGCGGCCTGGGCGGCGGCGTCGACTTCCTGCGCGGTGGCCTGGTAGAACGCCTGGGGCAAGGCTTCGCCGGTGCTGGCGTCGACGCTTTGCAGCGTAACGCTGCCGTTGGCGCTACGCTGGCCGCCGATGAAGTTGTGGCCGAGAAACTGGGTCATGTTGCGCTCCTTAAAGGGTGATGACATTGCCGGGTTCGAACACCGCATCGACGCTGCCGACACTGTTGATCAACGGCGCGCCGAACTCAGCCTGGCTGATCTCGAACACATCCCCCGGTTGGGTACGTATACCGTCGGCGAATGACAAGGTGGCGGTGCCGAAGAAGTGAATGTGCACGTCGCCCGGCTTGAGGAACTGGCTGTACTTGAAGTGGTGGTATTCGAGGTTTTCCAGGCTGTGGCACATATTGGCCTCGCCACTGAGGAATTCGTTCCGCCAGATTTCCTCACCGTTACGCAGGATGCGGCTGGTGCCGGCCAGGTGCTGGGGCAGTTCGCCGACGCGCAGCTCCGGGCCGTAGCTGCAACTGCGCAGTTTGGAATGAGCCAGATACAGGTAGTTCTTGCGCTCCATTACGTGGTCGGAGAACTCATTGCCCACCGCGAAGCCCAGGCGATAGGGCTTGCCGTCGTGGCCGATCACGTAGAGGCCGCCGATTTCCGGCTCCTCACCGGCATCTTCGGCAAATGGCGGCACCGGGAAGGCCTGGCCTGGGCGCACCACGATGCTACCGTCGCCTTTGTAGAACCATTCAGGCTGCACACCCGCCTGGCCGGCGGCGGGTTTGCCGCCCTCCACGCCCCATTTGAAGATGCGCATGGTGTCGGTCAAGGCGCTGTCGTCACCGCCCTGGTGCATTTTGTCCCGCGCCGCGGCGCTGCCCAGGTGGGTCAGGCCGGTGCCACTGATCAGCATGTGGGCCGGATCGGGGTGGTCCAGGGGCGGCAGGATTTTTTGTTCGGCCAGCAAGGCGGCGTAGTCGTGGCTGTCGCCCAGGCCGAGGCTGTCGACCTGCTGCTGCAGCTTGACGCCCGCTTCGATGGCGGCCAGCGCCAGTTCGCGCACGCTGTGGGCGCTGCGCACTTCACGCAGTTGCTTGCCTTCCACCACGCCAACGCGGCGCTCGCCATTATTGAGTTCGAACTGCACTAAACGCATGAAGGTTCTCCTAGATTAAGTACGTGTGGCGCCACGGGCGCTGACGGCGAACTGGTCGGCGGGCAGCACATGCTTGCGCTCCAGCAGGCGATAGACCACGCCGGTCAGCAGCAGCCCGAACAGCATCACCCCGGACAGGAAGTACAAGCCCGAGGCCAGGTTGCCGGTGTATTCCTTGAGTGCGCCGATCACGAACGGGCCGATATAGCCGCCGAGGTTGCCCACCGAGTTGATCAACGCGATGCCAGCCGCCGCACTGGCGCCGGCGAAGAAGCGCCCCGGCAAGGTCCAGAACACCGCCGTGCACGAGAACATCGCAAATGCCGCCAGGCACAGCGCCGCCATTTGCAGCACCGGCACACTCAGCCAGGCGCTGCAGAACAGGCCGATGGCGCCCAGCACATAGAGCACGGCGAGGTGGCCGTAGCGGTCATTCAAGCGGTCGGAACTGCGCGGGATGATCAGCAGGCCAATGATGCCGAAGATGTACGGCACCGCCGAGATAAAGCCGGTGGTGAGGTCGCTGCCGCCGAACTGTTTGATCAGCGTCGGCAGCCACAGGCCCAGGCCGTAGATGCTCAGGGTCACCGGCAGGTAGAACAGCGCCAGCAGCAACACGCGCTTGTCCTTGAGCGCATGCAAGGGGTTGCCATGGCGGGTCTGGCCGTAGGCTTGCAGGTCTTTGTTGAGTTCGTCGGTCAACCAGGTTTTTTCGGCGTCGGTCATCCACTTGACCTGCCTGGGACCATCCGGCAGGTAACGCAGCACCGGCCAGGTCAGCAGGATCGCCGGGGTGCCGATCACGATAAACAGCCACTGCCAGCCGTGCAGGCCGAGGATGCCGTCCATGCCCAGCAAGCCGCCGGACACCGGGCCGGTGATCATCATCGCGATGGGTTGGGACAGGATGAACAGCCCGAGGATCTTGCCGCGATGGCGCACCGGGAACCACTGGGTGATGTAGTACAGCACGCCTGGGAAGAACCCGGCTTCGGCCGCACCGAGCAGAAAGCGCATCACATAGAAGCTGTGCGGCCCCTGCACGAACGCCATGCCAATGGTGATGGCGCCCCAGGTGATCATGATCCGTGCGAACCAGCGCCGCGCGCCGAAGCGGTCGAGCATCAGGTTGCTGGGGATCTCGAACAGGAAGTAGCCGATGAAGAACAACCCCGCGCCCAGGCCATAGGCTGCATCACCGATACCGACGTCGGCGCCCATGTGCAACTTGGCAAAGCCCACGGCGGAGCGGTCCACGTAGGCGATCAGGTAGAGCAGGATCAGGAAGGGAATCAGTTTCAGCGTGATGCGCCGGATAAGCCGCAATTCCTCGCTCATGGGGTCGATCTCCGATTGTTGTTCTTATAGGAATCGGGGATGCCTCTCGCGGAACATCCGCCAGGGTCATACCTCAGTTAAGCCAGACTATATAGTAGGACTATTTGCAAAACAACTCTTCCAAAGCGAACATTTTGCGCTTATGTTTAGCCGCAGAGAGAACATATAGTCATACAATAAGAGAATCGATCATGTCTGATAAAAAGCCCGGCCTACGCTCCGCCCAGTGGTTTGGTACCGCCGACAAGAACGGCTTCATGTACCGCAGCTGGATGAAGAACCAGGGCATTGCCGACCATCAGTTCCATGGCAAGCCGATCATCGGTATCTGCAACACCTGGTCGGAGCTGACCCCGTGCAACGCGCACTTTCGCCAGATCGCCGAGCACGTCAAACGCGGCGTGATCGAGGCCGGCGGCTTCCCGGTGGAGTTCCCGGTGTTCTCCAACGGCGAATCCAACCTGCGCCCCACCGCCATGCTGACGCGCAACCTGGCGAGCATGGACGTGGAGGAAGCCATTCGCGGCAACCCCATCGACGGCGTGGTGCTGCTGACCGGCTGCGACAAGACCACCCCCGCCCTGCTGATGGGCGCCGCCAGTTGCGACGTGCCGGCCATCGTGGTCACCGGCGGGCCGATGCTCAATGGCAAGCACAAGGGCCAGGACATCGGCTCGGGCACCGTGGTGTGGCAGCTCAGTGAACAAGTGAAGGCCGGCACCATTACCCTGGATGATTTCCTTGCGGCCGAGGGCGGCATGTCGCGTTCGGCGGGCACCTGCAACACCATGGGCACCGCGTCGACCATGGCCTGCATGGCCGAGGCATTGGGTACCTCGCTACCGCACAACGCGGCGATTCCGGCGGTGGATGCGCGGCGTTATGTGCTGGCGCATATGTCCGGCATGCGCGCCGTAGAGATGGTGCGTGAAGACTTGAAGCTGTCGAAGATCCTCACTAAAGAGGCCTTTGAAAACGCGATCCGCGTGAACGCCGCCATCGGCGGGTCGACCAACGCCGTGATCCACCTCAAAGCCATCGCCGGGCGCATCGGCGTCGAGCTCGACCTGGACGACTGGACCCGCATGGGCCGTGGCATGCCGACCATCGTCGACCTGCAGCCGTCGGGCCGCTTCCTGATGGAAGAGTTCTACTATGCCGGTGGCCTGCCCGCCGTACTGCGTCGCCTGGGCGAAGCCAACCTGATCCCGCACCCGAACGCGTTGACCGTCAACGGCAAGTCGCTCGGCGAAAACACCAAGGACTCGCCGATCTACGGCCAGGACGAAGTGATCCGCACACTGGACAACCCGATCCGCGCCGACGGCGGCATCTGCGTGCTGCGCGGCAACCTGGCGCCATTGGGGGCGGTACTCAAGCCATCGGCCGCCAGCCCGGAGCTGATGCAGCATCGCGGCCGTGCGGTGGTGTTCGAGAACTTCGACATGTACAAGGCGCGCATCAACGACCCCGAGCTGGATGTGGACGCCAACTCGATCCTGGTCATGAAAAACTGCGGGCCCAAGGGTTATCCGGGCATGGCCGAAGTCGGCAACATGGGCTTGCCGGCCAAGCTGCTGGCCCAGGGTGTGACCGATATGGTGCGTATTTCCGATGCGCGCATGAGCGGCACGGCGTATGGCACGGTGGTATTGCACGTCGCGCCGGAAGCGGCCGCGGGCGGGCCGTTGGCCACGGTGAAGGAAGGTGACTGGATCGAACTGGACTGCGCCAACGGCCGTTTGCACCTGGACATCCCCGACGCAGAGCTGGCGGCGCGCATGGCCGACCTCAAGCCACCGCAAAACCTGATCGTCGGCGGCTACCGCCAGCTGTACATCGACCATGTGTTGCAGGCGGACCAGGGCTGCGACTTTGACTTCCTGGTGGGTTGCCGTGGGGCGGAAGTCCCCCGTCATTCCCACTAATTGGGATGCTATGATGCCGCGTCTTTAAGCCAGAGCCTCCCCGTCGTTATGGATCACCAGCCGCCCAAGCCGCGCAAGAGCATGCATGCCCAGATCGTTCAGGACTTGGGCATGCACATCGTTTCCGGCCGCTTCAAGCCCGAAGAAAGACTGCCCATGGAGGCCACGCTCTGCGAGGAGTACAAGGTCAGCCGCTCGGTGCTGCGCGAGGCAACCCGGGTGCTCAGCGCCAAGGGCCTGGTGTATTCCAAGCCACGGGTGGGCGCGGTGGTGAGGCCTCGGCTGAAGTGGCACCTGCTGGACCCGGATGTGTTGTCATGGTTGATGCAGTCCACGCCCCACAGTGAATTCTTCAATACCCTGGCCGGGGTGCGGCGCATCCTCGAACCGGAAATCGCCGCCATGGCCGCCACGACGGCGACCGATGAAGACATCGCCACCATCGAAAAAGCCTACACCGGCATGGAAACCGCGAAGACCCACGAAGACCTGTTGCAGGCCGACCTGGACTTCCACCGCGCCATTGCCGACGCCACGCGCAACGACCTGCTGGCGTATATGTGCAACATGCTGTCGTTGCCGTTGCGCGAGTCGATCAATATCACCAACCGCCGCCCGGACATCCAGGGCCTGAGCCTGCCCCGGCACAAGGCGATCCTCACCGCGATCCAGAACCGTGACGCGCTGGGCGCACGGCATGCGTCGCTGGTGCAGCTGGATGACACGCGGGTGGCGTTGGATACGGTGATGAATGTGCTTACGCCGCTCTAGAGCCTGGTGAAAGCAAATGTGGGAGGGGGCTTGCCCCCGATGGCAATAGATCAGTCAGTATTGCTGTGACTGATCCACCGCTATCGGGGGCAAGCCCCCCTCCCACATTGGAGCTGTACAGGCCGTTAGAGGGTGTAGGCGATGCCGACCTGGACTGTACGCGGGGCGCCTGGGTAGGCGTAGAAATTACCGAATGCGCCTTCTTCAAAGTCACGGTTGAACAGGTTCTTCACGTCCAGGTTGAGCCGGACTTTCTCGTTGACCTTGTAGTAGCCGAGCAGGTCGACCACGGTGTAGGCGTCCATCGTGAACGGCGTGTTGGAGGTCTGGCCGACGCGCTCATCCACGTATTTCGCACCTGCTCCCAGTCCCAGCCCCTTGAGGCTGCCATCTTGGAATTCATACACGTTTAGCAGGCTGAAGCTGTTGCGCGGGATGTTGGCGAGGTGGGTGCCGGCGCGCAGGGTGTTGTCCTTGGTGACTTCGGCATCCACGTAGGCGTAGCCGCCAATTACGCGCCACTCGGGGGTGAGATTGCCGGCGACGTTCAAGTCAAAACCGCGACTGCGGACCTGGCCGGCGGCGACCCTGGAGTTGGTATCCAGCGGATCGGTAGTCAGGACATTCTTTTTATCGATCTGGTAAACCGCAGCGTCGATGCTCAACTGGCGATCCAGCGCTTCCCACTTGATGCCCATTTCATAAGACTTGCCCTTCTCCGGCTCAAAGCCCTCACCGGTCCGAGTGGCGCCCGTATTCGGCTTGAATGAACGCGCGGCATCCGCGTACACGGCGAGGGAGTCAGTGAGGTCGTAGATCAAGCCGACACGTGGCGTCACTGCGTTATCGCTGGCCTCCCAGCTCTTGGTATTGGCGACGTACGTCTCGTACTTGTGCTCAAACCGCTCGAAACGGGCGCCCGCCAGCACCTTCAAGCGCTCGGTCAGGGCGACCTGGTCCTGGACGAAGGCGGCGTAGGTCTTGAGGTTTTCTTTATCGTTCGTCGGCGTGTTGACCAAGGCAGGACGCGGCTTGCCGTACACCGGGTTGAAGATATCGCTGGTGTAGGCGGCGGCGGAACGCTGGATGATCGACTTGTAGTCGTAGTCCTCGAATTCCACGCCGGTCAGCAAGGTATGCTCGAAACCACCCGTGGAGAAATGACCGGTAAGGTTGAGCTGGGTGTCCTTGTCGGTCCACTCCAACTTGCGGTAGTTGAAGTTGCGGTTGAGGGTGTGGCCGTCGGCGGCCAGGCTGTTGGCCTCGATGGCGTTGCCTTGAAGCGTGCCGTCCAACCACTGAAAACCACCGCCCAGGGTCCAGTCTTCGTTGAGGATGTGCTCGAAACGCAGCTGGGCCATGTTGTTGTCGTTGTGCAACTTGCCGACGTCTTTATCACCCCAGAAGGTATCGCGGGACGCGGTGCCTTTCTGCGTGGAAAAACGCGTCAAACCACGATCCAACGGATGATTGTTACGCATGAAGTCACCTTCAAAGATCACCTTCGTCTCATCAGTAGCTTGCCAGGTGATCACCGGCGTCACGCCGTAGCGTTCGGTTTCCACGTGGTCACGGAAGGTATCGCCGCCCTCGCCCACCACGTTCAGGCGATAGGCCAGGCGACCTTCTTCATCCAGCGGGCCGGAGGCGTCCAGGGTGCCGCGTTTCATGCCTTGGTCATTCAACTGGCTGCCGAGGGTCACGGTACGCTCGGGCAGCGGTTGCTTGGACACCACGTTGAAGGTTCCGCCTGGGTCGCCACGGCCGTAGAGCATGGTCGCTGGGCCGCGCAGTACTTCGAGGCGTTCGATGGTGTTGGCGTCCGGCATGTTCGGGTAGCCACGGTTGATCGGGAAACCGTTGCGGTAGAACTCGCCGGTGGTGAAGCCGCGCACGGTGAAGGTGGTCAGGCCCTGGCCGCCAAAATTGTTGGCACGGCCGACGCCGCCGGCATAGTCGAGGGCGTCTTGCAGGCGGGTAGCGCCGATATCCTCGACTACATCCTTGGACACCACGCTGATGGACTGCGGGGTTTCATGAATCGAGGTGTCGGTACGCGTCGCACTGGCTGAGCGTGTGGCGTGGTAGCCCTTGACCGGTCCCTGAGCGGTTTCATAGTCGGCCGTACCGGTCACATTGGTCGCTTGCAACTCCAGGCTGGTTTGCTCGGTAGGCGCGACATCCGCCCAGGTGAAGGGGGAAAACGCCTGCAACACGCAGATTGAAATCAGGGTACGACGCATGGATGTTGGACCTAGTGAATGAGCCAGATGGGACGGCAAACCTGCCAAGAATTTGCGGGGCATGCTATACCATCGAATTCTCGTTTGATATCTATTCTCATTCGTTATTTTTTGCGTATCTGCTTTGTATCAAAATCAAGATAAAGAAAAGCCACTCGATTGAGTGGCTCCCTGCACTGCGTGGCTCGCCTCAGCGATACCGCTCCAACCAATGCGCGTAAGGCGCCGGCAAGGTCCAGGAGGACTTGTCCACGCCCAGCTCCTTGGCCGCAAAGTACGCCCAATGCGGGTCGGCCAGGTGCGCACGACCCACCGAGACCAAGTCCAGATGCCCCGCCTGCAACGCGCCTTCTGCCAGTTGCGGCGTACCAAACCCCCACGCCGACGTCACCGGAATACCGGCTTCACGCCGCACGCGTTCGGCAATCGGGCCCATAAAGGCCGGGCCCCACGGGATGTTGGTGTCGGGGATGGTGAAACCGACGCTGACGCTCAGCAGGTCCAGGCCACCGGCCTTGAAGTTACGTGCCAGTTCGATGGATTCGGTGAGGGTCTGCTCGTCACGGCCGTCGTATTCGATCACGCCGAAACGCGCGGTCAATGGCAGGTTTTCCGGCCAGACTTCGCGTACGGCGGCCAGGGTTTCCAGGAGGAAGCGGCTGCGGTTATCGAAGCTGCCGCCGTAGGCGTCAGTGCGCTGGTTGGAATGCTCGGAGAAGAAGCTCTGGGCCAGGTAACCGTGGGCGAAGTGCAGTTCGATCCACTCGAAACCGGCGTCACGGGCACGGCGGGCAGCGTCGACGAAGTCCTGTTTAACCCGAGCGATGTCTTCCAGGGTCATGGCACGCGGTACGTTGGGCAGGTTCGCACCAAAAGCGATGGCCGAGGGCGCAATGGTTTCCCAGCTGCGGTCGTCGGCGGACGAAATATGGTCATCCCCTTCCCACGGACGGTTGGCGCTGGCTTTACGACCGGCATGGGCAATCTGGATGCCGGGCACCGAGCCTGCGGCCTTGATGGCCTGGACCATCGGCACGAACGCCTGGGCGTGGGCATCGCTCCAGATACCGGCGCAGCCTGGTGTGATGCGGCCTTCCGGCGCCACGGCAGTGGCCTCGACCACCAGCAAACCGGCGCCGCCACGGGCCATGCCGGCCAGATGCACGTGATGCCAATCGTTGACGATGCCGTCGTCGGCCATGTATTGGCACATCGGTGGGATGGCGATGCGGTTACGCAGGGTCACGTCTTTGAGTTTGAACGGTTCGAACAGAGCGGACATGGAAAACTCCAGCAGCAAGTGAGTGATTCGATAGTTCGATGGTAATCGAACAATGGTATTCAGCGATACCCCCCTGTTATCATCCGTCCCCATGCGAGCCTTCAAACACCCTACCCTTCAAGACCTGACCTTAGAGCGTCTGCTGTACGCCTTGAGTGATCCGGTGCGCCTGGAAATTGTCCGCTACCTGGCGGGCGTGCCAGAGGCAACCTGTGGCGAACTGGACGGTGGGCGCCCCAAGTCGAGCATGTCCCACCACTTCCGGGTACTGCGCGATGCCGGCCTGGTGCACACCCGCAGCGTGGGCACGACCCATCTGAACTCGTTGCGCGCCGAAGAGCTGGAAAGCCGGTTTCCAGGATTGCTGGCCAGCGTTCTCAGCCAGCGCTGAGGCTGATTGCCTCACCGTCCAGGTACACGCGGTCTTTGCCGTTGTGCTTGGAGGCATACAGGTTGCGGTCGGCACATTTAAGTACCGCCGACATATCGGCCCCCGCCGAAAAGCGCGCCATGCCCGCGCTGCAGGTGTAGTGGTGAGGCGGAGCCACACTGCAGCGGATCGACTGCAACAGGCGTAGCGCGAAATCACTGGCGACTGAAGGGTCATCGCCCACCAATAGCACGCCGAACTCCTCGCCGCCGATCCTGCCGAAGCTATGACTGCCCGGCGTCGATTTGAGGCAACCGGCCATGGCGCAGAGGATGGTGTCGCCGACATCGTGACCGAACTGGTCGTTCTTCAACTTGAAACTGTCAATGTCCAACATCATGAAATAGCCGCTCTCGCCTGCCGCAAGCAACGCGGCGAAGCTCTCCATAAAGGCGCGTCGATTCAGGATGGAGGTCAGGTAGTCTGTTTCAGCCAGTACCCGAAACTCACTCTCGACCAGCAACACCGAACGCAGGTTTTTCAGGTAGGACACATTAAGAACGCAGCCAATCGAAACGGACGCCGCGCAAAAGATAAACAAGTAAATGTCGACGCCTTGGTAAATACCTACCGGAATATGGGGCCAGGCCATTAACCACACCACGATCGCGCACACCAGAAAGTCCTGGACCGCGATAAACAGAATTGCACTGCACGCCACCAAGATCACTGCCAGCGGCAAGGCAAACACCTGCAACTGCAGGTCGGTGCGAACAACGTAGGTAAACCCGGCCGTCAACAGCGCCATGTAGACCACCCCCAGCGCCCGCCACAAATAATAGTGAGTGACGCGTCGGTGAAGCCGATACACAACGATCAGACAGAGGGTGACAATGACGGCCTGCACGCCCAGCAGCTTAGCGTGATCAGCCATCAGCACTCCAACCCACGCAATAATCCCGATAAGCTCGGCCTGTGCGATCGCGGGTGACAATAGCCTTTGCATCCGTGGCCTGAGTTTCAAAATAGCTGGCACCCCTTCACTCCTTGCGAATAAGCAGCCTACTGACTGTCGGCCTGACTCGCTTGCAGACTCAACAAACAAGTTGCAAACGAATACGCCATAAAGCGTCTTACCAGATAAATAAACGGTGGCAGTACCTCAAGCATGGTCTTGGAATGGATTTTGAAATACCCCCGGTCAGCACCTTCTTGAACCAGACGAATAACGTGGGTTTTAGACACCGACAACTGCTCGGCGATTGAAAGATAAGACGACGACCTGAAACTTGCGCCCTGGTTATCCAGCGAACACGCGTCGTTATAAATTGCGAGCATCAACATATGTCCTGCATCGCGGTTTACCAGCCAATAACAGTCAGGCAGTAACAGATCAATCGTCAAATTTTCATTGAGCAACGTCGAATAACCTTTGAAGTAACGGGCGAGATACGTACGGTCATCCAACTCATGCAAATGCCGAAAAACTGCTTCATCGACGTGCATCAACTCCAACGGCTCCACAACGGACGCCAGCATCAACCGGATTTCCCCACACGCCTGGGAAGACGGCCTGAACACGCGCAAGCGGCTGTCATCCGGATGCCCCGCCACCTTCATGAACCCCAGTGCCCTGAACAGCAGAAATATGGATTCGAGGCTGTTTTTCGAACAGAACCTGCGCGCAACGCAAAATTCTTTTACTTCCGACAGTAATGCCACGGGTTTGGAGAAATAGGTGCTCAATAATGTGTAGGACACCATCAAACGGTTGAACTTAAGTGCTGTCTTGTAGAAAAACGCTCTTTTTGAATAGGGCTCCAGCAACATTTTGTAATGATTACGCACGCACGCTTCAAACTCCACATGGCGCTCCAATGCTTGCGCCGTATGTTCCATCGCCAACTTCAACGAACTGCCACACATGAGAAAGAGCCCTGATCAAACAACTTGGATTATGATCTCAATGCAGTACCGGTAATGGCGTTTTGCCTTGAACGCAATCTATCGCGATTAAGTAAAAGGACATCGTCGCTACCAAAATTGTTCCAACATCCCGAAGTGGCTTAAGCGTTTCAGTTGCCCAGCGAACCTTCCCCCCAACCCGGCGTCCGAGCTAAGGCACTGTTGCTTACCGCTCACCGCGAGGTTGTCGTTTGAAAGCCGCCATCATCAAAAAGTACCGCCTGATCATCAAGACCATGGGCTACGTAGGCTGGTCGCTGTTCTGGCTGTTGCTGTGGGATATCGCCGTCACGGTGGATTTCATGCTGTTTCTCAATGCCAAGATCAACCTGCCGCTGATGCCCCTTACGCTGCTGGGTTCGGCGCTGATTGTGCTGATCAGCTTTCGCAACAGCAGCGCCTACAACCGCTGGTGGGAGGCCCGCACGCTGTGGGGGGCGATGGTCAATAACTCGCGCAGCTTTGCGCGCCAGGTGCTGACCCTGCTGGACGACCCCGGCAGCGAAGTGAACCCGGTCAAATCCACCCTGCTGCGCCGCCATGTGGCCTACGTCAATTGCCTGGCCGCGCACCTCAAAGGCGAGCCGTGCCCGGATGAAGTCCGCGCGTTTATCCCCACCGAGGAGTTCGCCCGCAACGGCGCCACCAATAACTTTGCCAACGATATCCTCACCGGCTCGGCGGCCATCCTGGCCCGGGAATACAAGGCCGGGCACCTGGACAGCATTCGCCTGGCCCGGCTGGAGTCAACCCTGGTAGACCTGTCCAACGCCCAGGGCGGCATGGAGCGTATCGCCAACACGCCACTGCCCTACCCTTACGTGTATTTTCCACGGCTGTTTATCTCGTTGTTCTGCCTGATCGTACCGGTGGGCCTGGTTGAATCCCTGGGCTGGTTCACCCCGCTGGCGTCTACGGT
Organism: Pseudomonas sp. SR18; assembly: GCF_023701505.1. NCBI lineage: Bacteria > Pseudomonadati > Pseudomonadota > Gammaproteobacteria > Pseudomonadales > Pseudomonadaceae > Pseudomonas > Pseudomonas sp. SR18. Next base: position 194,399 of record NZ_JAMQAU010000011.1, on the reverse strand, counting down.
GGTGGGCTTTATGCTGCTGGCCATCGAACGCATCGGCACCGATTTGCAAAGCCCGTTCCGCTCCAGCGAACACCAGATCCAGATGGAAGCCATCTGCGAAACCATCGAAAAGAACCTGCAATCGATGCGACGCGACGCCCTGGCCGACGACCAAATCGGCTGATCACCACTGCGGCCCTAAAGTGCGTGACTTCGCGGTCGATAAACCGGAGGTACGCATGGGCCACACCCCCTCATAACAACACATGCGACGTTCAGCGCTACCCACTGCCTTGCCAAAACTATAAATACTCCGCAGGTGAAGTCATGAATATCAAGCAGAAGCTGACCTGGGCGTTCGCAGCTATCGCGTGCGTCCCCGTCATCCTGGTCGCCGTGTTGGTAGTGTTGAACCTGCGCGAGGGGGCCCAGGCCAATTTCCTCGACAGCAGCGGGCGCGAGATCCGCCAGATCGACAATGGCATGAAGCAGTTTTTCGACGGCATCAGCCAGAACGTCGACTTTGTGGCCAAGGACCCGCGTGTTATCGCGGCCAAGGACCTCAAGAGCTACGCCGGCGCCGACGCCGCGCAAATCCCCCTCACACCCACGAATAAAGCACTGCTGGATATCTTCGACCAGTTCGCCAAAAGCCATCCGAGCACCGCTTACCTGTCCCTGGGACTGAGCGACGGCGGCTACGCCAGTTGGCCGGACGACACCAAACTGAACAACTACGACCCCCGCGTGCGCCCTTGGTACAAAGCGGCCATCGCCGCGCCTGGCGCTACCGTGCGCACCGGCGCCTACTACTGGGCACCGGATGACGTAGTGCTGATCGGCACCGTGCACACCGTCGCTGACGCCACCGGCAACATCCTCGGTGTGGTCGGCCTGGACGTGTCGCTCAAGCAGCTCACCGAACTGGTGCGCAACATCAAGCTGGGCGACAGCGGCTACCTGATGCTGGTGGAAGCCAACGGCAACGTGCTGGTGGACCCCAGCGATGCCAAGCACAACTTCAAGCCCCTGGCGGACCTCGGCCCCAACTACGCGGAACTGTCCAAGCGCGGCGACGGCGTGACCCAGATCGACATCGACGGCGTGGCCTACATGGCCAACGTGGTCAGTTCCAAAGACCTGGGCTGGCGCTTTATCGGCCTGATCAAGCGCGACGAAGTGATGGCCGGCGCCACCAGCCTGACTTGGCTGATCGCCGCAATTGCCGCCGCGCTGGCGGTGGTCTTTGCGATTGTCGGCGCCAGTTTCGCCAGCGTCATCGTGCGTCCGATCCGTGGCGTGGCCGACGGCCTGCAAGAAATCGCCGAAGGCGAAGGCGATCTCACGCGCCAACTCAAGGTGCAGGGCAAGGACGAAACCGCCAGCCTGGCGGGCTGGTTCAACCAGTTCCTGAGCATGATTGCGCAACTGGTGCAGCGCATCGGTAACGCGTCATCCGACTTGCAAACCGCCGCCGCCGACACCAGTGAAGTGGCCAACAACATGAACCAGGCCGCCGGTCGCCAGCGTGAAGCGGTGGAACTGGTGAGCACTGCGTTCAACGAAATGGTCGCCACCGCCAACGAAGTGGCACGCTCTTGCAGCGCCGCAGCCACCAGCGCCGACGAAGGCTACCGCGATGTGCACACCGGCCAGCAACACATCGGCGAAGCCACCGGCAGCGTGCTCAAGCTCAGCGAAGACCTGCAGAAGTCGACCCAGACCATGCAGTTGCTGGAGCAGGACAGCCAGAACATCAACACCATCCTCGACACCATCCGTTCGATTGCCGAGCAGACCAACCTGCTGGCACTCAACGCCGCAATTGAAGCCGCACGTGCCGGTGACCAGGGCCGTGGCTTCGCCGTGGTTGCCGACGAAGTCCGCGCCCTGGCGCGTCGCACGGCTGACTCCACCGGCGAAATCGACAGCCTGCTGGGCAACCTCGCCCGCCGCACCCAGGAAGTCACGCAGCAGATGCAAGGCAGCCTGCTGGTGTCCCACACCAGCGTGGAACGCATCCAGCAAGCCCGCGACAGCTTCGACAAGATCCGTGGCTCGGTGGACTCGATCCGCGACCAGAACACCCAGATCGCCACGGCCGCCGAAGAACAGCACCAGGTGGCCGAAGAGATCAACCGACACATCGCGCAGATCCATGCCGATGCGCAGTTGGTTGAAGGCTTCGCCCATTCGGCGCAGACCGGGTCAGGTCGTTTGACGGATATTTCCGGTCAGCTCAAAGGCCTTGTGGGGCGCTTCAAGTTTTAAGCTTTCTCAGCCCGGGGTCGCTTGGGTGGGCGTGTATTGGCTACTATAGCCACGTATTACCCGCCCTTTGCCCAGCCACTCCGGAGCCTCAATGCCCACCCCCAAGGACACTGCCCCCGACAGCAGCCCACCGATGATTCCCGAGCAGCGCCGCGAGCAAATCCTGCGGCAATTGCGCAAGCATCAGGTGATGAGCGTGCACCAGTTGATGGAAATGTTCGACTGCTCGCACATGACCGTGCGCCGTGACATCGCGCTGTTGGAGCAGGAAGGTCGGGCGTATTCCGTTACCGGCGGGGTCAGGATCGCCAGCCAGTTGCACAGCGAACCAAGCCATCAATCCAAAGCCGTGGTGGAATTACCGCAAAAGCAGGCGATGGCAAGGTTGGCCGCGCGGTTGCTGCACGCGGACATGACCGTGTACCTGGACGCCGGCACCAGCACCCTGGAAATCGTGCCGTATATCAAGGCGCTGTCGGGCATGACGGTGGTGACCAACGACTTCGGAATCGTGCAGGCGCTGATGGATGCGACACAGGTGACCGTGATCCACACTGGCGGCCAACTGGACCACGATAACCACTCCTCCGTCGGTGGGCTGGCCGTGGCGACGTTGCGCCAGGTGGTGACGGATATCGCGTTTGTGTCCACCAGTTCGTGGGACCTGCACCGAGGCATCACCACCCCCTCGGCGCTGAAGGTCGAGGTCAAGCAAGTGGCAATGCAGTCAGCGGCTCAGGTGGTGCTGGTGGCGAGCAGTTCCAAGTACGGCACGTTCAGCATGTACCGCATCGCCGGGCTGGAACCGTTCGACGTGATCATCAGCGACGACGACCTGACCCCGGCTGCGGCAGACGGCATCCGCAAGCGTGGGATTGAACTGATGCTGCCGGGTGATCCGTTGCCGGCGTGATGCCCTAGCCCCCTCCCACATTTGAGCGCTGTTGGCAGGCAGAACGGCTCGTCGACTATTGAGCAGTTTTCCAGTCCCGCAACCATTGCAAGCCTGCCGAGGTGTCGCCCTTTGGCCGGTATTCGCAACCGACCCAGCCGTCGTAACCCAACTGGTCCATAAGGTCGAACAAGTACGGGTAGTTCAGCTCGCCCAGGTCCGGCTCGTGGCGGTCCGGCACGCCGGCAATCTGGATATGGCCAATGCAGGCGAAGTCGCGGCGCAGTTTGGTGGCTATATCACCTTCGACGATCTGGCAGTGGTAGCAGTCGAACTGCACCTTGAGGTTGCTCGCACCGACTTCCCGGCAGATGGCGTGGGCCTGGTCCTGGCGGTTGAGGAAGAACCCCGGCATGTCGCGGGTGTTGATCGGCTCCAGCAATACCGTTACGCCAACCTGCGCCGCCGCGGCGCTGGCGTAGGCAAGGTTTTCCAGGTACACGGCGTGATGGCGCTGGCGCAGGTTTTCCGACGGCAGCAACCCCGCCATGACATGCACGCGGCTGTTACCGAGCACGGCGGCGTACGCCAGGGCGCGGTCGAAGCCGCTGCGAAACTCGGCCTCGCGCCCCGGCAGGCTGGCGATGCCCCGCTCCCCTGCGGCCCAGTCGCCCGGTGGCGCGTTGAACAAGGCCTGTTCCAGTCCGTTATCGCTCAGGCGCTGCCTGAGCACCTGCGCGTCGTAGTCGTAGGGGAACAGGTATTCCACCGCATCAAAACCATCGGCCTTGGCCGCGGCGAAGCGCTCAAGAAAGTCGTGTTGCGGATACAGCATGCTCAGGTTGGCGGCAAAACGAGGCATAAAAACTCCCAGGAGTCAGACAAAAGGCCAGATCAGCAGGGTAATCAGGAAACCCAAGGTGCCGAGCAACGTCGTGATCACCGTCCATGTGCGCAACCCGTCGGCCACATTAAGCCCGGCAAGCTTGGTGAAGATCCAGTAGCCGGCATCGTTGATATGGGACATGGCCAGCCCGCCACCGCCCATCGCCAGGCACAGCAGCGCCAGGTGGTTGGGCGTGAGGTTGAGGGTGGCGATCAGCGGGCTGATGATACCGGCCGTGGTCACCAGGGCAACGGTGGTGGAACCTTGCACCGCCCGCAGCAGCATGGTCAGCAAAAAGCCCAGGCCCAGCACCGGCAGGCCGGTGGTGCGCAGCATGTCGGAGACCACGGCGCCGATCCCGGTGTCCACCAGCACTTTGCCGAACACCCCGCCGGCACCGGCGATCAGGATCACCATGGCCACGCCCGGCAGCGCCGAGCCGATCACGTCCGAGACCTGGGTGCGGCTCCAGCCCCGACGAGAGCCCAGCAGCCAGGCGCACAGCAAGGTATCAATCAACAGCGCCACCAGCGGCGCACCAAGCACGGTCATCACCCCACGCAGCACCGATTCAACCGGCAGCAGCGAGGTGGCCAGGGTGCCCAACAGGATCAGGACGATCGGCAGCAGAATCAGGCTCACGATCAGGCCGAAACCCGGCGCCGGGGCCGCTGGCAACTTGGCGACGATGGCGCTGGTGGACTCTTCCAGGCCCATGTGGGACTCGGCAACGCCAGCCTGCTGCACCGCTTTGTCGTTGCCGTGGGTCCAAGCCTTCAAATCGTCATTGGTAACGTGGGGGCCATAGACTTCGGCACGAATGTCGTCGGTCATCGGGTAAAAGCGGCGGGTCATGCGCCCCGCCACGCGATAGCCGACGTAGCAGAGCAATGCAGTGATCGGCAGGCCGAACATCAGCACCCGACCCAAATCCGCCCCCAACTGACTGGCCGCCGCCACGGCGCCTGGATGGGGCGGCAGGAATGCATGCACCGTCAGCAGCGCCGCACACATCGGCAAGGCGAACATCAGCAGCGGTTTGCGCGCCCGGCGCGCCACGCCGTAGGCCAGCGGCATCAGGATAATCACCCCGACCTCAAAGAACACCGGCACGCCGATGATGAACCCGGCGATGGTCAGCGCCAATGGCGTGCGGCTGTTGCCGAATCGCTCGATCAGCGACTTGGCCAGGGCCTCGGCGCCACCGGAAAGCTCGATGATCCGCCCGATCATCGCGCCCAGGGCGATGATGATCGCGATATGACCGAGGGTCTTGCCCATGCCGCCTTCGATGGTCGCCACCAGGTCGGCCGGTTTCACCCCGGCCACCAGCGCCACCACGATACTCACCAGCATCAGCGCGACAAACGGCTGGAATTTGTACTTGAGGACCAGGAATAGCAGCAGCGCAATACCCGCGCCGGCAGTCAACATCAAAATCAGTGGGCTCATTCGAAAATGTCCTGTTGTTATTGTTTTTTGGCGCAAGCCGGCCCCGTCGAAATCCGCAGGCGGGTCTCGCTGGAGGCTTGCAGTGTCGGTCTACGGGTTACCAGTGCGCGCCGAACGTCTCGCGCAGTTCATCCAATGCCGCTTGATCCATCGGCGCGGGCCGAGGGTTGCTCATCAACCAGAGCCTGGCGGTTTCTTCCAACTCTTCCAGGGCATAGCTGGCCCTGGCCACTGAGCTTTCCCAGACCACCGGTCCGAGGCGTTCGAGCATCACTCCGCGCACACTGTTGGCCAGTTGCGCCACTTGCTCGGCGACCTTGGGCGAACCAGGGCGTTGATAGCCGATCAATGGAATGTGCCCGACCTTCATCACTTGGTAGGGCGTGAGCGGCGGCAGGATATCGTCGTCGCGCCAGACACCGGCGAGGGTCAGCGCCACCAGATGGGTGGAATGGGTATGCACCACGCCGCCCACCGAAGGATTGCGGTCATACACCTGCCGATGCAGGGCCAGGGTCTTCGACGGCTTATCCCCGGACACCCACTCGCCTTGCAGGTTGACCTTGGCAATTGCCGCCGGCTCAAGACGGCCGAGACAGACGTCGGTAGGGGTAATCAGCCAACCATCGTCGAGGCGCGCGCTGATATTGCCGGCGCTGCCGACGGTGTAGCCGCGCTGATAAAGGCTGCGGCCGACGTCGCAGATTTCTTCGCGCTGGGCCTGCTCGTCGATGCCGCTCATTGGGCATCTCCGGCCAGGTGCGCGAGGGCTTTGGCAAAGAAGTCGCGGCCACCGAAGTTGCCCGACTTCAGCGCCAGCGCCAGCGGTTCGGCGGAGCTGCTGAGCGTGGCCGGCACGCCGGGGTCGATCTGCGCACCGATCTGCAACAGGTTGACGCCAAGCGCCTTGACCACGGCGCCAGAGGTCTCGCCGCCCGCCACCACGAAGCGCCGCACACCTTGCTCGCGCAGGCCGGCAGCAATCTCGCCCAACGCCTCCTCCACCAGCGCCCCGGCGCGTTCGACGCCGAGTTGTTGCTGCACCGCCTTGACCTCGGCCGGGGTGCTGGTGGCGTAGATCAACACCGTTTGTAAGCTGTCACGGGCAAAGGCCAGCGCCTGCGCGACCACAGGCTCACCCGCGGCCAGGGCGACGGGGTCAATGCGCAACGCCGGGCGACCGGCTTCGCACCACTCGGCCACCTGGCCGAGGGTCGCTACCGACGCACTGCCTGCCAGCACCACTTCGCCGCCGCCGACGGTGGGCAATGCGCTGACATCCAAATCACGCAGTTTACCGGCGCGTCGAAAATTGCCCGGCAGGCCCAACGCCAGGCCCGAGCCGCCCGTCAGCAACGGCAAGTCGGCGCAGGCACTGCCCAATGTGTAGAGATCCTGGTCCGACAGCGCGTCAGCGATGGCGATGCCCACCCCTTGCTCGCGCAGCTCGGCAATCTTCTGGCGTGTAGCCTCGACACCCGCAGCGACCGCGTCGTAGCGCAGCAACCCCACCGGTAATTGCGTCTGCTGTTGCAGCACCCGCACCAGGTTCGCGTCGCCCATGGGGGTCAACGGGTGGTGCTGCATGCCCGATTCGCTGAGCAACTGGTCCTGCACAAACAAGTGGCCACGGAAAATCGTCCGGCCGTTTTCCGGGAAGGCCGGGCAGGCCAGCGTGAAGTCACTGCCCAGCGCCCTGAGCAACGCCTCGCTGACCTGGCCGATATTGCCGGCGGCGGTGGAATCAAAGGTGGAGCAGTACTTGAAGAAAATCTGCTCACAGCCCTGCCCGCGAAGCCACTCCAACGCGGCCAGTGATTCTTCGACGGCCTCGACAGCAGGCGTGGTGCGCGACTTGAGCGCGATGACGATGGCATCGGCATCCAGCCCATCGGCGACTTCGCGGCTGGGAATGCCAATGCTCTGCACCGTACGCATACCGCCGCGCACCAGCATGTTGGCAAGGTCGGTGGCGCCGGTGAAATCGTCGGCAATGCAGCCCAGCAACGGGCGTGCGGTGGGGTTAGTCATGGAGCGGTCCTCACACAGATTCGGGCTTGGCGGTCGGCAGATCGATGCCAGGGAAAATCTTGATCACCGCCGAATCGTCCTCGCGGCCGAAACCGGCGCTGGAGGCCTGCATGAACATCTGGTGCGCCGTGGCCGACAGCGGCAGTGGAAACTTGCTCGCACGGGCGGTATCCAGCACCAGGCCCAGGTCCTTGACGAAAATGTCCACGGCCGACAGCGGCGTGTAGTCGGCCTTGAGAATGTGCGGCACGCGGTTCTCGAACATCCACGAATTGCCGGCGCTGTGGGTGATCACCTCATACAAGGCATCGGCGTCGACCCCTTCGCGCAGGCCCAGGGCCATGGCTTCGGCGGATGCGGCGATGTGCACCCCGGCGAGCAATTGGTTGATGATCTTGACCTTGGAGCCCAGCCCGTGGACATCGCCCAGGCGATAGACCTTGCCGGCCATGCCCGCGAGTACCGCTTCGGCCTTGACATAGGCGGCCTGCGGGCCGGACGTCATCATGGTCATTTCGCCGGCGGCGGCTTTGGCCGCACCGCCGGAAATCGGCGCATCCAGGTACAGCAGGCCGTGTTCGCCCAGGCGCTGGCCCAGTTCTACGGCGTAGGTCGGCGCCACGGTGGCACAGCCGATCAACAGGCTGTCTGGCCGCAACGCCGCCACGGCACCGCCTTCACCAAACAACACGGTCTCGGTTTGTTCGGCGTTGACCACCACCGTGATGATCACATCGCACGTGTCCGCCATGTGTGCGGGCGATGTGCACGCCACTCCGCCTTCGCCGGCGAACTGTTGGGTGACTGCCTCACGCACATCACAGGCATGCACATTGAACCCGGCGCGCAGCAGCGAGCGGGCAATGCCCAGCCCCATCGCGCCCAAACCGATCACACCGACATTCTTATTATTCATGGGTACTCCAGGGGAAAACGGCGGCTGACACCACACCGGCGAGCCGCGTTGGAATTGTGATCGATCATCCACCAATGAACGGATTATGTGAAGTATTTTTTCAATCTAACATTTTTTAACATCGACTCGATTAAATCTCACACCCGCCCTTTGTCGCCTCACCTCATTTTCGCCACTTGTGCTTTGCGTATTATGGTATACCATCATACGAAATCCTCCCCCACACCTGATGGAGCCGCTCATGAGTTTCGAAATCCGCAAGATCGTCAGCTATGTAGAAGAGACCTTTATCGAAGGCGGCAAAGCCTCCGACACTCCGGTAAAAATGGTCGGCCTTGCCGTCGTACTGAAAAACCCCTGGCTCGGTCGCGGTTTCGTGGAAGACCTCAAGCCTGAGATCCGCGCCAACTGCTCCGACCTCGGTGCCCAGATGGTCGAGCGCCTGGTGAGCATCATCGGCGGCGCTGAAAAGATCGAAGCCTATGGCAAGGCCGCCGTGGTCGGTGCCGACGGCGAGATCGAACACGCCAGCGCGATCATCCACACCCTGCGCTTTGGCAACCACTACCGTGAAGCGGTCAAGGCCAAGAGCTACCTGAGCTTCACCAACAAGCGCGGCGGCCCAGGCACCTCGATCCAGGTGCCGATGATGCACAAGGACGACGAAGGCCTGCGTTCGCACTACATCACCCTGGAAATGCAGATCGAAGACTCACCGCGTGCTGACGAAATCGTCGTGGTCCTGGGTTGCGCCGACGGCGGCCGCCTGCACCCGCGCATCGGCAATCGCTACATCGACCTGGAAGAACTGGCGGCGGAAAACGCCCAGTAAGCACGGCCGGCCACCACAACAAAAAGCATGCAGGAGCGCTCCATGATTCGGCTCACCGCTGAACACACACCGGCTGGCACCAGTTACCTGGCGACCGGCCAAGGCCAGCCTGTGGTTTTGATCCACGGCGTGGGCCTGAATAAAGAAATGTGGGGCGGCCAGGTGGTTGGCCTGGCCACGAATTACCGCGTGATCAGCTACGACATGCTCGGCCACGGCGCCAGCCCGCGCCCGGCCGCCGGCACGCCGCTGCTCGGTTACGCCGACCAGTTGCTGGAACTGCTCGACCACCTGCAACTGCCCAAGGCCACGGTGATCGGCTTTTCCATGGGCGGCCTGGTAGCGCGTGCCTTTGCGCTGCATTACCCGCAACGCCTGCAAGGCCTGGTGGTGCTCAACAGTGTGTTCAACCGCAGCCCCGAACAGCGCGAAGGCGTGATCGCCCGCACCGCCCAGGCCGCCGAACATGGCCCGGATGCGAATGCCGAAGCGGCGCTGTCGCGCTGGTTCAGCCGCGAATACCAGGCGGCCAACCCGGCGCAGATTGCTGCGCTGCGCGAAACCCTGGCGGGCAACGATCCCCAGGGCTACCTCACCACCTATGAACTGTTTGCGACCCAGGACATGTACCGCGCCGACGACCTGGGCAGCATCCAGGCGCCGACCCTGGTCGCCACCGGCGAGCTGGACCCCGGCTCCACGCCGCAGATGGCCCGGCAACTGGCCGAGCGCATTCCCGGCGCGACCGTTGCGGTACTGCCCGAGCAACGGCATATGATGCCGGTAGAATCGCCGCGCCTGGTCAACCAGCTGCTGCTGGGGTTTCTTGAAACGGCACACTCCCAACAACACCCGATAAAGGGGATCGTGGCATGACGCTTGAACGCTTCCAGATGTGCATCGGCGGTGAATGGGTCGATGCCCTGTCCGGCAAGACCTTTGACAGCCTCAACCCGGCGCTGGCCGAGCCTTGGGCGCAATTGCCCGACGCCGACGAAGCGGATGTGGAGCGCGCCGTACAGGCCGCCCAAACCGCTTTCGACAGCCCGGCCTGGCGCGGCCTCACCGCCACCGCACGGGGCAAACTGCTGCGTCGCCTGGGTGACCTGATCGCCGCAAACACAGAGCGACTGGCCCAGCTGGAAAGCCGCGACAACGGCAAGCTGATCCGCGAGACCCGTGGCCAGGTCAGCTACCTGCCAGAGTTTTTCCACTACACCGCAGGCCTGGCCGACAAGCTTGAAGGCGGCACCCTGCCGCTGGATAAACCCGACCTGTTCGCCTACACCGTGCACGAAGCCATGGGCGTGGTTGCCGCGATCATTCCGTGGAACAGCCCGCTGTACCTCACCGCGATCAAGCTCGCACCGGCCCTGGCGGCGGGCAACACCATTGTGATCAAACCGTCGGAACATGCCTCGGCGACCATTCTCGAACTGGCACGCCTGGCGCTGGAAGCCGGGATCCCACCGGGTGTGGTCAACGTGGTCACCGGTTACGGCCCGAGCACCGGCGCCGCCCTCACCCGCCATCCGCTGGTGCGCAAGATCGCCTTTACCGGCGGCGCGGCCACGGCGCGGCATGTGGTGCGCAGCAGCGCCGAGAACTTCGCCAAGCTGTCCCTGGAATTGGGCGGCAAGTCGCCGAACATCATCTTTGCCGATGCTGATCTGGACAGCGCCATCAATGGCGCGATTGCCGGCATCTACGCGGCGTCCGGGCAAAGCTGCGTGTCCGGCTCGCGCCTGCTGGTGCAGGCTGAAATCTACGACGAATTCGTCGACCGCCTGGTGGCACGCGCCCAGCGCATCCACATCGGCAACCCCCAGGACGACGCCAGCGAAATGGGCCCCATGGCCACCGCGCAGCAACTGGCCGTGGTCGAAGGCCTGGTCGCCGATGCCATCGCCGAAGGCGCGCGCCTGCGCACCGGCGGCAAGCGCCCACAGAACCTCGGCGAAGGTTGGTTCTATGAGCCAACGCTGTTCGAGTGCGACCGCAATTCGATGAAAATCATGCAGGAAGAAGTGTTCGGCCCAGTGGCCTCAGTCATCCGTTTCAAGGATGAAGCCGAAGCTCTGGCCATCGCCAACGACTCGCAGTTCGGCCTCGCCGCCGGTATCTGGACCCGTGACCTGGGCCGCGCCCATCGCCTGGCGCGGGACGTGCGTTCGGGGATCATCTGGGTCAACACCTACCGTGCGGTGTCGGCGATGGCGCCCATCGGCGGTTTCAAGAACAGCGGCTACGGGCGCGAAAGCGGCATTGATTCGGTACTGGCCTACACCGAGCTGAAGACGGTGTGGATCAACCTCTCCCAGGCGCCCATGCCTGATCCTTTTGTGATGCGTTAAGAGTCCACGACCATGATCGAACCCGGCATTTATAAAGACGTCATGAGCTCCTTCCCCTCCGGCGTCACGGTGGTCACCACCCTCGACCCGGACGGCGGTATCGTCGGCATTACCGCCAGCGCGTTCAGCGCGCTGTCGATTGACCCGGCGCTGGTGCTGTTCTGCCCCAACTATGCGTCGGACACCTACCCGATCCTGCGCGACAGCAAGCGGTTTGCAATCCACCTTTTGTCTGCCGACCAGACCGCCGAAGCCTATGCCTTTGCCAGCAAGGGCAAGGAAAAGGCCAAGGGCATCGAGTGGCACTTGAGCGAACTGGGCAACCCGCTGCTGGCCAAGGCCACGGCGATCATCGAGTGCGAGTTGTGGCGCGAATACGATGGTGGTGACCACGCGATCATCGTCGGCGCGGTGAAGAACCTGATCCTGCCCGCCGAACCGGTCACGCCGATGATCTACCACAAGGGCAAGCTGGGCCCATTGCCGACGCTGGCGTGAGGCGTCCGGGGGGCCGTGAGGGTTTGTCGCTTAAAGAACGCAGCATGATAAACTTGGGCACGATTTTCGGCCCTCAATCGGCCCCCGGCCGGCCGAGGCCTCCAGTCAACCGCCACATTCAGAGCTAACCCCATGAAACGCGCGCCCCTCGACGACAGCTTCAAGGTCAATCACAACCCGGTCACCCTGCGCGAAATCGTGTTGGAAAAACTGCGCAGCGCCATCATGAACTTCCAGTTGCTGCCCGGTGACCGCCTGGTGGAGCGCGACCTGTGCGACCGCCTCGGCGTCAGCCGCACCTCGGTACGCGAAGCCTTGCGTCACCTGGAGTCCGAAGGCCTGGTGGAGTTCGCCGATGCCAAGGGCCCGCAAGTGGCAATCATCACCCTGGCCGACGCCGTCGACATCTATGAACTGCGTTGCGTGCTCGAAGGCTTGATCGTGCAGCTGTTCACCCTGCGCGCCAAGGCCAAGGACATCAAGGCCCTGGAAAAAGCCCTGGAAGAAAACCGCAAGGCCCTCAAGGACGGTGAACTGCAACAGGTCATCGACTCGGTCCAGGGCTTCTATGACGTGCTGCTCGAAGGCTCCGGCAACCACGTGGCCGCTACCCAATTGCGCCAGTTGCAGGCCCGCATCAGCTACCTGCGTGCCACCTCCGTGTCCCAGGAAAACCGTCGCGGCACCAGCAACCAGGAAATGGAACGCATGGTCCAGGCGATCAAGAGCGGCGACCCGCTCGCGGCCCACCAAGCGTGTGTCGATCACGTGCGTGCCGCCGCCGCCGTGGCTCTGGATTACCTCAAGCGCAAACAGGAAGAGACCGGCAAGACGCCGGAAATCACCCTGCCGATTGCGCTCAAAGAACCGCGCATAGGCCGCTGACCGTGCCCAGCCCGCGCTTTTGCCCGACCTGCGGCGGCAGTGACCTCGGTCACCAACTGCCACCGGGCGATACCCATGAGCGCCTGATGTGCCGGGGCTGCGGCTATATCCATTACATCAATCCCAAGATCATCGCCGGCTGCATCATCGAGCAGGACGGCAAGTACCTGCTGTGCCAACGGGCTATTCCCCCGCGCCCCGGCACCTGGACCTTGCCCGCAGGCTTCATGGAAGGTGGCGAAACCACCGAGCAGGCGGCATTGCGCGAGGTGTGGGAAGAAAGCGGCGTACGCGCCGAGATCGTCTCGCCCTACTCCATCTTCAGCGTGCCGAAGATCAGCGAGGTGTACATCATCTTCCGTGCGATTGCGCTGGAGATCACCGGGCAGTTCGGGCCGGAGACGCTGGACTATAAATTCTTCGCACCCGAGGACATTCCCTGGGACAGCATCTACTACCCGGCGATCCGGCAGATCCTCGAGCGGTATATCGAGGAAAGGCAGGCTGGGGTGTATGGCATTTATATCGGCAACGACGACAGCGGCAAGATTCACTTCATTCGCTGACCTCAAGGCCAAACACGAATCAAAATGTGGGAGGGGGCAAGCCCCCTCCCACATTTGGACCACTATTTGGCTTGATAACTAGGGTGCCAAGCCTTCCACGATGATGATCTGCGCCACCCCCGCGCCCTTACGGTGCGCCTTGGCTTGCTGATACTCGGCAGACTCATAACACGCCACCGCCTGCTCGTAGCTATCAAACTCGATCACCACATTACGCTGCCGTGCCGGCGCGCCTTCCAGCGCCTCACTGCGCCCGCCCCTGGCCAGAAACCGCCCGCCGAACTTCGCAAACGCCGCCGGCGCGCGCTGGGTGTATTGCGTGTACTGCTCTGCATCAGACACATCCACATGGGCAATCCAATAGGCCTTCATCGTGACATCCTCTTGTTTAGAATTTGTGGTATACCATAATACATACAACCAACAAGTCGAGCATTTCACATGGCCTTCAACAGCATTGCAGACATCATCGAAGACTACCGCCAAGGCAAGATGGTGCTTCTGGTGGACGACGAAGACCGGGAAAACGAGGGTGACCTGTTGCTGCCCGCCGCCTGCTGCACCGCCGAGACTATCAGCTTCATGGCCCGTGAAGCCCGCGGCCTGATCTGCCTGACACTCACCGACGAGCACTGTCAGCGCCTGGGCCTTGAGCAAATGGTGCCGAGCAATGGCAGCGTGTTCAGCACCGCGTTTACCGTGTCCATCGAAGCCGCCACGGGCGTGACCACCGGCATCTCCGCCGCCGACCGCGCACGCACCGTGGCAGCGGCCGTGGACATCAATGCCGGACCGACCGACATCGTGCAGCCGGGGCATATCTTCCCGTTGCGCGCCAAGGATGGCGGCGTGCTGACTCGCGCCGGGCATACCGAAGCCGGTTGCGACCTGGCGCGCCTGGCTGGGCACACGCCGGCCTCGGTGATCGTCGAAGTAATGAACGACGACGGCACCATGGCCCGCCGTCCGGAGCTGGAAGTCTTCGCACGCAAACATGGCATCAAGATCGGCACCATCGCCGACCTGATCCACTACCGCCTCAGCACCGAACGCACCGTGGTGCGCATCGGTGAGCGCGACCTGCCCACGGTGCACGGCACCTTCCGCCTGATCACCTTTGAAGACCGTATCGACGGCGGCGTGCACATGGCGATGGTCATGGGCCAGTTGCACCGCGATACACCTGCATTGGTGCGCGTGCATGTGATCGACCCGCTGCGCGACCTGGTCGGTGCCGACTACAGCGGCCCGTCAAACTGGACGCTGTGGGCTGCCTTGCAACGCGTGGCGGCCGAAGGCAGCGGCGTGGTGGTGGTGCTGGCCAATCATGAGTCGTCCCAGGCCCTGTTGGAACGCGTACCGCAACTGACTCAGGCGCCGCGCCAGTTCAGCCGGTCGCAGTCGCGCATTTACTCGGAAGTCGGCACCGGAGCGCAAATTTTGCAGGACCTCGGGGTGGGCAAGTTGCGCCACCTGGGCCCACCTTTGAAATACGCAGGCTTGACCGGTTACGACCTCGAAGTAGTGGAAAGTATTCCCTTCGTTTCATGACCCGGCCAGATAGCCGGTATGGCAAAGTGCTTGCGCAAAGTTTGGAATACCATAATATGATATTCCATAGGTTGGATGACCTTTATAACGTCATCCACACCGACTGCTCCCGATAGGCGGGCATCCAAAGCCCCGCTCATAAACACAACAATGAGGGCGTAAAAATGGTGTTGAACAAAGGTGCAACCGCAGCGCTGTTTGCGGGACTACTGAGCGTGACCAGCCACGTCGCGCTGGCGGCCGAAAGCGTCAATTTCGTGAGCTGGGGCGGTAGCACCCAGGATGCGCAGAAGCAGGCGTGGGCTGACCCGTTCAGCAAGGCCAGCGGTATCACCGTCGTGCAGGATGGCCCCACCGACTACGGCAAACTCAAAGCCATGGTCGAGAGCGGCAACGTGCAGTGGGACGTGGTGGATGTGGAGGCCGACTTCGCCTTGCGCGCCGCCGCCGAAGGCCTGCTCGAACCGCTGGACTTCTCGGTGATCCAGCGCGACAAGATCGACCCGCGCTTCGTCTCCGACCACGGCGTCGGTTCGTTCTTCTTCTCCTTCGTGCTTGGCTACAACGAAGGCAAGCTCGGCGCGGGCAAACCCCAGGATTGGACCGCGCTGTTCGACACCAAGACCTACCCCGGCAAACGCGCCCTCTACAAATGGCCAAGCCCTGGCGTGCTCGAACTGGCGCTGCTGGCCGACGGTGTACCCGCCGACAAGCTCTACCCTCTGGACCTGGACCGCGCCTTCAAGAAACTCGACACCATCAAGAAAGACATCGTCTGGTGGGGCGGCGGCGCGCAGTCGCAACAACTGCTGGCCTCCGGCGAAGTCAGCATGGGGCAGTTCTGGAACGGCCGTATCCACGCCCTGCAGGAAGACGGTGCACCGGTCGGCGTGAGCTGGAAGCAAAACCTGGTGATGGCCGACATTCTCGTTGTGCCTAAAGGTTCGAAAAACAAAGCGGCAGCGATGAAATTCCTGGCCAATGCCAGCAGCGCCAAGGGCCAGGCGGATTTTTCCAACCTGACCGCCTATGCGCCGGTGAACATCGACAGCGTGCAGCGCCTGGATTCAGTCCTCGCACCCAACCTGCCGACGGCGTATGCCAAGGACCAGATCACCCTCGATTTCGCCTACTGGGCCAAGAACGGCCCGGCCATTGCGACACGGTGGAATGAATGGCTAGTCAAATGAAAATGACGGCAACCACACCGACCGGGAGCGCCCTCGGCGCTGCCGGTGCGGTACCGGCCAGGACACACTCGCCGTCCCTGGCACAGCGTTGGCGCGGATCGAGCAACCTGATCCCGGCCCTGCTGTTTCTCGGCCTGTTCTTCCTCGCGCCGCTGATCGGCCTGCTGCTGCGCGGCGTACTGGAGCCGGTGCCGGGCCTGGGCAACTATGAACAGCTGTTCGCCAACTCGGCCTATGCCCGGGTGTTGCTCAATACCTTTTCGGTGGCGGGACTGGTGACCTTGTTCAGCCTGCTACTGGGCTTTCCGCTGGCCTGGGCAATCACCCTGGTGCCGCGTGGTTGGGGGCGCTGGATGCTGAGCATTGTGCTGCTGTCGATGTGGACCAGCCTGCTGGCCCGCACCTATTCCTGGCTGGTGTTGCTGCAAGCCTCTGGGGTGATCAACAAGGCGTTGATGGCCATGGGCATCATCGATCAGCCATTGGAGATGGTGCATAACCTCACCGGCGTGGTGATCGGCATGAGCTACATCATGATCCCGTTCATCGTGCTGCCGTTGCAGGCGACCATGCAGGCCATCGACCCGATGATCCTGCAGGCAGGCTCGATCTGCGGCGCGAGCCCGTGGACCAACTTCTTCCGTGTCTTCCTGCCGCTGTGCCGGCCGGGGTTGTTCTCCGGCGGGCTGATGGTGTTCGTGATGTCTCTCGGTTACTACGTCACCCCGGCGCTGCTCGGCGGTGCGCAGAACATGATGCTGCCCGAGTTCATCATTCAGCAGGTGCAGTCGTTCCTCAATTGGGGCCTGGCCAGTGCCGGCGCCGCGTTGCTGATCTTCATCACGCTGGTGCTGTTCTACTTCTACCTGAAGCTTCAGCCGGAATCCCCGGTTGGCGCCAGCAACGCGAGGTAAGCCGTCATGCTCCTGACCCCCAACGCCATGAGCCGCAGGATGCGCTTGGGCCTCTACACCACCACCGGGTTGATCGGCCTGTTCCTGCTGCTGCCGATCGTGTTTATCGTGCTGCTGTCGTTCGGCTCGTCGCAATGGCTGGTGTTCCCGCCGCCCGGCTGGACGCTCAAATGGTACGGCCAATTCTTTTCCAACCCCGATTGGATGAACGCCGCCGTGGCCAGCCTCAAGGTCGCGGTGTTGACCACGGTGTTCGCCGTCGCCCTGGGCCTGCCCACCGCGTTTGCCCTGGTGCGCGGGCGCTTCCCCGGCCGCGAGTTGCTTTACGGCCTGTTCACCCTGCCGATGATCGTGCCGCTGGTGATCATCGCGGTGGCGGTGTATGCGCTGTTCCTCAAGCTGGGCTACACCGGCACGATGTTCGCCTTTGTGGTCAGCCATGTGATCGTTGCGCTGCCGTTTACCATCATCTCGATCATCAACTCGCTGAAGCTGTTCGACCAGTCGATTGAAGACGCGGCGGTGATCTGCGGCGCCTCGCGCTTGCAGGCCGTGTTCAAGGTGACGTTCCCGGCGATTCGCCCTGGGATGATCGCCGGTGCACTGTTCGCGTTCCTAGTCTCATGGGACGAAGTGGTGCTCAGCGTGATGATGGCCAGCCCGACCCTGCAAACCCTTCCCGTAAAAATGTGGACCACCCTGCGCCAGGACCTGACGCCTGTGATCGCCGTCGCCTCGACGCTGCTGATCGGCCTCTCGGTGCTGGTCATGGTGATTGCCGCCGCCGTTCGCCGGCGCACCGAAACCCGCGCTTGAGCGCCGAGGATTAAGACATGAGTGCAGTGATCAAAGACCCCGTGCAAACACCTGGCCAAAGCCTGGTGAGCCTGCGCAACCTGAACAAGTTCTACGGCGAATTTGCTGCCGTGGACAACATCTCGCTGGACATCCAGGACGGCGAATTCCTCACCTTCCTCGGCTCCAGCGGCTCGGGCAAAAGCACCACCCTGTCGATGCTCGCCGGTTTCGAAACGCCGAGCAGCGGCGAGATCCTGGTCAGCGGCCAATCGCTGGTCAACGTGCCGCCGCACAAGCGCGACATCGGCATGGTGTTCCAGCGCTACTCGCTGTTCCCGCATTTGTCGGTGCGCGACAACATCGCCTTCCCCCTGGCGATCCGCAAACTGGCCAGCGCCGAGCGCGAAAAGCGTGTCGACGCCATGCTCAAGCTGGTGCAGCTTGAGCAGTTCGCACATCGCCGCCCTTCGCAACTGTCCGGTGGCCAACAGCAACGAGTCGCCATCGCCCGCGCGCTGGTGTACGAACCGCGCATCCTGCTGATGGACGAACCCCTCGGCGCCCTCGACAAAAAGCTGCGTGAAGACCTGCAGGACGAACTGCGCCAGCTGCACCGGCGCCTGGGCATCACCATCGTCTACGTGACCCACGACCAGGAAGAAGCCATGCGTCTGTCCCAGCGCATAGCGATTTTCAGCCACGGCAAGATCGTCGGCCTGGGCAGCGGCTTCGACCTGTACCAGAACCCGCCGAACGCGTTCGTGGCGTCGTTCCTCGGTAACTCCAACTTCCTCAAGCTCAAGGCCCAGGGCAACGCAGTGGCGTCGTTCGAAGGCCAATCCCTGTCGATCCGCCTGACCACCGGGTTGCGCACCGAACAGGACGTGCTGCTGATGGTACGCCCGGAAAAAGCCCTGGCGCTGAGTGTCGAACAGGCCGCCGAGCAACTGCTGGCGGCGGGCTGGAATGAAGTGTCGGCCATCGTCGGGGAAGTGTTGTTTCTCGGCGAAAGCCAGACCTGCACCGTGCGCACCCTGGGCGGCACGTCGATGACGGTCAAGGCGCTATCGGCTGCGGGTATGCCGCTCAAGGCCGGCGACCCGGTGCGTGTGCGCTGGGCGACGGCGGATGCGTGTGTGTATACCGAGTGGGCCGAAAGCGACCTGAACAAGGCCGCTGGCGCGCATTGAGTCACGGTTGTGGGGCCAATGACGATTGCCTATCTGCTCAAAAACAACGCAAATCAAATGTGGGAGGGGGCAAGCCCCCTCCCACATCCAGACGAGAATCCCGGCGCTGGCGCCCCTCGCCACAGGGTTATGACAGTCGGTAGACCGCCTTGGCCTTGCGGGTGTGTTGACGTGTCTCCAGGCAGTAATACAACGGACACGTCACCACCAAACCCACCAGCCACGACAGGTCCGTGCCTTCCACCAGGTTGGCCCACGGCCCCACGTACAGCGACGTATTGGCAAACGGCAACTGCACGATGATGCCGATGAAGTACGCCACGATCGCATGCAGGTTAAAGCGCCCATACACGCCGCCATCAGCCTGGAAGATCGAAGCGATGTCATAGACGCCGCGCTTGATGACGTAGAAGTCGATCAGGTTGATCGACGCCCACGGCACCAGTACCAGCAACAGCGCGAGGATCAGGCCGATGAACTGCGAGATGAAATCCGCCGACGCGCCCAACGCCACCACGCAACAGCCGGCGAGGATCACGCCCGACAGCACCACGCGCACTTTGATACTGGGAGTCCAGTGGCTGGCGAAGGTCTGGATCGAAGTGACGATCGAGAGCACCGCGCCGTACAGATTCAAGGCGTTGTGGCTGATGATATTGAGCAAAAACAGCACCATCAGGATCGGCCCCAGCCAACCGGTGGCCTGCTTGACCGCTACCATGGCTTCGGTGCCCTCGGGCGTGGCGAGTGCGGCAACCAGGCCAAAGGCGAAGGACAGGATCGTGCCGAGGGTGGCGCCCAGGTAGGTCGCAATGAAAGGCCGGGTAATTCCGATGTCCGCCGGCAGGTAACGCGAGTAGTCGCTGGTATAGGGCGAAAAGCTGATCTGCCAGATCACCCCCAGCGACACGGTGGCCAACCAGCCAGCCGCGTTGAAGCCGCCACGGCTCAGGAAATCCGCCGGCAGGTCATGGGCAAAGATGTAGGCAAACCCGGCGAGCAATGCGCTGCCCATCACCCAGGTGCCGATACGGTTCAAGGTGTGGATAAAGCGGTAGCCGATCACGCCGATGGCGGTGGCGCTGAGGGCGCCGATCAGGATGCTTGCCGGCACCGGCACCGACGGCACGATGCCGACGATGGATTTGCCGGCCAGCACGATGTTGGAAATAAAGAAGCCGATGTAGATCAGTGCGGCGAAGAACACAATCAGCAAGGCGCCGTAGCGGCCGAACTGGCCACGGCTCTGCACCATCTGCGGAATGCCCATGCGCGGGCCCTGGGCCGAGGCAAGGGCTATCACGATACCGCCGAGCAGGTGCCCGAGGGCAATTGCCAGCAGTCCCCAGGCCAGATTGAGGTGGAATACCTGGGCGACCATGGCGCCGGTGACGATGGGCAGCGGCGCGATGTTGGTGCTGAACCATAAAGTGAACAGGTCGCGGGCCTTTCCGTGGCGCTCTGCGAGAGGGACGTAATCGACCGTGTGATGCTCGATCAGGGGGTCTTGCCGGGACATCTGGGGCATGGAAATGAACTCGCGTTTGTCTGATCTTATAGTTGTTTGACGCCATACCGAGAGGAGCTCTTCGGCCCTCTCGGATGAACACCATATTATGGTATTCCAACATTTCCACAAGACTGATCCGCTGTTTGTACCTGCAACTGATCCGGTTCCCTGTCGCCTTGAATCCTTTAAATTTCAGCCTGAACCCCAGCATTCATTGGATATTTCGCCAGAACAAGACGTTTATCGGGGGTTTAAAAAAGCGCTTGCAAGCTGTGTATTACGGTATACCATCATACCTACAAGTTAATAAAAACCGCTCCACCGCCAGAGGACCGTCACATGATCGATGCCGCCATCTACAAACAAGTGATGGGTTCATTTCCGTCCGGGGTCACCGTGATTACCACGCTTGATGACGACGGCCAGATCGTCGGCCTCACCGCCAGCGCCTTCAGCTCCTTGTCCATGGAACCGGCCCTGGTGCTGTTCTGCCCCAATTACAGCTCCGACTCCTACCCCATTCTGATCAAGAACAAGCGCTTTGCCATCCACGTCCTGTCGGGCGGCCAGCAAAGCGAAGCCTATGCGTTTGCGCGCAAGGGCAAAGACAAGGCCCAAGGCATCGAATGGACGCTCAGCGCGCTGGGCAACCCGATCCTGGCGAATGCCACGGCGGTGATCGAGTGCGAGCTGTGGCGTGAATATGAAGGCGGCGACCACGCGATCATGGTCGGCTCGGTCAAGAACCTGATCGTGCCGGAACAGGCCAACGGGCCCTTGGTCTATTGCCACGGCAAAATGGGCGCCCTGCCCGTGCCTGCCTGACCTCCCAGCAAACCCGGTATTTGCGCAAAACAACAACAGATTAGAGGTAAGCACCATGAAGTTTTCGCTGTTCGTACACATGGAACGTTGGGACGAAAGTGTCAGCCATCGTCAGTTGTTCGAAGACTTGACCGAACTGACCCTGATGGCCGAGGCCGGCGGTTTCAGCACCGTGTGGATTGGCGAACACCACGCCATGGAATACACCATTTCGCCAAGCCCGATGCCGCTGCTGGCTTACCTCGCGGCCAAGACCACCACGATTCATCTGGGCGCCGGCACCATCATCGCGCCGTTCTGGCACCCGCTGCGGGTGGCGGGCGAATGCGCCTTGCTAGACGTGATCAGCAACGGGCGCATGGAAGTCGGCCTGGCTCGCGGCGCGTACCAGGTGGAGTTTGACCGCATGGCCGGCGGCATGCCCGCCTCCAGCGGCGGCCAGGCCCTGCGTGAAATGGTGCCGGTGGTGCGTGCACTGTGGAAAGGCGACTACGCCCACGACGGCGAGATCTGGAAATTCCCCACCTCCACCAGCGTGCCCAAGCCGATCCAGCAGCCCAACCCGCCGATGTGGATCGCCGCCCGCGACCCGGACTCACACAACTTCGCGGTGGCCAACGGCTGCAATGTGATGGTGACGCCGCTGATGAAGGGCGACGAAGAAGTCCTCGACCTGAAAAACAAATTCCAGGCGGCCCTCGACAACAACCCCGACGTACCGCGCCCGCAATTGATGGTACTGCGCCACACCCATGTGCACGCGGCCGATGATCCGGAAGGTTGGAAAGTCGGGGCCAAGGCAATCTCGAAGTTCTATCGCACCTTCGATGCCTGGTTCGGCAATAAAGAAGTCCCGGTGAATGGCTTCCTGGCGCCAAGCCCGGAAGAAAAATTCGCCGCCCGCCCTGAGTTCGAACTGGAAAGCCTGCACAAGACCGCGATGATCGGCACCGCCGCCGAGATCATCCCGCGCATCCAGTACTACCAGGAACTGGGCGTGGATGAGTTCAGCTTCTGGTGCGATAACAGCTTGTCTCATGCAGAGAAGAAGAAGTCGCTGGCGCTGTTTATCGAGAAGGTGGTGCCGGTGTTTCGTTGATTAAAATCGAAAACTGAGGCGTGCGAGGGCGGCGGTGTGCGGGCCGCCTTTGCACCGAACTGATATCAAATTGGAATCATTTGCCGCACTTGCTCTACACTGCCTCCTTTTCACGCCTCACTGATCGGCAGTTGCCGGCCCGTGAATAAGGAGATTCTGGTGTCGCTCAACGTCCGTCGCTGCCTCGCCGTGGGTGCAATAACCCTGGCATCCCTCAGCCTCACAGGCTGCTTTACCGAAGAAATCGATGCCCGTCAGACCCGGGAAATCCAAGGCTTACTCTATAAAGTCCATGCCGATGATCCGTTCAGCGGGCGCGTGCTCAACTACCCAATGTCTGTGCTCGGTTTGTTCAACGTCGGCACCTGTACTGTCGATATCGAAAAAGGGCTGCCCGACGGTGAAATTCATTGCTCCGACAACGCCGGTAACTTACTGGCCTCGGGCGAGTTCAAAGCCGGCAAGCGCGATGGCAAAGAAGAAAAATTCGACGCCAAGACCGGCAAGAAAATCTTGATCGCCCATTGGAAAAACGGAGCGCAGGACGGTGTAACCGAGCAGTTCAACCCGCAGAACGGTGAACGTATCCTCGAGGTGCAATACACCGCCGGTAAAAAGAATGGCGCCGAACGCGCCTGGGACAATGAAGGCGATGCATTGATCGCCGACCTGAAATGGGAGAACGGCCTGCGCAGTGGTTTCGATAACCGTGGCACCCAGCACCGCACGTACCTGAACGGCAAGCAGCACGGTCCTCAAAAAGACTATGGCCTGACCGGCAATCGCTTCTATGTCTCTGACGAAGAAAACTACGAAAACGGCCTGCAGCACGGCGCCCAGCGGCGTATCGATGCGCGCGGGAACGTGACTGAGTCCAGTGTGTTCGAACACGGAAAACTGCGCACACGCGTAGTTGACCAGTACAGCTATGACGGTAAACACATCCATCACGTCAGCCGTGTGGCCCTCAAGGAAGACGTCAACCAATACATGGCCAGTGACTTGGCCAACGACGGCACCGAACAGTACTGGGATGACAACGGCCACCTCATCCGCGAACTGGAGTGGAACAAAGGCAAGTTGATCAGTGCCACCGCAACGGTGTGGGTCGGTGACCGCCAGGAAAGCCAGTTCCAGGGACTCGGGCGCGATAACTATGACCAACAACAGCGCGTGGTCAAACAGGGCCAGGAACGGCTGTTCAGTGACAAGGGTGAACTACAGGCAATCATCGTCTGGAATGCGGGCCAGGTCAGTCAGGTGCTTGTCACCCTCACACCCGATCTGCGCCAGCAGCACCCCGGCAAAATCGGCTTGCTCGGCGGCTTTCAGCAATGGGCCAATCCGGTGAGAGAGGAAGAGGCCTTCGACAAGAACAGCACCTACGTCGGTGCCGGCTTTGTCTCCCGCTATGAGCAACTGGTCGACATCCCCGCGCCAGGCCAGGCGATCGTCACCACCCCGCCCCAGGCAACGGTGGCCACGAACTCCGGCAACAGCACCCGTGATCGTGAAAGCTGCGTACAACGCCAGGTCGACGCGGTGCATGCCGAAGACCCTGAGGCGCTGATCCGCGCCGACATGCTCGAAGAGTTCGAGCAGAGCTGCCTGTAATGGCCTTGTTGATGGAGTGCGACATGAAGCAATCGCTGGAACGCTTTGTCCTGGCTCAAGCCTCACAATTCGAAGCTGCCCTTAATGAGTTGGAGCACGGAAAAAAAGACGGCCATTGGATGTGGTTCATCTTTCCCCAACTGCGCGGCCTGGGCTCCAGTGAAAAGGCCACCTACTACGGCTTGCAGGGTGCTGCTGAAGCACGCGACTACTTGCAACACCCGATATTAGGTCCCCGGCTTGCTCGCGCCACCCGTGCAGTCCTCGATGCAGCAGTGCCTTTGGAGGAGCTGCTCGGCGACGTCGACGCGCTGAAATTCGCCTCCTGCATGACGCTGTTCGCGGCTGCCACTGATGCCGGATCCCTCTATGCGCAAGCGCGGGATGGCCTGAGCGGCGTAGATGAAAAAACACGTATGATTCTTAACCAGCAAGAGAATGGACATGACTGATTACGAAAAATGGACATTGGCAGTGCAGATCATCGTGGCGTTGGCCGCTTTCCTCTCTGTGTACCTGGTGGGCCGCCAGATCGGAATCTTGACGTCCCAACTCAAGGCAACACAGCTGGCCTCCGAAGCACAGAGCATCATCTCGATTGTCGAATTCCTGCAAGCCAGTGACGCCCGCGAAGCACGCGAAACGGTCCGCGCGACGCTATCGAGCCTGCACCATGACAGCTGGGACGAACGCCACGTCCAGCAGGCATCCTTGGCCTGTGCAAACTACGACGTCGTGGCAGCACTGCTGCGTGTGGATTTGATCACGAACAAACACGTCATCATCGAAAACTGGGCGCCCAGCATCCTGCACTGCCACCAAGTGCTTGCGCCCTACATCGAGAAAAAGCGCACCCAGGCAGGCGGCGACCGCAAATACTGGAGCAACTTCGATTGGTTGCGCGATCAGTGCGTCCGAAGCTGAATGCAACTTCTTGAGGTGAAACGATGAACGCCGAAACCCTTTTCCAACACACTCTCGAGAAGCTGCGCACGGCACGGCATGTAGTGATTTCTACTGGTGCAGGTATCTCCGCCGAAAGCGGCATTGCCACATTCCGCGACCCCGCGACCGGGCTCTGGTCGCGCTATAAGCAAGGCGAACTCGCCAGTGCTGAAGCCTTTGAACAAAACCCTGCATTGGTCTGGGGCTGGTATTCCTGGCGTCGAATGCTGGTCAGCAAAGCGAAGCCAAATGCTGCGCACCTGGCCGTGGCCGAGCTCGAACAATCCCTGCACCGCGTAACACTTATCACGCAGAACGTCGACGATCTGCATGAGCGCGCGGGCTCCAGGGATGCGATTCATCTACATGGGCACCTGACCACTGCTCGCTGCTACACGTGTAATAAACCTTATCTGGATGCCCTACCTGTCAATGCGTCCCTGGAAGAAGGTCCATCAGATCCGCCGCACTGCCAATACTGTGACGGCCTGGTTCGACCGAACGTTGTCTGGTTTGGTGAGAAATTGTCGCCTGAGGAGATAAACCGCGCCAATGCAGCGGCGCTCGACTGCGACGTTTTCCTGTCCGTTGGGACCTCCGAAAGCGTCGCTCCAGCGGTATACCTGCCGATCTTGGCCGCCGAACGGGGAGCCTGGGTCGTGCACATCAATCTTGCACCCTCCGTATCAGCGCCCGGCAACACCCTAATTGGCACCGCGACCAGTTGGCTTCCCAGAATTGCACAGGCATTGATCAGCGTTTAAATCACCAGAACAACGTGCCCTTTGCCGTGCGATGCCCCCGCATCGCACCCAAAGCGGCATTTAACCGCACTGCATCATCGCAGCACCTGTAATAGTCTATTGCAGGACTACAATGTACTAACTGGTTACTTATCTTGCTAAAATCGCGTCTTTGCCCTCTCTCACTCGAGTCCTTTCGACATGAAACGAGCATCGCGCGCCACTGGCGTCTCTAGATTCCTACTCCTGGGCCTGGGCGTAATCATCGTCCTGCTCGGCCTCGCGCTGGCCGTTGGCGGCGCCAAACTGGTGAGCCTCGGCGGTTCCTGGTACTTCCTGATCGGCGGCGTGGCCATGGCGGTTTCCGGCCTGTTGATTGCCCGGCGCAACACCGCCGGTGCATGGTTGTTCGCCGCGTTCCTGATCGGCACGGCCATCTGGGCCGTGGCGGATGTGGGCCTGGTGTTCTGGCCGCTGTTCTCGCGCGTGTTCATGTTCGCCGCCATCGGCATGGTCGTAGCGCTGGTGTATCCGCTGCTGGTCGGCAAGCCTGCACGCGGTGCCTATGGCGTCGCTGCCGTGTTGGCAGTGGGCGTAGCGGTTGCGGCGGGTAATATGTTTGTCGCCCACCCAAGCGTCGCCCCCACCGGTGCCGGCCCAGGCGTCACGCCCGTGGCCCCGGCCGATGCGCAGAAAGATTGGGCGCACTACGGCAACACCGAAGGCGGCAGCCGTTTCGCCGCGCTGGACCAGATCAACCGCGACAACGTCAACAAGCTTAAAGTCGCCTGGACCTACCACACCGGCGACGTAGCGATCAGCGACGGCAACGGTGCCGAAGACCAACTGACCCCGCTGCAGATCGGCAACAAAGTCTTCATCTGCACCCCGCACAACAACCTGATCGCCCTCGACGCCGACACCGGCAAAGAGCTGTGGAAGAACGAAGTCAACGCCAAGTCGGCGGTGTGGCAGCGTTGCCGTGGCATGGCGTATTTCGACGCCACCGCGCCGATTGCCCAGCCGACCCAGCCCAACAGCTCGCCGATCATCGCCGCCACGGTTGCGCCCGGCGCGCAGTGCCAGCGCCGTTTGCTGACCAACACCATCGACGCACGCCTGATCGCGGTCGATGCCGACACCGGAAAATTCTGCGAAGACTTCGGCACCCACGGCCAAGTGGATTTGAAAGCCGGCCTGGGCAACGTCCCGGACAGCTACTACCAGCTCTCCTCTGCCCCACTGATCGCCGGCACCACCGTTGTGGTGGGCGGCCGCGTGGCGGATAACGTGCAGACCGACATGCCAGGCGGCGTGATCCGTGGTTTTGATGTAATCAGTGGCCAGATGCGCTGGGCCTTCGACCCCGGCAACCCAGAAGACAAACAAGCCCCGACCGGCGACAGCACCTACGTGCGCAGCACGCCAAACAGCTGGGCGCCGATGTCCTACGACCCGCTGATGAACACGATTTTCCTGCCGATGGGCAGTTCGTCCACCGATATCTACGGCGTTGAGCGCACCCAGCTCAACCATAAATACGGCGCTTCGGTGCTGGCCCTGGATGCCTCCAGCGGTGCGGAAAAATGGGTGTACCAGACCGTCCACAACGACCTGTGGGACTTCGACCTGCCGATGCAGCCGAGCCTGATCGACTTCACCCCGCCTGGCAGCGACAAAGCTGTACCGGCGGTGGTGATTGGCACCAAGGCCGGGCAGATCTACGTGCTGGATCGCGCCACCGGCAAGCCGCTGACCGAGGTCAAAGACGTACCGGTCAAGGCCGCCAACATCCCCAATGAGCCCTACTCTCCAACCCAGCCTAAATCGGTGGGCATGCCGCAGATCGGCGCGCAAACCCTGACTGAATCGGACATGTGGGGCGCCACGCCGTACGACCAGTTGCTGTGCCGCATCGACTTCAAAGGCATGCGCTACGACGGTCTGTACACCGCGCCAGGCACCGATAAATCCCTGAGCTTTCCCGGCTCCCTGGGCGGCATGAACTGGGGCAGTATTTCCACCGACCCGGTGCACGGTTTTATCTTCGTCAACGACATGCGCCTGGGCCTGTGGATCCAGATGGTGCCGGCGCAGAAAAACGCCCAAACCTCCTCCGGTGGCGAAGCGCTGAACACCGGCATGGGCGCCGTCCCGCTCAAGGGCACGCCGTATGCCGTGAACAAAAACCGCTTCCTGTCGGTGGCCGGCATTCCGTGCCAGGCGCCGCCGTTCGGCACCCTGACCGCTATCGACATGAAGACCCAGAAGGTCGCGTGGCAAGTACCGGTCGGCACCGTTGAAGACACTGGCCCGCTGGGCATCCGCATGCACCTGCCGATCAAGATCGGCCTGCCGACCCTCGGCGGCACGCTGTCGACCCAGGGCGGTTTGATCTTTATCGCCGGTACCCAGGACTTCTACCTGCGCGCCTTCAACAGCGGCAATGGTGATGAAGTCTGGAAGGCCCGCCTGCCCGTCGGCAGCCAAGGCGGCCCGATGACCTACGTGTCGCCGAAAACCGGCAAGCAGTACGTAGTCATCACCGCTGGCGGTGCACGCCAATCCACTGACCGTGGCGACTACGTGATCGCCTACGCCCTGCCATAACCCCTCTGTCCGCGCGGTGCCCTTGCACCGCGCGCTCCGGCATCGGCAACAAGCCCCTTCTACATCGCCTGCATTTCAATAGGTGAGCGGTATCGTTAGTGGCATTTGGTCATGGTTTGTAAAGGGCCAGCAAGTCGGGTCGCTTTTAATTGCAGGACGTTTCCTAGACAATTCCTGCCGCCTTGTGCCTGTTGGAATCGCTGGCTAGTCCGCCGTCCGTCACTGCCAAATCAGTGATCGGGTTTAGTCGCCTGATCTTCCAACGCGTGCATGGTCCTTCATCAGTTTTATGGTGGCTGTGCGCAGGGCACCTTCGGGTGCGCCGGTATTTTCGCGTTGGAGCCGGTCGACTAACCTGCGTACAGCCGCCACCCTCGTTTAGTCGCGAAGGGTGTCGGCCCCTCATCCAACGCGAAGGTACACCATGAATAAAGTCATCCCCGATCCACCCTTTGATCCCGCCAAAGACCGCGCCGCCTTCAACCGCGCCATCGACCACTACCTGCCCACTCAAGGCCTCCACTCGGTCAACGAAGACCTGAGTTTCGAAGATGCCCTGCTTTACACCGCCAGCTTGCTCGACAGCGCTTCCGCCACGGCGCTGGATTGCGGTGACCTGCTACCAAGCCCCGAACGGGCGAAGATTCTGGCCGTGTGGCATTTGCTGGAAATTGCAAAGACCACCGTGGATCGCTCCATCGAATGCCTGAAGCCCGCTAAAGCAACTGCCTGAACACGTTAAAAAGGTGGGAGGGGGCAAGTCGAAGCGTCGCACCGCCCCTCCCACATTGGGTCCAGCAGTGTATGTAAGGCCTTACTCAGGCACGGGCAACTCAAACTCCGCACCCTGCTGGTACTCCCGCGGCGTACAACCCAATTCACGACGAAACACCGTATGCAGGTACTGCGCCGACTTGAAGCCGCACTTGGCCGCAATATCGGCAATCGCCAGTTCGTGGCTCTCCAGGCCCTTGGCGGCGGCGGCGAGTTTGAAGCGCAGGATCTCGTCATGCACGCTGCAGCCGCGCACCTTGCGAAAGTGCGCTTCCAGGGATGAGCGCGACACGCCGACATAGGCCGCCACCTGCGCGGTCTTGATGCCCTGGCAGGCGTACTGGCGGATAAACAGCAGCGCCTGCATCACGTACGGATTACCCAAGGGTTGATGCAAGCTGGAGGCCTGCACATTGATCGCCTCCGGCGGTACCAGGACCCGCGTGCCCACGCACGGCTTGCCATGCAGCATCTGGTGCAACAGCGCGGCGGCAGTACGGCCCATGGTTTCGGTGCCCTGGATCACCGAACTCAGCGGCACCCGCGTGAGGGTGCGGGTCAGCGGGTCGTTGTCGATGCCGATCAGCGCCACTTGTTCCGGCACGGCGATACCGGCGGTAAGGCAGGCTTGCAGCAATTGCCGGGCACGGGCATCGGTGACGGCGATGATGCCGATGGGTTTGGGCAAACTTTCCAGCCAGGCGATCTGTTGCTCCACGGCGCTGTCCCACAACGGCGCGCTGGTGCCCAGGCCGCGATACACCTCAACGTGCAAACCATCGCGCAGCATCAGGCGGCGAAAGGCTTTTTCGCGCTCCTGGGCCCAGCGATTGGCCTGGGCCTCAGGCAGGCTGAAACAGGCAAAGCGCGTCAGCCCGGCCTCGATCAGGTGCTCGTAGGCCAGCTTCATCAAGGCGTAATTGTCGGTGGCCACATAGGGAATGCCCTGGGGATAGGCGCGCGTATCCTCATAGGAACCGCCCACCGCCACCACCGGCAACTGGCTGCCAGCCAGCGCCTCGCCGATCAGCGGGTCGTCGAAGTCGGCAATGATCCCATCGCCTTGAAAGCGCTCGATGCCTTTGAGGCGGCACAGAAAGTCTTCTTCCAGGAACAAGTCCCAGGAGACCCGCGTACTGCTCAGGTAATTGCCGATGCCGGCGATGATGCCGCGGTCGTAGATTTTGCTGCCGTTGAACAACAGCGCAATGCGGTGCACGGGCGGTAGGGTTTTCATTGTTTTTGTCCTGGGGCCTGTTTCGACAGACTAGCCCTCACTGCACAAAATCGCACTACGCCTTGGTGATTTTCATAATCGGCAGGCCTGTTGCCGTTGCTAGTATCCAGACACCGCCAAGAACAATAAGGAAAACGCCATGCCGTACTTCCCCGGTGTCGAGAAGGTTCGCTTCGAAGGCCCCAGCAGCGACTCCCCCCTCGCCTTTCGCCACTACGACGCCAACAAGTTGATCCTCGGCAAACCCATGCGCGAGCATCTGCGCATGGCGGCTTGTTATTGGCACACGTTCGTCTGGCCCGGTGCGGATATGTTCGGCGTGGGCACTTTCAAGCGCCCGTGGCAGCGCAGCGGCGAGCCGATGGAGCTGGCCATGGGCAAGGCGGATGCGGCCTTTGAGTTTTTCTCCAAGCTGGGCATCGACTACTACAGTTTTCACGACACCGACGTGGCGCCCGAAGGCAGTTCGCTCAAGGAATATCGCCAGCACTTCGCGCAGATGGTCGACCACCTGGAGCGCCACCAGGAACAGACCGGTATCAAACTGCTGTGGGGCACCGCCAACTGCTTCAGCAACCCGCGCTTTGCCGCCGGCGCGGCCAGTAACCCGGACCCGGAAGTGTTCGCCTATGCCGCCGCCCAGGTGTACAGCGCGATGAACGCCACCCTGCGCCTCAAGGGTTCCAACTATGTGCTGTGGGGCGGCCGTGAAGGCTATGAAACTCTGCTCAATACCGACCTCAAGCGTGAGCGCGAACAGCTCGGGCGCTTTATGCGCATGGTGGTGGAACACAAGCACAAGATCGGCTTCAAGGGCGACCTGCTGATCGAGCCCAAGCCTCAGGAGCCGACCAAGCACCAATACGATTACGACAGCGCCACGGTGTTCGGCTTTTTGCATGAGTACGGCCTGGAACATGAGATCAAGGTGAATATCGAGGCCAACCACGCGACCCTGGCCGGGCACAGTTTCCATCACGAGATTGCCACGGCCGTGTCCCTCGGCATCTTCGGCAGCATCGACGCCAACCGTGGCGACCCGCAGAACGGCTGGGACACCGACCAGTTCCCCAACAGCGTCGAGGAAATGACCCTGGCCACTTATGAAATCCTCAAGGCTGGCGGGTTCAAGAACGGCGGCTATAACTTTGATTCCAAGGTGCGGCGCCAGAGCCTGGATGACGTGGATCTGTTCCACGGCCACGTCGCGGCCATGGACGTATTGGCGCTGGCCCTGGAACGTGCGGCAGCCATGGTGCAGAACGACCGGTTGCAGCAGTTCAAGGACCAGCGCTATGCCGGCTGGCAACAGCCACTGGGCCAGGCGGTGCTGGCGGGTGAGTTCAGCCTGCAATCGCTGGCCGAGCATGCATTTGCCCAGGAGCTCAACCCGCAGGCGGTGAGTGGGCGGCAGGAGATGCTTGAAGGGGTTGTGAACCGGTTTATCTACACCTGAGTGATCCTGTGCACTTTTGCCTGTGGCTGCAGTTGGGGTTGGGATTATGGTTGGGATTGGGATTGGGATTGTGGTGAGCGGGCTTGCCCCGCGCTGGGCTGCGAAGCAGCCCCAAACCAGACGACACAATTTTACCTGAAACACCGAGGTGCCTGACTTCAGGGCTGCTTCGCAGCCCAGCGCGGGGCAAGCCCGCTCACCACAACAGCAACAGCAACAGCAACAGCAACAGCGGTGTTCGACTAGAGTCTTCCAACAACAATAAAAGGACGCACCACCATGAAGTCATTCAAACGCACCCTGCTCGCCACGGCCCTGGCCTTGCTCGCCCTGCCGGTCATGGCCGACCCTGCCCACCCGAAAATCGGCTTTTCCATCGACGACCTGCGCCTTGAACGCTGGTCCCGCGACCGTGACTACTTCGTCGCCGCTGCCGAAAAACTCGACGCGAAAGTCTTTGTGCAATCGGCCGATGCCAACGAGCAGAAGCAGATCTCCCAAATTGAAAACCTGATCTCCCGGGGCGTCGACGTGATCGTGATCGTGCCGTTCAACGCCACGGTGCTGACCAACGCGGTGGCCGAAGCCAAGAAAGCCGGGATCAAGGTGGTGTCCTATGACCGCCTGATTCTCAACGCGGACATCGACGCCTACATCTCCTTCGATAACGAAAAAGTCGGCGAAATGCAGGCCGCCGGCGTGCTGCAAGCCGCGCCCAAGGGAAACTACTTCCTGCTCGGCGGCGCGCCCACCGACAACAACGCCAAAGTGCTGCGCGAAGGCCAGATGAAGGTGCTGCAACCGGCCATCGACAAGGGCGATATCAAGGTGGTCGGCCAACAATGGGTCAAGGAGTGGAACCCCACCGAAGCCCTGAGCATCGTCGAAAACGCCCTGACGCGGAACAACAACAAGATCGACGCCATCGTCGCCTCCAACGACGCCACCGCCGGCGGTGCGATCCAGGCCCTGGCCGCGCAGAAACTCGCGGGCAAGGTGCCGATCTCCGGCCAGGACGCCGACCTCGCCGCAATCAAGCGCGTGATCGACGGCACCCAGACCATGACCGTGTACAAGCCGCTCAAGCTGATCGCCACCGAAGCCGCCAAGCTCTCGGTGCAACTGGCACGCAACGAAAAACCCACCTACAGCTCGCAGTACGACAACGGCAGCAAACAGGTGGACACCATCCTGCTCACCCCGACCCCGCTGACCAAGGCCAATATTGATCTGTTGGAGAAGGATGGGTTCTACACCAAAGAGCAGATTGCCGGGCAGTGACCGCCATGGCCGACTACCTGCTGCAAATGACCGGCATCGTCAAAACCTTTGGCGGTGTCAACGCCCTGAACGGCATCGACATCAGCGTGCGGCCGGGGGAGTGTGTCGGCCTGTGCGGTGAGAATGGCGCGGGCAAATCAACCTTGATGAAGGTGCTGTCGGCGGTCTACCCGTACGGCACCTGGGACGGCGAGATCCTCTGGGATGGGCAGCCGCTCAGGGCCCAGTCCATCAGCGAAACCGAGGCCGCGGGCATCGTGATCATCCACCAGGAGCTGACCCTGGTGCCCGACCTCTCGGTGGCCGAAAACATCTTTATGGGCCACGAGCTGACGTTGCCCGGCGGACGCATGAACTACCCGGCGATGCTCCACCGCGCCGAAGCGCTGATGCGTGAACTCAAGGTGCCGGATATGAACGTCGCCTTGCCGGTGTCGCAATACGGCGGCGGCTACCAGCAACTGGTGGAAATCGCCAAGGCGCTGAATAAAAAAGCGCGCCTGCTGATCCTCGACGAGCCCTCGTCGGCCCTGACCCGTTCGGAAATCGAGGTGCTGCTCGACATCATTCGAGACCTCAAGGCCAAGGGCGTGGCCTGCGTGTACATCTCCCACAAGCTCGATGAAGTGGCGGCGGTGTGCGACACCATTGCGGTGATCCGCGACGGCAAGCACATCGCGACCACGGCCATGGCCGACATGGACATCCCGCAAATCATCACGCAGATGGTCGGGCGGGAAATGAGCAACCTCTACCCCACCGAACCCCATGACATCGGCGCGGTGATTTTCGAAGCGCGCAACGTCACCTGCTATGACGTGGACAACCCCAGGCGCAAGCGTGTCGATGATATTTCCTTCGTGCTCAAGCGCGGCGAAATCCTCGGCATCGCCGGACTGGTCGGCGCCGGGCGCACGGAGCTGGTGTCGGCGCTGTTCGGCGCCTACCCCGGCCGCTACAGCGCCGAAGTGTGGCTGGACGGCCAGGTGATCGACACACGCACGCCGCTCAAATCGATCCGCGCGGGGCTGTGCATGGTGCCGGAAGACCGCAAGCGCCAAGGCATCGTTCCCGACCTGGGCGTGGGCCAGAACATCACCCTGGCGATCCTCGACACCTATGCCCATATGACCCGCATCGATGCCGAAGCAGAACTGGGCAGCATCGACCAGCAGATCGCACGCATGCACCTCAAGACCTCCAGCCCGTTCTTGCCGATCACCAGCCTCTCTGGCGGCAATCAGCAAAAGGCCGTGCTGGCAAAAATGCTGATGGCCAAGCCCAAGGTGCTGATCCTCGACGAGCCGACACGCGGGGTGGACGTGGGCGCCAAGTATGAGATCTACAAACTGATGGGCGCGCTGGCGGCCGAAGGCGTGTCGATCATCATGGTGTCTTCGGAACTGGCCGAAGTGCTCGGCGTGTCCAACCGCGTGCTGGTGATCGGCGACGGCCAACTGCGCGGCGACTTCATCAACGAGGGGCTCACCCAGGAACAAGTGCTCGCCGCCGCGCTCAGCCATAACAACAATAATGATCGGAAGACCGCGTAGATGAATCAGGTCAAACAGCTGTTTACCCGCTACAAAATGCTCGCCCTGGTGATCGCCGTGGCGGTGATCTGGCTGTTTTTCAGCTGGCAGACCGAGGGCGGTTTCCTGACACCGCGCAACCTGTCGAACCTGCTGCGCCAGATGGCGATCACCGGGATCCTGGCGTGCGGCATGGTGCTGGTGATTATCAGCGGCGAGATTGATCTGTCGGTGGGTTCGTTGCTGGGGTTGTTGGGCGGGTTGGCGGCGATCCTGGATGTGGTCTATCACATCCCGTTGCTGGCCAATCTCAGCCTGGTGGCGCTGTGCGGGCTGATGATCGGGTTGGCCAACGGCTACATGACGGCCTATCTGCGCATCCCTTCGTTTATCGTCGGATTGGGCGGCATGCTGGCGTTTCGCGGGATTCTGCTGGGGATCACCGGCGGCACCACCATTGCGCCGGTATCGCCGTCGCTGGTGTACGTGGGCCAGGGGTATTTGCCGCACACCGTGGGCATCGGCCTCGGGGTTTTGTTGTTTGCGCTGACGCTGTTCTTGACCTGGAAACAACGGCGCAACCGTGCGCTCCACGGGCTTGCCGCGCATTCGCTGGTGCGTGATGTAGTGCGCGTCGGGGTGATCGGCGCGGTGCTCGCCGGGTTCGTCACCACCCTCAACAGCTACGACGGCATCCCCGTGCCGGTGCTGCTGTTGCTGGTGCTGCTCGGCGTGTTCAGCTACGTCACCAGCCAGACCGTGTTCGGTCGCCGCGTCTACGCGGTGGGCAGCAACATGGAGGCCACACGCCTGTCGGGCATCAACGTGCAGGCAGTGAAACTGTGGATTTTCGGCATCATGGGGGTGATGTGCGCACTGGCCGGCCTGGTCAACACCGCACGTCTCGCGGCGGGTTCGCCGTCGGCGGGCAACATGGGCGAACTGGATGCGATTGCGGCGTGCTTTATCGGCGGCACGTCGATGCGCGGTGGCTCGGGCACGGTGTATGGCGCGCTGCTCGGCGCGTTGGTGATTACCAGCCTGGATAACGGCATGTCGATGCTGGATGTGGACAGTTACTGGCAGATGATCGTCAAGGGCAGCATCCTGGTGCTGGCGGTGTGGGTGGACGTGAGTACGCGGGCGGGGCGCAGGTGAGTGATCCCAAGCACACCGCAGGCTAAATGTGGGAGGGGGCTTGCCCTCGAAGACGGTGGGTCAGCCACACATCCATTGACTGACACTCCGCTTTCGCGAGCAAGCCCGCTCCCACAATGACTATCCGGCGTTAACTACCGAACACCAACGCCACCGCCTGAGCCCCCGCATTTTTCTGCGTGAAGTCCTTGGCCTGGGCGGCTGTCTTCAAGGTATAGCCATAGTTGGAACTGGCCGTCCATTGGGCCTTGGGCGACTTCTGGTTGGTGATCGCCGGCACGCTGTTGGTGTCGGTGAATGTTCCGGTGCCCTTGTCATCCAACATGCCTTTGTTCTGGCTGCCCTCTCCAAAATAGTTGCTCTCAGAAAGGATGTTGGCGTTCTGCGCCAGGGTGAAACCCAGGTGGAAGTTGTTGATGTAGTTGTTGTAGACGTGGAAGTACCCGTAGCGCATCAAGCCCGGCGCGCGGACTTCCATGTTGTCGAAGCGGTTGTGGCACAACGTGAGGCGCGGGTAACCATTGAACTCGGCTTTGTTGTCATCGGCCGGGTGACCGAAGATCAGGCCATATTTGTGGTTACCGAAGAAGCAGTTGCTGATGGTGGCGTAGTCAGCCTTTTCACCGATGTACACCAATTTGTCTTCGCTGCCATCCGTGGTTGACCAGGTGTGGCCAACAAAGGAGCAATGATCGATCCAGTACTTGCTGCCGTAGTTCAGGTACACCTGAATATCGTCATTGGCCTTAATGCTGGCCGAATGCTTGAAGATAATATTTTGCAGAATGATGTTCTGCGACTGCGCGGTTGCACGCAGGTGAATATTCTCCAAGGTACGGTTCTGGAATGAGCCGATCAGGGTCTTGTTGGCGCCCATGTTGACCTTGGTGAGGCTCGACGCCGCGATGTTGCTGTTGATCACCAGGACCCGTGGGGTGGTGTCGCCAATGTTGGCTTTGAGTTGATCCAGCGTGGTGATACTGACCACCTGGCCAGACCAGCCGCCGGTGACTTTGGCGGCGAGTGCAAAACCGGTCAGGCCGGTGAGTTTGCTTTCTGGATACGACATGAGTTCCCTCTCTCTATAAAAACGGCTCGGTTTGACAAGCCTGTGCATTGAGTTAATCCGTTAACTTGCACACAGTGTTTGGCGTAGCTGATGGTGCCGTCCTGGTTGATCAGCGCTTAAACACTGTGTTTATGTACAGTATTATTCAATCGCCTGACCGTCAACCCTCGCGCAAAAAAAATGTGGGAGAGGCAAGCCCCTCCCACACTGGATTTCTACAATCCTGGATTACTTGGACACCGGCATCGCAAACTCCGCGCCCTGCTCGATGCTCTCCGACCAGCGCTGCATGATCGATTTTTGCTTGGTGTAGAAACGCACACCCTCGGTGCCATAGGCGTGCATGTCGCCAAACAGGCTCTTCTTCCAGCCACCAAACCCGTGCCAGGCCATCGGCACCGGGATCGGCACGTTGATGCCGACCATGCCCACCTGGATACGCCGCGCAAATTCGCGGGCAATGTTGCCGTCGCGGGTGAAGCAGCTGACGCCGTTGCCGAACTCGTGATCGTTGACCAGCTTGATCGCCTCGCCAAAATTGTTGACCCGCACACAGGCCAGGACCGGGCCGAAGATTTCTTCGCGGTAGATGCTCATTTCCTGGGTCACATGGTCGAACAGGGTCGCGCCGAGCCAGAAGCCGTTTTCCAGACCCGCTTCGGTGGGCACGTAGTCACGCCCGTCCAGCAGCAATTGCGCGCCGGACTGTACGCCCTGTTCGATGTAGCCGCTGATGCGTTCCAGCGCGGCGCGGGACACAATCGGGCCCATCTCGGCCTTGAGGTCGCGACCGTCAGTGATGCGCAGCTGCTTGGCGCGTTCGGTCAAGGCAGCAATGACTTTGTCACCGACATCGCCGACCAGCACGGCGACGGAGATTGCCATGCAGCGCTCGCCAGCACTGCCATAAGCAGCGCCCATCAGCGCGTCGACGGTTTTTTCGATGTCGGCGTCGGGCATCACCACCATATGGTTTTTCGCGCCGCCCAGGCCCTGTACACGCTTGCCGTTGCGCGCGCCGGTTTCGTAAATGTATTGGGCGATCGGTGTGGAGCCGACGAAGCTCACGGCCTTGACGTCCGGGTGTTCGATCAGTGCATCCACCGATTCCTTGTCGCCCTGGACCACGTTGAACACGCCTTTGGGCAGGCCGGCTTCACGCAGCAGCTCAGCCATGAACAGCGAGGCGCTTGGATCAGTCGGGCTTGGCTTGAGGATGAAGGTGTTGCCCGCCGCGATGGCGATCGGGTACATCCACATCGGCACCATCACCGGGAAGTTGAACGGCGTGACGCCGGCCACGACGCCCAGCGGTTGGCGCATTGTCCAGTTGTCCATGCCTCGGGAGACCTGGTCGGAGTGCTCGCCCTTGAGCAGGTTGGGGATGCCGCAGGCGAATTCCAGAATATCGATGCCACGGTCCACTTCGCCTTGGGCGTCGGTGAAGACCTTGCCGTGCTCGGCGACGATGATGCGCGCCAGGTCGTCCTTGCGCTCACGCAGCAGGTGCAAGTACTGGAACAGCACACGGGCGCGGCGGATGGGCGGGGTGTCGGCCCAGCCGTCGAAGGCGGCTTGGGCGGCGGCAACGGCTTCGGACACGGTCTGGCGGCTGGCCAGCGCAACGCGAGCGGTTTTTTCGCCGGTGGCCGGGTTGAAGACGTCCTGGTAGCGATCATCGCGAGACACGCGCTGGTCGTTGATGTAGTGCTCGATAGTAGTGGTCATGGCAGTCGATCCCGGTGGGTAGCGTTGGGACACACGATAGGCTTTCGCTTTGTTCCAAACCAGAGCAGAATCCTGAACTTATTGTCCACATATGCGAACAATACACCCATGGAAAAATCTGAGATCGAAGGGCTGTGGACCCATATCCACTGGCTTTCCATATTGGAAGAGCAAGGCACTTACACCGCAGCCGCCGCACGCCTGGGGGTGAGCAAGTCGGCGGTCAGCCAGCGGATTGCCGATCTGGAAAAGGCCACCGGCACCCAGTTGGTCACCCGCACCACGCGCAGTGTGCGGCTGACCGATGCGGGGCTGTCGCTGACCCGTGAAGTGCGTAGCGCCTATGCGCAAATCGCCCGCAGTTTCTCGTCGGTGCGTGACTCGGTGGGGGAGATTCGCGGGCTGGTGCGCCTTACCGCGCCAGTGGCATTTGCCCGACAGCAGCTGGTGCCGCATCTGTCGGAATTCCTGCAACGATACCCGCAAGTACGTATCCAGCTGGATGTGTCCGATGCGCTGAGTTCCCTGGCCGCCGAAGGCTACGACCTGGCCGTGCGCCACGGTTTCCAGGTGCCGGAAACCCACGTCGCCTGGAAACTCTGCGACACCGGCTCGGTGCTGGTGGCCACCCGCGACTACCTGCAACACCACGGCGAACCTCGCGAACCCGGCGACCTCTCGACCCACAACTGCCTGTTCTACCCTCGGGGCACCGACCAGCCTGCCTGGACCTTCGAGCGCGGCAGTAAAAACGTCGAACGCCTCACCGTGCCCATCGCCGGCAGCTTTGCCACCAATAACAGTGAGGCGCTGCGCGACTCGGCCCTCAACCACTTGGGCATTGCCTTGCTGCCGGACTTCAGCGCCCATGCCGCGCTGGCCAGCGGCAAGCTGGTGCAGGTGCTCAAGGACTGGACGCTCAAGGGCGCGTTTGCCAATGAGATCTACCTGATTCGGCCGTATTCGCCCCATGTGCCGAAGTCGGTGAGTGCGTTGGTCAGCTATTTGAAGGAGAAGCTGGCGGATGGGTTTCGCTTCGCGGGTTGAGGTTTATCGCTTGATCAACAGGACTAAAAGTCCATAATGGACAAAATAGTTTAGTCGCGGAGATTTTCATGTCCAGCACGCCTCAAGTGATTAACCAGCTCCAGGCTCGCGAATTACTCGCGCAGGTCGATGTAACGCAGATCCTGCGCAAGCTGTTTCGAGACCTGGCGGCCGGGCAAGCGGTGCAGCCGGCGCAACAGTGGGTCGAGTTCCCCCAGGGTGCCGGCGACTTTATCAACTACCTGGGCGTGCTGGCGGAGGAAGGCGTCTATGGGGTGAAAACCTCGCCGTACATCGTGCGTGAGCAAGGCCCGCTGGTCACCGCATGGACGCTGTTGATGTCGATGCAGACCGGCCAGCCGCTGCTGTTGTGTGAAGCCGCTGAGTTGACCACCGCACGCACGGCCGCGACCACGGCATTGGCGGTGGATGCACTGGCGCCACAGTCGGCGCAACGGCTGGCGATTATCGGCAGCGGCAAGGTGGCCCAGGCTCACCTGCATTACGTGAAAACCCTGCGGGACTGGCAAAGCATCAGGGTTTTTTCGCCCCGCCTGGCCGGTAAAAGCTCCGCGTTTGAACGCCCGGACCCACGCGCAAGCATCGCCCCCACCTGCGATGCGGCCCTGGAAGATGCCGACGTGATCCTGCTGTGCACTTCATCGGCCGGCCCGGTGATCGACCCTTCGCGCTTGAACAAGCCTGCACTGATCACCTCCATCAGCACCAACGCCCCGCGTGCCCACGAAGTACCGCCGCAATGCCTCAATGATATGGACGTGTTCTGCGACTATCGTCAGACCACCCCAGGTTCGGCCGGCGAGATGCTGATCGCCGCCGAACAGCACGGCTGGAACCCGAGTGCAGTCATGGGCGACCTGGCCGAACTGCTCAGTGACCAGGTACAGCCCCCGTCCTACGACCGCCATGTATTTTTCCGCTCCATCGGCCTGGGCCTGGAAGACATCGCACTGGCCAACGCCCTCTGGAGACGCCTATGAACCACGCAGATTTCATCATCATCGGCGGCGGTATTGCCGGCGCATCCACGGGTTTCTGGTTGTCGCAACACGGCAAGGTGCTGGTGCTGGAGCGAGAATCCCACCCGGCCTATCACTCCACGGGGCGTTCGGCAGCGCTCTACACCGCCGCCTACGGCACCCCGCAGGTGCGGGCGTTGACCCTCGCCAGCCGAGAGTTTTTCGACCAGCCGCCAACAGGGTTCTGCGAGCATCCTTTGCTGACGCCACGCGGCGAGATGACGGTGGACTTCACCGGCGACCCGGCCGAGTTGAACGCGCAATACCTCAGCGCCAAAGCCACTGTGCCGCAGGTCATACAGCTGAGTGCCGACGAGGCCTGTGCGAAGTTGCCGATCCTGCGTCGGGAAAAGGTCCACGGGGCAATCTATGACCCGACCGCAAGCGACATCGACACCGATGCCCTGCACCAAGGGTATTTGCGCGGGATCCGGCGCAACGGCGGTGACGTGCGTACCGACCGCCACGTGCTGGGCTTGAGCCGTGACAGTGCCGGTCTCTGGCACGTCAACACCCAGCACGACACCTTCACCGCCCCGATTATCATCAATGCCGCCGGCGCCTGGGCCGACCACATCGGGGGGCTGGCCGGTGCCGCCTCCATCGGCCTGCAACCCAAGCGCCGCTCCGCGTTTATCTTCGCCGGCCCTGAAGGCGTGGACAGCCACGGGTGGCCAATGCTGGTGGCCCTCGACGAAGCGTTCTACATGAAGCCCGACGCCGGCATGTTCCTTGGCTCACCGGCCAACGCCGACGCGGTCGAGCCCCAGGATATCCAGCCCGAAGAGCTGGACATCGCCATGGGCATCTACCAGATCGAAGAGGCCACCACCCTGACCATCCGCCGCCCGACCCGTACCTGGGCCGGCCTGCGCAGTTTTGTGCACGACGGGGATTTGCTCTCGGGCTTCGATCCTCAGGTGCCGGGGCTGTTCTGGGTGGCAGCGCAAGGCGGTTATGGCATCCAGACTTCACCGGCCATGGGCCAGGCCAGCGCGGCACTGGTGCGCGGCGCGCCGCTGCCGGAGGCATTGACGCGGTTCGGGCTGGACGCTGGTATGCTCTCCCCCGCCCGCCTGGAGCCCTATTGATGAACAGCGTCGAACCCGACAAC
Source organism: Pseudomonas sp. SR18 (assembly GCF_023701505.1). Lineage (NCBI taxonomy): Bacteria > Pseudomonadati > Pseudomonadota > Gammaproteobacteria > Pseudomonadales > Pseudomonadaceae > Pseudomonas > Pseudomonas sp. SR18. Next base: position 152,412 of record NZ_JAMQAU010000011.1, on the reverse strand, counting down.
GCCTTGCAGAACTTTCGTGCGATTGCCGATGCAATCGCCACCCTGTTTTTCCCCCACGCCGAAGTGGTGCTGCATGACCTGCGCTCGCAAAAGGTCGATTACATCGCCAATAACCTGTCGAAACGCACGATTGGCGACGACTCGGCGCTGGAGGACATGCTCAGCGATGACGTCAGCGAAGTGAATATCGGCCCGTACGAAAAGCTTAACTGGGACGGCCAGAAAATTCGCAGCCTGAGCACCGTGCTGCGCGACACCAGCGGTCGGCCCCTGGCGGTGCTATGCATCAACCTGAATATTTCACTGTTCGAAAACGCCAAGGCGGCGCTGGACCTGTTCCTGTCGCCCAGCAAGTTGATCCCACAGCCGGATGCGCTGTTTCGCGATGACTGGCAGGAACGTATCAACACCTTCCTGCATGCCTGGATGCGCGAGCGCCAGTTGAGCCTGAACCTGCTGACCCGCGACCACAAACGCGAACTGGTGCTGGCGCTGCATGCCGAAGGCGCGTTCAAGGGCAAGAGCGCTTCGAACTACGTGGCGAACGTGCTGGGCATGGGGCGGGCGACGGTCTACAAGCATCTGAAGGAATTGAAGGGCTGAACCTTCAGCCCTGTTTTTGGGTTTGGTGGTGAGCGGGCCCGTGCATCAATCGCCGTAGATATCGGCCTTGAAGTATTGCTGCGAAATCTTCTGGTATTCGCCACTGGCGCGAATGCCATCAATCGCCGTATTCAACTCGCTGACCAGCGCCTCGTTGCCCTTGCGCACCGCAATCCCCGCGCCTTCACCCACATATTTCGGGTCCTTGAGTTCCGGCCCGACAAAGGCATAGCCCTTGCCCCGTGGCATTTGCAGGAAGTCATTCAAGGGGATGGTGTCGGCAAAGATCGCATCCAGGCGCCGTGACGCCAGGTCCATGTAGATCTCTTCGTTATTGCTGTAGCGCTTGACGATGATGCCCTTGGGCTCGAACACCTCGGTGGCGTAGCGGTCAGTGGTGGTCGCACGCTGCACGCCGACGGTCTTGCCCTTGAGACTGGCGTACTGGTCATCGACCACGGCGCCGTCCTTCATCACCAGGCGTGACGAGGTGAAATAGTACTTGTGGGTGAAGTCCACCGACTTCTTGCGGTCTTCGTTGATGGTCATGGACGACAACGCCATGTCGATTTTCTTCACCTTGAGGGAGGGAATCAGTCCATCGAACTCACCTTCAACCCACACGCACTTGACCTTCATCTGCGCGCACAGCGCATTGCCAATGTCGTAGTCGAAGCCGACGATCGTGCCTTCCTGGGTCTTGGAGGCAAACGGCGGATAGGCCGCCTCGATGCCGATGCGCAGGGTTTTCTCGGCGGCCAGTACGTGGCTGGAAGCGATCAAGGCCAGCGCGGTGATAAGCAAGCGTTTCTTCATGGGTGATCTCGCAGGTTGTTGTTGGTTTGGCAAGAGAGAAGAAAAAATGCAGCAGAAATATTTGTACTTATAATTCCATCCTGGACTTTTATGTATGAATCGTCAATCCAGCCTGCATACACATGACTTTTTTGCACAACGCACCGGTGTTTTTGAGCGTTCATCTCCGGATTTATGCATGCCTATACTCGGTCCAGCCTGCCGGTTTAGCCGCAGGCCGTCCCTACAACAATAATCAAGGACACCGACCATGACGCATCCCTTCCTGGCCGCCCGGGATTTCCTGCTCGCCCATCGCACCGACTACGCCATCGCCGCCCGCGACTTCCGCTGGCCGCAGTTGGATGCGTTCAACTGGGCCCTGGACTATTTCGATGTGATGGCCGAGGGCAATTCGGCCAACGCGCTGTGGATCGTAGAAGAAGACGGCAGCGAGCAGCGCTACAGCTTCCAGCAGTTGGCTGCGCGCTCCAACCAGGTCGCCAACCATCTGCGCGCCGTTGGCGTGCGGCGTGGCGAGCGGGTGCTGTTGATGCTCGGCAACGACGTGGCGCTGTGGGTAACCATGCTCGCTGCCTTCAAGCTCGGCGCGGTGGTCATCCCCGCCACCGCCCTGCTCAACCCGGATGATCTGCGCGACCGCATCGAGCGCGGCCAGGTGCGCCATCTGGTGGTCGGTGAGGCGCATGTGGGCAAATTCGACGGCCTGGGCGATGGCTGCAGTCGCATCTGTGTGGGCACGGCACCCGCTGGCTGGGTTGCGCACAACGCTGCGTTTGAGTACCCCGAGCAGTTCGACGCCGAAGGCCGCACGTTGGCAATCGACCCGATGCTGCTGTATTTCACCTCCGGCACCACCTCCAAACCGAAGATGGTACTGCACAGCCACCAGAGCTACCCGGTGGGTCACCTGTCGACGATGTACTGGATCGGCCTGCAACCGGGCGACCTGCACCTGAATATCTCGTCTCCAGGCTGGGCCAAGCACGCCTGGAGCTGCCTGTTCGCGCCGTGGAACGCCGGCGCGTGCATCTTTATCCATAACGTCGCGCGGTTCAGCGCGCCGGCCTTGCTGACGGCGCTGGAACAGTATCGCGTGACCAGCCTGTGCGCGCCGCCCACGGTGTGGCGCATGCTGATCCAGGAAGACTTGGCCAGTCACAAGACGCGCCTGAACCTGCGTGAATTGGTCGGCGCGGGCGAACCGCTGAACCCGGAGATCATCGAGCAGATCCAGCAGGCCTGGGGTTTGCCGCTGCGCGATGGCTTCGGCCAATCGGAAACCACCGCACTGGTCGGTAACACGCCCGGCCAGTTGCTCAAGCCGGGCTCCATGGGCCGCCCGTTGCCGGGTTACCGCGTTGCGCTGCTCGACCCCGACGGCGTGCCTGCCACCGAGGGCGAAGTCGCCCTGCCCCTGGATGTGCGCCCTCTCGGTTTGATGATGGGCTACGAAGACAGCCCGGAAAAAACCGCTGAAGTGATGCGCGACGGTTACTACCGCACCGGTGACACCGCGCAGATCGACAGCGACGGCTACATCACTTTCGTCGGCCGCGCCGATGATGTATTCAAAGCCTCCGACTACCGCATCAGCCCGTTCGAGCTGGAAAGCGCGCTGATCGAACACCCGGCCGTGATGGAAGTCGCCGTAGTCCCCAGCCCCGACCCGCTGCGCCTGGCCGTGCCCAAAGCCTTCCTGATCCTGGCCCACGACGCCCCAGGCAGTGTCGAGCTGGCCAGGCAGATCCTGGCCTTCGCCCGCGAACACCTGGCGCCGTACAAGCGCGTGCGGCGCATCGAGTTTGTCAGTGAACTGCCCAAGACCATTTCCGGCAAGATTCGCCGGGTGGAATTACGGCAGATGGAAGTGCTGCGTCGCCAAGGGGAGACACGGGGTGAACAGGAGCATTTCGAGGAGGATTTTTCCTGAGCCGATACCCGGTATTGAGCGGGCTACCAGCGGTACCAGACGCTCCAGATAAATAAGCTGGCAGCCCATATGAAGCCGAAATTGGTCGGCCACAACGCCCAGCGCTTGAGGGATAAGGGGATGGCGGCCAGTTCGGCTTCGGTCACGTCCCCTCGCTTGATATGGGTCTTGGGCATTGCCAACAACTGATTGATCAAGAGCATGCGATAAAACCGGTCGATATGCGTATTTCGGCCCCAAAAACGTTTGTTATCGCAGACCACTTTGTTCTCGCTGAAGTAGCTTTCCAACGCTTCGAGCTTGGTGTATTCGACGTAGAAAGACAGCACGGCACCAATCAGGCCAGCTGCAAATACCAAAATTGTAAAGATGAGAAAGATATCCATGGTTAAGCACCCTCTGGTTGAAAGATCAGATCACCATCGATCTCCAGAATTTTCCCGCCAAGAAATGCGCCCGAGTCGCCGAATGCACTGCCCACCGTATGTCCTCCCGCAGCACCGCCAATAACAGCACAAGCCAACTCACCGTTTCCTTTAGCGGCAACGCCCAAAAAGAGCGTACAGGCGCGACGGGCTAAGTGTGAACCGAACTTCCCACCCCAATAAGCGCCCGCCACACCGCCCACCAACTTCCCCGACTCCACATATTTCGCCCGCCGACACTGCATCTCCCGTCCGTCCACATACGTCCCTTCCCCAACCACTTCGACGTCTTCGCAATCGCCCGCACCCGCTGCGCATACCCGGCGACCTCGCCCTTGTGCAAGCGATGCGTCGCCAAGGGGCGACACGGGGTGAACAGGAGCCTTTCGAGGAGGATTTTTCCTGAGCCGATACCCGGTATTGAGCGGGCTGTCAGCGGTACCAGACGTTCCAGATAATTAAGCTGGCAAACCATATGAAGCCGAAATTGATCGGCCACAACGCCCAGCGCTTGAGGGATAAGGGGATGGCGGCCAGTTCGGCTTCGGTCACATCCCCTCGCTTGATATGGGTCTTGGGCATTGCCAACAATTGACTGATCAAGATCATGCGATGAACCCTGTCGAGATGCGTATTTCGGCCCCAAAAACGTTTGTTATCGCAGACCACTTTGTTCTCGCTGAAGTAGCTTTCCAACGCTTCGAGCTTTGTGTATTCGACGTAGAAAGACAGTCCTGAACCAATCAGCGCCCCTGCAAATATAAAAATCGTAAAGACGAGATAAAAATCCATGATTAGGCGCCTTCTGGTTGAAAGATCAAATCACCGTCGATCTCTAGGATTTGGCCGCCAAGAAACGAACCGCGAGCGCCAACTACATCGCCCCCTACATACCCTCCCGCAGCACCGCCAATAACAGCAAAGCCAGTTCACCGTTTCCTTTAGCGGCAACGCCCAAAAAGAGCGTACAGGCGCGACGGGCTAATTTTGCACCGAGCGGCCCGCCCCAATAAGAGCCCGCCACGCCGCCCACCAACTTCCCCGACTCCACATATTTCGCCCGCCGACACTGCATCTCCCGTCCGTCCACACACGCCTCCTTGATCTCCAAACCTGCCACGCCCACATCCAGCGCCAACCCCACATACGTCCCCTTCCCCAACCACTTCGACGTCTGCGCAATCGCCCGCATCCGCTGCGCATACCCGGCGATCTCGCCCTTGCGCAAATAGCTTTTGGTTGAAATCCCGAGCACCGTCTTCAACGCCTGATTGCCCCGCAACCCCGTGCCAAATCGTGCAGCGCCCTGCAACTGCGTTTCCAGCAGCCCAAACAGCACCTGGCGCTGGCGAAAAAACGCTTGCCGGTCCAGGCCGCCGTCCCGCAAACGCTGATGCAATCGCTCGATCTCCTCCAGGGTATGCACCACCTCGTTCAGATGCCGCGACCACGCCGATGTGGCGCTGCCTATCCCCAACGAGCTGTAGCCCAGAAGGCTCTGCAGCAAGTCATAGTCATTGACCACCCGGGTTCCGGCAGCACTCTCCAGTTCTCGGCGAATCGTCTCAGCCTGACGCACCAACCAGGCTTCCTCCAGCGAACAGGTGACGCTGTAAGCATCGGGAATGACGATCAACTGCCCAGGCGTCACCAGCCCATGGCGCAGATGATGATTCAACACATCGAAATGGGCCGAACGTTCCCGGCTTATGCCGCCGCCCATCAAGCGGGATTTCAGGCTGTGATAGTCCGTGGTTCGGTCGTTGATATAGCCCTGCGCCATGCCCTACATCCCTGGATGCAATGAAGATGGCGTCGAAATATAAGCAAGCGAATGCTCCCCGGACACAAGCCCAGAGGGTCTGAATTACATTTGGGAAGTTGCCTACATCGCAGGAACGAGTCACCTACGGAAATGCCGCACTTGGGGCTTAGCGGACAACTGCCCGATCATTCGGGCAGTGCCGCCAAGCTACTTTGCGACTGCGCGAAACCGGTCACGCGCAAGCAGTGAACACGGTGCCGCCTACAGGTCGTAACGCAGCGCCATACCGAAGGTGCGCGGCGCGCCGGCGTCGATGATTTCGTCATCGCGGTTGTTGGTGACGTAGCGCTTGTCGAAGGCGTTTTTCACGAAGCCCGACACAGATACGTTCTTGGTGACTTTGAATTCGCTGCTGAAGTTCGCCAGCACGTAGTTGTCGCTCCTGCGCTCGCCGTTGACCTTGCCCGCTGCATCGAACTCGTAAGCGGAAGGCGCGCTGCTCTGGTAAGTCACGTCAGTGTTGAAGGTCAGGCGGTCGTTGAGGCGATAAATGCCGCCCACCGAGGCCTTGTACTTGGGCGAGTAGTAGAACGCCTCGCCGCTGCGGTCCTGGCCATTGCCGACGACAAAATCCTTGTACTTGCCATCGGTGATGGCGCCGCCGACGGTCAGCGTCAGTTGCTCGCTGAGGTCTTTCTCGATGAACACTTCCAGACCCTTGATATCACTGCGACCGGCGTTGTACACGTTGATAATGTTGCTGCCGGCTTGGCGCACGCTGACCTGCTGGTCTTTCCAGTCGGTGTAATACAGGTTGGCGCGGGCGCGCAGGGTATCTTCGAGGAATGAACCGCGGTACGACAGCTCATAGTTGGTGGTGTATTCCGGGTCATACGCCTCGTGACCGCTGCCGGAGCGCACATTCACGCCGCCGCCGCGATAACCTTTCTGCACCATGAAGCCCAAGTACTGGCCGGTGGCGAGTTCGTAGTTGATACCCAGTTTTGGCAGTACGGCCGCGAACGATTTCTTGACCTTGGCGGCCTCGGACAGGTCGTCCTGCTTGATGTCGGTGTCGTTGGTTTCGTGGTCGTAGCGCAGGCCGGTGACCAGGGTCCAACGCGGGGCGAAGGTCCAGTCGACCTCACCGAACAGCGCCTTGTTTTCGATGACCGTGTCGCCTTTGACCGTGACCGCCAGCACGTTATCGAACAGCAGTCGGTCGTGGAAGTTGTTGGAGTTGTGGCCGTAATAGGCGCCGAGGAAACTCTTCACCGTGTCCGAGTTGTAGTTCAGGCGCAACTCCTGGCCGAACAGGTTGCCATCCTGCTGGCGTCGGATGACTTCATTGGCGTCGGCGGTCTGGTCGAAGTCCAGGCGGTTGGTGTAGTCGGACCGGGTGTTGGTGGTCAGGCTGGTCAGCGACCATTGGTCATCGAGGCGGTAGTCAACCTTGGCGCTGACGGTGTCCTGGTTGAGGTTGTCGAACGCCTGGGTATCGGAGGAAACCTTGTAGTAGCGGACCTTGTCCGGGGTGCGGATGACCGAGTTGTCACCCTGGCGGTGCTCGTTGTGGGCGTAGGTGAGCAGGACGTCGAGATCGTCGCTGGGCAGGATCAACAGCTTTCCGCGAGCATTGCTGGTGCGGTGCGGGTTGGCGTCTTTACCGAGGGCGATGTTGTCGATGTAGCCATCGCCGTCCTGATAATCCAAGGCGATACGCCCGGCGATCTTGTCATCGACGATGCTGCCACCGCCGGCCACCGCTGCGCCTTTTTCACCGTAGTTGCCCACGTTGGTTTGCGCCGAGAAGGTCGGCTGGAACGTCGGGTTGCGCGTTTGGATCACCACGGCGCCAGCCAGGGAGTTACGCCCCTGGGTGGTGGATTGCGGGCCGAGGAAGACTTCGACCTGTTCCACATCCCACAAGCCGGTCGGGCTCAAGGTCAGGGTACGGTTGGGCTGCACCGCGCCATCGACATATACCGAAACGGCACCGTTGAGGGTGGCCGGGCCCTGGTCGTCGAAACCGGATACCGGTACACCGCGAATACCCCAGTTTTCGTTGCCGGCCTGGCTGTACACACCCGGCGTGCGCGCAAACACGTCGACCAGGCTGTGGTCGGCCTTGTCCCGCAGTTGTTGTTCGGTCACCACCACGACGCTGGATTGGGTCTGTTCAAGGGAGCGGTTGATTTTCTCGCCGCTCACTGTGATCGGGGCGATTTCCATTGTGTTCGGCTCAGCCGCCCAGGCACCGCCAGCCAAGCACACCGACCCGACCGCCAACGCAATTGTGTTCTGTTTGAAATTCACACCCTGCTCCCCTGCCATCCATCGTTATTGTTTTTTGCGGCGGGCTGAAGGCAGCCAAACGCCAGCGGGGCGGAGTCTAAGGGATAAGAATTCCAAAGTGAACATAATTGATAAGTGATCTCATTTGAGATAACTACGCATTCACGTATCAGCTTGAATACATTAGCGTAACGCTGACCGCCCGCTAAAAGGCGGCCCCGACACGCCCTTTACGCCGCCCTAGAAATCCACCGTGGCCGACACCTGCAACGTACGCGGATAACCCGGCGAAAACGCGCCATACGAGGCCACGCCAGACCAATACTCACGGTCAAACACGTTCTGCACCGTGGCGCGGAACGTGGTCGGCCGCCCTTCTATCTTCGTCGCATAGCGCGCGCCGGCATCAATGCGCGTCCAGGAATCCAGCGCCTGGGTGTTGGCCTGGTTGACGTATTGGCTGTCGGTGTAGATTGCCCCGCTGGTGAGGGTAAAGCCTTCCAGCCACGGCGTGTCGTACTCGGCCCACAGGTTGGCCTGGATCTGCGGCACGCCGACCGGTTTGTTGCCCTGGTTGGCCGCCGTGGCGGATTTTGTCAGCTCGCCATCGAGAAAGGTCACGCCGCCCATCAGGCGGGTACCCGGCGCCACTTCACCGTAAACACTCAGCTCGACGCCACGGTTGCGCTGTTCGGCCTGCACCGAATACACACCGTTGGCCCCCAACTCACCGCTGGGCTTTTCGATCTGGAACAACGCCACGCTGGTCATGAAGGTGCCGTGTTCGTACTTCACGCCCAGCTCGTGTTGCCTGGATTCATACGGCGCAAAGGTTTCGCCCGCGTTGCTCGCCGTGCCGGGCGCGATATCGCCCTTGCTCAGGCCTTCGACGTAGTTGTAGTAGAGCGACACGTCGTCCCAAGGCTTGACCACCACACCCACCAAGGGCGTGGTGGCGTTGTCCTTGTAGCGGGAACTGACCGCGCCTGCGGCGTTGTAGTTGCGCGACTCAATGGCCTGGCGACGCAGGCCCAGTGTCAGTTGGATACGGTCATCCAGAACGCCCAGGGTATCGGTCAGCGCTACGCCAGACAGCTCGGATTCGGAAATGCGCAGCACCTTGGGCGTATTGATGGTTTGCTCGGGCCTGTCCACCGGATGGTAGATGTTCGAGCGAATGATCGTGCCGTTGTTGATGCCCCTGGACAGCTCGTCCTGGTAACGGGTCGCCATCAACGTGGTGGTGTGGGTCACCGGGCCGGTGGCGAACAGTGCGCGCAGGCCCACGTCGGCGGTGGAGCGGTCGACGTTGAATTTGTAATAGCCCGGAATGTTTTCGGTGTCACCGGCGTCGTTGAGGATACGCGGCACCTGGTCGGACATGCGCTTCACATCCGAGCGGCCCCCACCGGCATGGGCGAACACGGTGAGCGAGTCATTCAGGTCATATTCGCCGCCGAGCAACACCGACTGCTCCTTGGTGTCTGACCAACCCCACTTCTGCGGCAGGCTGGTGCGACCGTTCGGCGCAGAGGGCACGTCCACGCCCGGCGCGATGGTGAACGGCCGCGAGGCGCCCTCCCAGCTTTCTTTCTGGCTGATGTAGTCAAGGTTCAGGCGCAGCCGTTCGCCGCGATAATCCAGGGCGATGGCGCCGATGCCGACGTCGCGGTGCTGGTCGTCGACGGCGGTGTCGCCGCCCTGGAGGCTGCCGTTGAAGCGCAGGCCAAACTGGTTTTGCTCACCGAAACGCCGGCTGATATCGAGGTGGCCGCCCACTTGGGTATCGGAGGCGTAGCTGCCGGTGAAGCGCGTCAGGTCTTGATCCAGCGGGCGCTTGGGCACAATGTTGATCACCCCGCCGACGCCGCTGTTGGGTGAGATGCCGTACATCAACGCACCCGGGCCCTTGAGCACTTCGACGCGTTCGGCGTACTCGGTAAACGCCCGATAGTTGGGCGCCACGCCATACACGCCGTCATAGGCCAGCTCGCCCAGATTGCCCTCACCAATGGCAAAGCCGCGCACAAAGAACGAGTCGACAATCCCGCCGGTTTGCCCGGTCGAGCGCACCGACGGATCGCGTTCCAGGGCATCGGCCACGGTCACGGTCTGCAGGTCGGCGAGGGTCTTGGCGGTGTAGCTGGTGACGCTGAATGGCGTGTCCATCACATCCTTGTTGCCCAGCATGCCCAGGCGTGCACCACGGGCCACCTGGCCACCGGCGAGCACCTCAGGCAAGTCGGTGGGGCCGCTGTAGCGGGCGTTGACGTTGGTCGCGTCAAGGGTCAGGCTCTGCGCGCTGTCGTCAGTCGAGCCGGCGGTGGCGGCCCAGGCGTTGCCGCTGGCAGCGGCGACAATCAGGGCGGTACGAATGGCGAGGGTTAACCGGCTGGCAACAAGCATGGCGTCGGGGTCCTTTGATCGAGAGAAAATGAGAATTACTCCTGATGCCAGCCAACGCGCGAAAAAGTATCAGCCCCTGCGCATTTTTTTGAAGACTGAGAGTGATGCATGCCACCGACCCGCGTCCTGATAGCCCTGCTGTTCGCGATCCAGCTTGTGTCCATGGGCGCCATGGAAATGAGCGGGCCATTCTGGCCCGTGCACCTGCGCGGGTTGACCCGCTCCGACAGCCTGTTCAGCTTCGCCAGCGTCGCGGTGTACGTGGGCCCGATGCTTGGCATCCTGCTGACCAGCGCATTCTGGGGTCGCATCGGCGATCGTTATGGCCACAAGCTGATGATGATCCGCGCGCTGGCTGGACTGACCCTGACCCAGTTGGGCCTGGCGCTGTTCAGCGACCTGTGGGCAATCCTGATCCTGCGCTTTTTGCAGGGTGCGTTTGCCGGGTATATCGCCCCGGCCCAAGCCTACGGAGTGAGCATCGAGGTGCCTGCGCGGCGGGCGCGGCTGTTCGCGATCCTGCAGATTTCCACTAACGTCGGCTCACTATTGGGCGCGGTGGTCGGTGGCTTGATCCTCGATCACGCGACGTTCTTCTGGATCAACCTCAGCGCCGCAGCGCTCTGCGCGGTGTGCACGCTGATCGCAGCGGTGACCTTGCCGGATGTGCCGCCGGTGAAAAAATCCGCGCCCGCGCCAAAGAGCGATGCCTGGCAGGCATCTGCCCTGCTGCCGTTGCTGACGGTGATGGGCATTCTGCTCTTGGCGCGGATGCTGCCGCAGACCTCATTCGCGCTGTACGTGAGCACAACGTTCACGCTCAGCAACGCCCTGGTCGGGCTGTGCTACGGCTTGCTGGCACTGGGGTTCATCCTGTCGGCGACGGCGTGGGCGCGCCACTTCGAAGGCCGGACTCAGGCCGACACCTTGCGGCGCCTCACCTGGGTCGTAATCGGTTGCATTGTGCTGACTGCAGCGGCCGGCCTCACCCGCAACCCGCTGGTGTTTGTCATCGGCTACTTCCTGTGGGGCGTGCTGCTGGGCGCCACCACGCCGGTGCTGATGGCCTTGATTTCAAAGACTGCCGACAGCGCACAACAGGGCCACGTACTGGGAATCGCCCAAGGCACCGCGCAGTTCGCCTCGATTGCCGGAATAGCGGCCGGCGGCCTGCTCAGCCAGGCCTATGGCTTGGCGTATACCTACCTGTATGTGTGCCTGGCCTACGCCGCGGCGTTGATTGCGATTCTCGCGTTGCGCTCACGGCAGGTTTCCCCTTAGCATTGGGAATACTTCTCAATTGCACGGTTGCGCGCCATGAGCGAAAGCCTTCCCGCCGATAACTACAATCACCTGCGCGCAATCGAAGCCCTGTATAGCGGGCATCACGGCTGGCTGTACGCCACGCTCAAACGCAAACTCGGCAACGCCATGGACGCGGCGGATCTGGCCCAGGACACCTTCACCCGCATCCTGGCCTCCCAGGTCACGGTCATCGACCAGCCACGGGCCTACCTGACCTGCGTGGCCAAGGGCATCCTGGTCAATTGGTACCAGCGTAAGGCCCTCGAACGCGCCTATCTGGAGGCGCTCGCCCTCGTACCGCAGCAGGAAGCGCCCTCGCCGCAAGCCCATTTCATGGTCATGGAGACCCTGCACGAAATCGACGCAATGCTCGACTCGCTGCCACCGCTGGTGAAGCGGGCGTTCCTGCTGTCACAACTCAACGGCCTCAAGTACGACACCATCGCCGAGCAACTGGGCGTGTCGCTGATTACCGTCAAGCGCTACATGAAGCAGGCGTTCGTGCAATGCCTGATGCTGGTGGAATGAATGCTCAGCCTGCGCAAAGAGCCACCGCTGCCCACGGAAGTCCTTGAAGAAGCCGCCGAATGGCTGATGCGCCTGAGCGAAAACAACCTCAGCGACAGCGAACGCGCCGAGTGGCAACGCTGGAAGGTCAGCACCCCCGAGCGTGATCGCGCCTGGGCGCGGGCGCAATTGCTGCAAAGCAAGCTCGGTGGCCTGCCGCCGTCCCTGGCGATGTCGGCATTGGATCGCCCAAGCCACCCGGAACGCCGCGCCGCCCTGGGCAAACTCGCGCTGTTGCTGGCGTTGATGCCGGTGGGCTGGGGCAGCTGGAAACTCGCGCAATCCCAGCAATGGACCGCCGACTACCGCACCCGCGTCGGCGAGCGCCGCGAGCTGACGCTGGCCGATGGCTCACACATCACCCTCAACACCGCTACCGCTATCGATGTGCGGTTCGACAGCCAGCAGCGCCGGGTGCGCCTGCGCGAAGGTGAAATCCTGGTGCAGACGGCACAGGACGCGTCCCGCCCGTTTCTGGTCAGCACCCGCCAAGGCCTTATGCAGGCGCTGGGCACGCGGTTTACCGTGCGCGAACTGAGCGCGCGCACGCACCTGGCCGTGCTCGAAGGGGCCGTCCAAGTGGTGCTGGCCGACAATCGCCAGACCGCGCCGATAATCGTCAACGCCGGGCAACGCACGGAGTTTTCCGCGCAACAGTTCGGTGCGCTCACCGCCACCGACCGCAATGTCGGCGCCTGGACCCAAGGCATGCTGATGGCCGACAACATGCGCCTGGCGGACTTCGTCGCGGAACTGACGCGCTATCGCCACGGCTTCGTGCGCTACGACCCGGCGATTGCCGACCTGCGCATCTCCGGCGCGTTCCCCATCAGCGACACCCAGCGCACCTTGAACATGTTGGTGCAGACCTATCCGGTGCTCGCCAACGGTCATTTGAACGGGTATTGGGTCACCCTCTCGCCGGCCTGAGCAGCCGCGAAAAATAAAACGCGCGGCGGCTGATACTTTTTCCGATCTCGGCTGGCAAACACACAGACCCCTTTTACCTCCCGTCCATAGGGCCGCCCTCCATGCTTGTGATTCGCAGCGCGCTGCTCAGCCTGGCCCTGGCCAGCACCGCCCTCGCGGCCGTACCAGCGCAGCTGGATACGGTGGCGGTGCGCGCCTACCACATTGCCCCGGGCCCACTTGGCGCCACGCTGTCGAGTTTTGCCGTGGACGCCGGCATTGCCCTGTCGTTCCTCCCGGCGCTCACCGAAGGCCTGACCAGCCCTGGCCTGTCTGGCACCTACTCTACCCAGCAAGCCGCTACACGGCTGTTGGCCGGGAGCGGCCTGGAAATGGCGCTGCGCAGCGATGGCAGCTACACCCTGGTGCTGCGCCGGATCACGCTGTCGGACACCACGGTCAGTGCCGCCGAACAACGCGCCAGCAGCCTGCCGCCCCTGTACTCCGGCGGCCAGGTGGCCACGGGCGGACGCCTGGGCATGCTGGGCAATACCGACGTGATGGATGCGCCGTTCAGCGTCAGCACCTACAGCGCAGCGCTGATCAAGGACCAACAGGCAACCACCGTGGGCGATGCGCTGGAGCGTGACTCCTCGGTGCGCTCCACCGGGCAGACCGGCGGGATTGTCGACTCGTTTTTTATCCGTGGTTTCCCGGTGGGCGAAGGCAATCTCGGCGAGTTGGCGTTCGACGGCGTCTACGGTGTGGCGTCCAACTATCGCGTCTTCACCGAATACGCCGAGCGTATCGAAGTGGTCAAGGGCCCCGGCGCGCTGCTGTACGGCATGTCGCCCAACAGTGCCGTGGGCGGCGTGATCAACGTGGTGCCCAAGCGCTCTCTGGACGAAGACCTGACCCGCTACACTGCCAGTTATGCCCAGGATGCCCAGTTCGGTAATCACTTGGATATCAGCCGACGCTTCGGTGAAGAGCGCCGCTTTGGTGTGCGCCTCAATGGCAGCGTGCAGCGCGGCGACACGGTGATCGACGAGCAATCGCGCGAAGTCGGCCTGGGCGCCCTGTCCCTGGACTATCAGGGCGAACGCCTGCGCACCAGCCTGGACCTGATCTCCCAGGAAGAAGCATTTGACGCTGCGTCGCGGCCGTTCCTGATCGAACCCGGCGTGGCCATCCCCTCTGCCGCCAATGGCCGTACCAACGTGAGCCAGGATTGGGGTTGGTCAAGAACCCGCGATAAGTCCGCCTTGCTCAGCGCTGAATACGACCTCAACGACAACCTGAGCGTATTCGCCCACGCCGGTGGCGGTCAGTCGGCGGTCGCGCGCATGTCCGACCAGACACCGAAAATCGTCAATGCCGCCGGGGACACCTCGTCAACCCCCGGCTACTACCGCTTCGAAGTGCAACGCTACACCGTCGACATAGGCGCACGCCTGCACTTCGACACAGGCCCCATCAGCCACAACGGCACCGTGCAGACCAGCCGTTACCGCGATCAACTGTCACGCGGGATTATTTCCGGGCCACCGGTGCTGTCGAATATCTACCACCCGACCGACCGTCCCGAACCGTCGATCGCCAAGCCCGATGCGCCCAAAGTCTCTGCCAGCGAATTGTCCGGCGTGGCCATCGCCGACACCCTGTCGGTGCTCGATGAGCGCGTCCAGGTCACCGTGGGCCTGCGCCAGCAGCGCATCCAATCCAACAACTACAACAGCGCCGGCGCCGTGACGACGGCCTATGACGACGGCAAGACCACCCCGCTGTTCGGCGCGGTGCTCAAGCCATGGGAGCATGTGGCGTTCTACTACAACTACCTCGAAGGCCTGAGCAAGGGTGACGTGGCACCGTCCAACGCGGCGAATGCCGGCGAAGTCTTTGCGCCCTACGTTTCAAAACAGCATGAGATCGGGGTCAAGCTCGACTACGGCACCTTCATGTCGACCCTTGCCCTGTTCCAGATCCAGAAGCCCAGCGGCGAACTGGCCTCGGGGACGTTCTCCGTGCAGGGCGAGCAGCGCAACCGTGGCCTGGAGCTGAGTGTGTTCGGTGAGGTCGCCCCAGGCACACGCCTGCTCGGTGGCGTGACCCTGCTGGATGCGCAGTTGATCAAGACCAGCGTCGCCGCCCACCAGGGCAATACCCCGGTGGGCGTGCCCGAAGTGCAAGCCAACCTCTGGGCCGAATGGGACACCCCGTGGCTCGAAGGCCTGACGCTGACCAGCGGCGCGATCTACACCGCCAGCCAGTACGTCAACCAGGCCAACACCCAGCAGCTCGATCCCTGGACGCGCTTTGATATCGGCGCGCGCTACAGCACGCGCATCGCCGAGCGGCCGACCACGTTCCGCGCCACGGTACAGAACCTGTTCGACCGCGAGTACTGGTCGGGGGTCGCCTCCTACGGCGCGTTTTCCCAAGGCTCGCCGCGCACCCTCCTCCTCTCGGCCACGGTCGATTTCTGACACCTGCAAGGGCTTAATCCATGGTTTCCATTGTTCGACGCTGCCAGGTTTTTGCGGCGCTGCTCTTTACCGGCATGCTGGGGTTGGCCAGCGCCACAATGGCGGCGCCGACCACCGTCACCGATCTGCTGGGACGCAAGGTCCAGGTAAACCTGCCGGTGCAGCGGGTGATTCTCGGCGAAGGCCGCCAGCTGTACCTGCTGGCCGCACTGGACACGCAAAACCCCATCGAACGCATCGTCGGCTGGCGCAAGGACCTGATCCAGTCCGACCCGGACACCTACAACGCCTACCTGCGTAAATTTCCCGGGATCGCCAACATTCCCACCTTCGGCGGCTTTGAGGACGGCACCTTCGATATTGAGCAAGCCATTTCACAGCGCCCCGATGTGATCATCCTCAATATTGAGGCGCAACATGCCACTGAAGATGCGCGCTATATCGAGAAGCTCGGCGCCCTGGGCACCCCGGTGGTGTACGTGGATTTTCGCAACCAGCCGATGACCAACACCGAACCGACCATGCGCCTGTTCGGCCAGTTGTTCGGCAAGGAGCAGCGGGCCGAGGATTTTATTGCGTTTCGCAACCAGCAGATCCGCCGCGTCACTGACGTGATTGCGGCGCAACAACCGGCGCGGCCGACGGTGTTCATCGAGCGGATCGGCGGCTACACCGACGATTGCTGCCTGAGTTTCGGCAATGAAAACTTCGGTCTGTTCGTGGAGATGGCCGGCGGCAACAACATCGCCAAAGGCATCATCCCAAGCACCTTCGGCCAATTGAACCCCGAGCAGGTGATCGTGGCCAACCCCGACCAGGTGGTGGTCACCAGCGCCAACTGGGAGGCTTTCGCCCCAGGCGGGCATTGGGTCGGCGTAGGCCCCGGCGCGGACATGGCCCAGGCGCGACGCAAACTTTCGTGGTACACCCAACGCCCGGCGTATGCCGGCATCAAGGCCCAGCAAACCCAGGCCTTCCACGCCATCTGGCATCAGTTCTACAACAGCCCTTACCAGTTCGTGGCGATTCAGCAATTGGCCAAGTGGTTTCACCCGGACCTGTTCGCCGAACTGGACCCCGAGGCGTCGTTTCGTGAACTGCACGAACGTTTCTTGCCGGTGCCTTACGCACCCGGTTATGCCGTGAGACTCAAGCCATGAGCGCCGTGACCTACCGCAGCCTGGTGCTGCGCAAACGCCTGATCCTCGCTGCGTTGTTCGTATTATTGCTGTGCAGCGTGCTGCTCGACCTGGCGTCGGGGCCGGCGCGCTATAGCCTCAGTGAAGTGATGGGCGCCCTGCTCTCACCCGACAGCGCGGCGCCGCAAGTGCGCGTGGTGATGTGGGATATCCGCCTGCCCGTCGCGTTGATGGCCGTCGCGGTGGGCGCGGCATTATCCCTGGCCGGGGCGCAGATGCAGACCATCCTCAACAACCCGCTGGCCAGCCCCTTCACCCTGGGCCTGTCCGCCGCCGCCAGTTTTGGCGCGGCCATGGGCCTGGCGTTCGGCGTGGCGCTGTTTCCGTTGGCGGCGCAGTACATGGTGCCGGTCAATGCGTTCATCATGGCGATGCTCTGCGCCTTGCTGATTCATTTCCTCAGCCTGCGCCGCGGGGTCAGCGCCGAGACCCTCGTGCTGCTGGGCATTGCGCTGGTGTTCACCTTCAACGCGCTGCTGGCGCTGGTGCAGTTTTTTGCCACCGAGCAAGCCGTGGCCGCCGTGGTGTTCTGGACCATGGGCAGCCTGACCAAAGCCACCTGGCCCAAACTTGGAGTGATCTGCCTGATCATCCTGCTCACCGCGCTCGTGTTCGCCCGGCGCGCCTGGGCCATGACCGCCCTGCGCCTGGGCGATGAAAAGGCCGCCAGCTTCGGCATTAACGTGCGCAGCCTGCGCTTTCAGACGCTGATCATGGTCAGCCTGCTCGCCGCGTTCCCGGTGGCGTTTGTCGGCACCATCGGCTTTATCGGCCTGGTGGGCCCGCACATCGCGCGGATGTTGATTGGTGAAGACCAGCGCTTTTTCCTGCCGGCCTCGCTGCTCACCGGCGCGTTGATTTTGTCGGCCAGTTCGGTGGTCAGTAAAACCCTGATTCCGGGCGCGATCTTTCCCATCGGCGTGGTGACTTCGCTGATCGGCGTACCGTTCTTCATTTCCCTGATCCTGAGCGGGAAGAAACATTCATGGTAACCCTGCAACTGGAACATCTGGGCGCCCGCTACGGCCAGCGCAACATCATCAGCGGCGTGACCACGGCCGCCTTTACCGGCGGCCAGGTGGTGGCGGTGGTCGGCCCCAACGCTGCGGGCAAATCCACGCTGTTCAAGCGCATCGCCGGGCTGATCGACGGGCCGGGCCGGGTGATTTTGCAGGGCTCGCAACAAGGCGCCCAGGCCATCAGCTACATGCCCCAGGGCCTGAATGGTAGCGCCCGGTTGACGGTTTACGAATCGGTGCTGCTGGCGCGCAAACAACTGTCGCCAGGTTGGGTGGTACAAGACGCAGAGCTGCACCTGGTCGACGAGATGCTCGACGCCCTCGGCATCACCGACCTGGCCTTTCGTAACCTGGGCGAACTCAGCGGCGGGCAACAACAGCTGGTGTCCATCGCCCAGACCCTGGTGCGCGAACCCGAGGTGCTGCTGATGGACGAACCCACCAGCGCCCTCGATATGCACCGCCAGGTGCAGGTGCTGAGCTTCATGCGCGCCCTGGCACGCCAGCGCGAGGTCATCGTGTTTATCGCCCTGCACGACCTCAACCAGGCCCTGCGCTTTGCCGACCAGGTGCTGGTGATTGCCGACGGCACTGCCCAAGGCAGCGGGCCGAGCCATGAAGTGATCAACGAAGGAATGCTGCGGGCGGTGTACAAGGTCGAGGCGCGCATCGAGCGTTGCAGCCGTGGGCAGCCGCATATTTTGATCGATGACATCGTGTGCCAAATCTAAGCGGAAGGACTGAGTCTGAAAAAAGCAGTTTGACTTTACAATCCATTGGCTTTCGTAAAAATACTCCTTGGAACGCCCTCCCGACAGCAGTTCAATAGTCAAGAGAAAACCGTATAGCAAAAACCTAAGAACTCCAAAAACAGGAAGTTGCTGGCGGGAACAAGGCGTCTAAAGCTTGCAGATGGGGAAAACACAAGCATCGACTCGTTGATAGCGTTTTGATACCATACCTTCAATTCAAAAGGAGTTGAAATGAAAAATTTTTTTGTTATCAGTGAAATCCAAAAACAAAGATTCAATCAAGTTGCTCTTATACCCAACAGCTGGGACGACTTCAGTTACAAGACACAATTCTATGTACGCTACTATGACAACAATGGAAAAACTCACGACATTGGAAATGTAAAAATAGGATTCAAAGGTCAAACAGAGGGATGGACCAGCGATCATTTAGAAAAACAATTTAACACACTAGATGATAGTTTTTTCTCACTAGGTCAAGATACAGATTACTACTTAAACGCTAGAAATCTACCTAAAGAGTTACGCAAGGATATTCTTGAGGGGTTGCGAGACATCGTGAGCAGCAGTGAACAGCTCCCCCTAATACTTAATGAATCGGTATTCTCGACTTCACTCTTACGCCATACCAGCTTATCCGCAATACACCATCAATATAAACGCATCCTGAACGGCGGCGACGTCCTCACAGATTTTGACTTTTCTTATCAACAAAAAGACACCAAAGACATCTCGGGCTTCAGCTTAAATTTCTCGATATCTCCCGACTCCAAACCCCCTACTAACATGCATGTACTCATCGGTAGAAATGGCGTTGGAAAAACAACATTACTGAATGGCATGGTAACTTCAGTAACTAACAACACATCATCCTCACAGACTCCCGGCGAATTCCAAGACACGTCAGTTCGACGTGCACGCCCCATAGACAAAGATTACTTCAGTAGCGTCATATCTGTATCTTTCAGTGCTTTTGATCCTTTTACGCCTCCAGCAGACCAACCTGACCGTTCCAAAGGAGTACGTTATTTCTATATAGGCCTGAAAGCTACAGACACCAAAATCTCATCACTCAAAGAACCGAAAGATTTATGCGCTGATTTTATCGATAGCTTTGACGCTTGCTTCGCGCAAGAACGAAAAAGACGCCTATGGGAAAACGCTGTCGAAAAATTGAACTCTGACATAAACTTCAAAGAAATAGGCTTACTAAACCTAATTCGTTACGTAGAAGAAGAAAAATTCAAAGAACGACTTATAAAAGTATTCCAACGAATGAGCTCAGGGCATGCAATTGTACTTTTGACCCTCACCAAGTTGATCGCAAACATTGAAGAAAAATCTCTAATATTAATTGACGAACCTGAGAGCCACCTACACCCACCTTTATTATCAGCTTTCACTCGGACGTTGTCGGATTTACTGATTGAGCGAAATGGCGTCGCAATCGTAGCTACGCATTCACCTGTTGTGCTACAAGAGGTACCTAAGTCCTGCGTATGGAAACTCCATAGAATTCGGCTTGAATCCAAAGCTAAAAGACCTCTGAACGAGACGTTCGGTGAAAACGTCGGAACATTAACTAGCGAGGTTTTTGGACTTGAGGTTTCAACTTCAGGCTTCCACGCAATGCTACGACAGTCAGTCGAGGAGGGAAAAACATACAAACAAATCACTGAAGAGTATGGGGGACAGTTAGGATTCGAAGCAAAATCAATAGTCAGGGCGCTAATTTCTGCCAACTCAGATTCAATTGGAGACTCTCAATGAGAATCCTGCCACTGCCTAACCTTGACAACTCCGAAATCTTTCTAGAATGTGTCAAAGGCGTAAGTAACGCAGCACTACGCCAACGATACATGGATGCCGAAGACCTAATCAAAATATGGGCGATTAAATACTCCACAAACGCTCAAACCGCCAAGTTATTCAAATTCGCACCCCATACAGGAAAGAGAAATGAAATCGCCGTACAGACACTTACAAAACTAGAATGCTACAAACTATATGAACAATATTTTAGAGGCAGCACAAAGTCCGCCAGGCGACACTACGACTCGCTACTGCTAAGTATACCAACGCAACTATGTCCTTACTGCGGTTTTGGCCACATATACACCATTGACCACTATCTACCAAAAGCAAAATACCCTCAATTCTCAGTTACCATTCCAAACTTAATACCGGCATGCAGAGATTGCAATGAAGGATGCAAGAACGCGCTATACTCTGTGACTGAAGGTGAGCAGCCACTTCACCCTTACTATGATGGTGGGCAATTCATAAAGGAGCAGTGGCTTTTTGCAAAAGTTGTTGAAACTTCACCTGCTACAGTTCAGTTTTATGTGTCATGTCCTCATCATTGGAGCGACTCAGCAAAAACTCGCACTAGACACCACTTTAAGAGCTTCAGCCTCAAAAGCAGATTTGCTGTGGAGGCGGGAAAAGAGCTTTCCGGATTGAGTCCGAGCCTAGCTAGATATCATGCTAACGACACGCCAAAAAAAATTCGAGACAGGCTACACGAAACCCTTGATGTCGAAATTGAAAATCATATGAACTCGTGGAAAACCGCCTTATATGATGCGCTTATAAAGAGCAACTGGTACTGCAATGGCGGATTCAAAAACAAATAATAGAAACATTCACCAAGGCATTTAAATACAGTAAGATATTCCTAGTTCAATCACCGCCCTTCTTTATTACTCTGATGCCTGAGGGCCTAGCGTTCTTAAGCGGCCATGACTGACTGGGCGGTCACCTCACTCATGTGCTCGGTTTTCTTGCATTGTCCTTCACCGGTCACGCCTTGGTCATCCCAAAAGCAGCACACTCCATAGGAGTGTCTAGTGTTGCCGAAAAAGAAACTATGACCCAATCCTGTTGAATCCTTGCCTGATCCTCTGAACATCACGGCTATCGCATAGATCCCCCCCGCGCAGTGGTCTAGAGTTCGACGATGGGCGACTTGCAGTCGCACCACTCCTATAAGAAATCAGCACCACCAACCGATGATCAGCAGGTGAGCCAGCCATGGAATTACGTATCAACCAAAAGGCCTATCAGGTCGATGCCGAAGCCGACACGCCCCTGCTGTGGGTGATCCGCGACAATCTGGGCATGACCGGCACCAAATACGGCTGCGGCCTGGCCCAGTGCGGCGCCTGTTCGGTGCTGGTGGACGGCAATGTGGTGCGTTCGTGCGTCACCCCGGTGGCCGGGGTCGTTGGCCGCGAGATCACTACCATCGAGGCCATCGAAGCCGATGACGTGGGCAAGCGCGTGGTCAGCGCCTGGGTCGAGCACCAGGTCGCGCAATGCGGTTATTGCCAGTCCGGGCAAGTGATGGCCGCCACCGCGCTGCTCAAGCACACCCCGGCGCCCACCAAAGCGCAGATCGACGCGGCGATGGTCAACCTGTGCCGGTGCGGCACCTACAACGCCATCCATGCAGCCATGGATCACTTGGCCACCGGGAAGGAGACTGCCTGATGAATACGCCAGCATTCATCCCGGGTGAGCCTGTCAACCTGTCGCGTCGGCGCTTCCTGGCGAGTACCGCCGTGGGTGCGTTGGTCATCGGTTTCGGCCTGCCACTCGGCTCGGGCCGGGTGCAGGCGGCCACCGGCGCCGCAGCCGAACGCGGTACGCAGGTGCCGGCATTCCTGGAGATTCGCCCGGACGGCACTGTGCGTTTGCTCAGCCCCTTTATGGAAGGCGGTCAAGGCACCCACACCGCCATGGCGCAGATTGTCGGCGAAGAACTCGACGCCGACCCGGCCACCTTCATCGTCGAAGCCGCGCCACCCGGCGAAGCCTATGTGGTGATGGACAACGGCATGCGCATCACCGGCGGCAGCATGTCGGTGCGCATGAGCTACCCGACCATGCGCCGCCTCGGTGCCCTCGCCCGCGCCATGTTGCTGCAGGCCGGTGCCGAGCAACTCGGTGTGCCCGTGGGTGAGCTGACCACCCAACCCGGCCGCGTGATTCACGCTGCATCCGGCCGTTCCCTGGGCTACGGCGAGTTGGCCAGCCGCGCCCTGGACATGCCAGTGCCTGACGCCGCAAGCATCACCCTGCGCGACCCGAGCCAATTCCGCTGGATCGGTAAACCGGTCAAGCGTGTAGACGCCTACGACAAATCCACCGGCAAAGCGCTGTACAGCATCGACCTGAAAGTCGACGACATGCTCCACGCCGCCGTGCAGCACGCGCCGCGCCTGGGCATGACCGTGGGCAGCCTGCGCAACCAGGCGCAGGTCGAAGCCATGCCCGGCGTGCACTCGGTGCATCAACTGCCCGGCGCCGTGGCGGTCGTCGCCGAACGCTGGTGGCATGCCAAGCGTGCGGTGGAAGCCATCCAGGTCGACTGGCTGGAACCGACTGCCGACTCCAAAGTCCGCGCCATGCCCGCTGACTTTTCCAGCGATGGTTTTCGCGACTTCCTCGCGGCCCAGCAAGGCCCGGCCCGTGACGAGGAAAACGAAGGCGATGTGGCCGGCGCACTGAAAAACGCCAAGACCCAGGTCGAGGCCACCTACCACAACCAGTACGTCAACCACGCCCAGTTGGAGCCGCCTTCAGCACTGGCGCGTTTCAACCCCGACGGCACCCTGGACATCTGGCTGCCTAACCAGGCGCCGGACATGTTCCGTGCCGACATCGCCAAGCGCACCGGCCTGGCGCCCGAGCAGATCAACCTGCATTCGCCGCTGCTGGGCGGTTTTTTCGGTCGGCACTTCCTGTATGACTCGGCCAGCCCTTACCCGCAGGCCATTGCCCTGGCCAAGGCGGTGGGCCGTCCGGTCAAGCTGATCTGGAGCCGTGAAGAAGAGTTCCTGCGCGATGTGCTGCGCCCGGTTGCGGTGGTCAAGTTCCGCGCCGCGCTGGATGCCGACGGCCTGCCCGTCGCCATCGAAGCGGTCAGCGCCACCGAAGGCCCCAGCGAAGCCATCGCCGGCAAACAGGGCGAAAAACTCGACCCCACCGCCCTCGAAGGTTTGTCGGGCAAGAGCTACGCCATCCCCAACAAACGCATCGCGCAGATTTACGTCAAAGGCCCGGCCATGCTCGGCTACTGGCGCTCGGTGGGTAACTCGCTGAATGACTTCTTCTACGAAGCGTTCCTCGATGAACTGGCGGACCAGGGCAAGCGCGACCCCTATGAGTTGCGCCTGCATCTGCTGCGTGACAACCCCCGGCTGACCACCTTGCTCAAGGCCGTGGGCGAGTTGTCCGGCGGCTGGAAACGCGGCCCCTACACCGCCGAAGACGGCACACGACGGGCGCGTGGCGTGGCCATGGCCTCGCCGTTCGGCTCCCACGCTGCGGTGATTGCCGAGGTGTCGATTGAACACGGCCAGGTAAAAGTGCACCACATCTGGGAAGCCATCGACCCTGGCAGCATCGTCAACCCGGCGATTGTCCAGGCGCAGGTCAACGGCGCGGTGGCCCTGGGCCTGTCGCAAACCTTGCTGGAGGAAGCGGTGTACGTGGACGGCAAGCCACGGGCGCGCAATTACGACCTTTACCCGATCCTGCCGCCGTCCCGCATGGCGCAGGTGCATGTAAAGATCATCGAGAGTGGTGAAAAGATGGGCGGCATCGGTGAGCCTCCGCTCCCCGCTGTGGCGCCGGCGGTGGTCAACGCGGTGGCGCAATTGACCGGCCAGCGCGTGCGCAGCCTGCCATTAAGCCGACACACCTTCAGCTAACCGAGCGAGACCGCCCATGAACAACCGTCGATTCGCAAGAACCGTAGGCTGGCTCGCGCTGCCCTGCGTCGTCGCCGCCGGCCTGCTGGCCTGGTATGTCAGCCGCCAACCCGCTACACCGTTTGAAGCGCCACAGGCAGCCAGTGCCGACCCGGCCCTGGTCAGTCGTGGCGAGTACGTCGCCCGCGTCAGCGACTGCGTGGCCTGCCACAGCCTGGCCGGCAAGGCACCGTTCGCCGGTGGCCTGGAAATGGCCACGCCGTTGGGAGCGCTTCACGCCACCAACATCACCCCGGACCGCACCCACGGGATCGGCACTTACAGCCTGGCCGATTTTGATCGCGCAGTGCGTCACGGCGTGGCACCGGGCGGCCGCCGGCTCTATCCGGCCATGCCCTATCCGTCGTATGCCAAGCTCAGCGACGACGATATCCAGGCGCTGTACGCGTTTTTCATGAAAGGCGTGCAACCGGCCAACCAGCCGAATATCCCCAGCGATATTCCCTGGCCGCTGAACATGCGCTGGCCCATCGCCCTGTGGAACGGCGTGTTTGCACCGACCGCCACCTACGCCGCCAACCCCAACCAGGATGCGCTGTGGAATCGCGGCGCCTATATCGTCCAAGGCCCAGGCCACTGCGGCAGTTGCCACACACCGCGTGGCCTGGCGTTCAACGAAAAGGCTTTGGATGAATCCGGCAAGCCGTTCCTCGCCGGCGCCCTGCTCGATGGCTGGTACGCACCCAGCCTGCGCCAGGACCCCAACAGCGGTTTGGGTCGCTGGAGCGAGCCGCAGATCGTGCAGTTCCTCAAGACCGGCCGCAACCAGCACGCGGTGGTCTATGGCTCGATGACCGAGGCGTTCAACAACTCCACGCAGTTCATGACCGACGACGACCTGGCCGCCATCGCCCGCTACCTCAAGTCGCTGCCCGGCGACCCGCAGCGCGACGGCACGCCTTGGCAGTACGTAACCGCCGCCGTGCGCCAGGACGTCCCCGGCGCCCACACCTACGCCACCCGCTGCGCCTCGTGCCATGGCGCAGACGGCAAAGGCCAGCCCGAGTGGATGCCACCTCTCGCGGGCGCCACTTCGGCCTTGGTCAAGGAGACGGCGTCAGCGATCAACATCACCCTCAATGGCGCACAACGCGTGGTCGCCGCTGGCGTGCCGGATGCCTACCGCATGCCGGCGTTTCGCGAGCAATTGTCCGACCAGGAAATCGCCGAGGTGCTGACGTTTGTGCGCAGTACTTGGGGTAACCAGGGCGGCGCGGTGGACGCCAAGGCGGTGGGCAAACTACGCGGGCATACAGACCCGGCAAGCAGCAGCCCGATTATTTTGCATATGCGTTGAAGGTCGCTCTTGCGACCCTTTCCACGGCGTGGTCATTAACCTGAGCATGCCGCGGAATAAAGGGCAA
This sequence comes from Pseudomonas sp. SR18, assembly GCF_023701505.1. NCBI lineage: Bacteria > Pseudomonadati > Pseudomonadota > Gammaproteobacteria > Pseudomonadales > Pseudomonadaceae > Pseudomonas > Pseudomonas sp. SR18. The sequence goes on along the minus strand of NZ_JAMQAU010000011.1, from coordinate 126,791 downwards.
TGTGCACAAACTTGGTATTGACCCGGCCCCGTGCATGCTGACCTATCTGACTACTCGCCGGTTCAAGTTCGCCTATTCTGACAATCAAAAAAGAATCCTTCTACGCAACGGATTGGCCATTACGCGCGCAAATATGTTGGCAATTTCAGCAAGATCGAGACCCAACTGACCGAGCGGAACATGGCAAATTCACACTGCCGCTATTTATAGCTGGCCATCTTCCTGACTGACGGTTTCTTCAACTGCTTTTTAATACATATAAAGTATGCATAATGAAGAGATTCAGGATTCAATACGATGAGGCAAAAAACATCGCAAATCAGCAAAAGCACAAGGGCATAACCCTGGCCGACGCAGAACCGGTGTTCAACGATGAGATGGCCCTGACCATACAAGACCCCGATCACGATGAAGAGCGCTGGGTGACCATGGGCAGCGACGCGAGGGGACGAATTCTGGTAGTGACGTACACTTATCGCGATCCAAATTTCGTACGCGTTATCAGCGCCAGGCTCGCATCAAGAAATGAACGGCGTCGTTATCTGGAGGCTTGAACAATGAAAGACGAATACGATTTCACCCACGGCAAACGTGGTGCTGTCGCCAGCAACAAGGGCAAGACCCGCATCACCATCATGCTTGACGACGCGGTAATCGAAGCCGCCCGTGAACGCGCCGAAAGCGCCGGTACGGGCTATCAGACCGTGATCAACAATCTGTTGCGTCAGGCGTTGATTTCGCAACAAGCACACAATCTGGCTCCCGCCCCCAAGAAGCGGGCTAAAACCCTGCACGTTATCAACAATGGCATCAGCCTCTCTGAGGTTGAAGCGCTTGAACAGCAGCTCATCGCTGTCGCTGGCGAGCTGAATCGAGTGCTGGGAACATCCAGATAGGTCGATTGACCAAGGCTTATACCGAGGTCGACCAGGGCATACCTGGCGGTCAAAGCGCCTCAGGCAGAAAAAGCCCGCGTGAACTCCGCGGGGTTGGTGTGTGCCGGTGCGGTTGCTGACGGGCTAGCTGTGCCTGAAGCTGTGCGACGGCATCCAATACCCGCTGCGCCCACTGCTCATCCTGGGGGTCTACCACGACTACGCGAAAACCGTGGTCCTGGCCTTCACTGTGCACGCCTTCGGAGTCATCCACGTGCAGGTCGATGTCGAAGGCCGGTGGGAATTTCGACGGTGCGTTCGACAGCCCGTGCGCTGTCAGCGCCTGGTTGTGCAGCACGCTGTTGACCACGCCGTCGACGCGGATGCCGTACAGCATCAGCCAGCGCCGGATATAGGACGGCGTACGCCCGGACGAGGTGTAGACCCAGACGCTGCAACCCTGGCGGCGCAGTTCGCGGGTCAGGGAGCGTGTGCCGATGCGCAGCGGCTCACCCAGCCAGCGGTGCACGCAGGCTGGCAGCCGGCTCGGCTCGACGTCGCAGTGGTGGAGCTGGCAGGCCAGGGTGTCGTCTATGTCGAATGAAATACGGATGCGCGGGCGCTTGAGCAACTGCGTCGGGAGGAGGCGCTGCATGGCCTGCCCTGCCCTGGCGAACAGCCGAGAACCGCTCATCAATGGCCCCCTTGATAGGCGGGCAAGGGCGTGTCCTGGAGAAAAAACCTCATTGGATCCGGTGCCTGTTCTTCCAGGAAGGCGGCGTATTTTTTCTTGATCTTGGGCAATTCGTACAACGCCTTGACTCCATGTTTGGCTGAGTTGCGGATGACCGACGAAGGGTTGAAGTAACCCTCGGCGTTCTCCAGCGACAGCACGAACGGCGGCAAACCCGCACGCATCAGCAGATAGCTGACGATCAGCGAGCCGCTGCGGTGGTTGCCTTCAATAAACAACTGCGGCTTGCTGAGGATGCGCACATACACCCCGGCTGCGCGCTTCCACACCGATTCACTGCGATACGCGCAGTACCAGTTGTACAAGTCCTTGATGCCGCCCTCGACGTTGTTGAAGAAGTGTTCTTCGGTCGCCGCCAGGTGCTGGGCGTATTCCAGGCGACGGCTCGGGTCGCTGCCACAGAGTACGGTGGCGTTGATCTCCAGCATCAGGTTCAGTTGCTGAAGGTCAAACAGGTCGACGCCCCGCGCCACATAATCGTCAATCAGCGCATAGCCTTCAAGCACGTTGTGCAGCACTTCGTCAGTCAATGGGTCGCGTGGCTCGGTGAAGTCCTGGCTGAGCGCGGCAAAGCGCTGCTGCACCTCACGCAGTGCGCGTTCAATCGCAGGCAGATCAAGGCGTCGCGTTGCAGGCATCAGCTGAACTTACCCGTGATGTAGTCCCCGGTCATTTGCTCGCGCGGGTTCTCGAAAATCTGCGCCGTTGGGCCCATCTCAACCAGATAGCCGGTGCGCGTGCCCTGGGAAATATCCACCGAGAAAAACGCCGTGGTGTCGGCCACACGGATGGCCTGCTGCATGTTGTGGGTCACCAGGGCGATGGTGTAGTCCTTCTTCAGCTCGACCATCAACTCTTCGACCCGGCGCGTGGCAATCGGGTCAAGCGCCGAGCACGGTTCGTCGAGCAACAGCACTTCCGGCTCGGTGGCGATGGCGCGGGCAATGCACAAGCGCTGCTGCTGGCCACCGGACAGCGACAGGCCGCTGACCTTGAGCTTGTCCTTGACCTCATCCCACAGCGCGGCGCCTTGCAGGGCGTGCTTGACGCGGTCGCCCAGGTCGCCTTTGTAGCGGTTCAGGCGCAGGCCAAAGGCCACGTTATCGAAGATGCTCATGGAGAACGGGTTCGGCTGCTGGAACACCATGCCGATATAGCGGCGCACCACCACCGGGTCCACGCCCTTGCCGTAGACGTCCTGCCCGAGGAAGTGCACATGGCCCTCGAAGCGGAAGCCTTTGACCAGGTCGTTCATACGGTTGAGGCTGCGCAGCACGGTACTTTTACCGCAGCCGGACGGCCCGATGAAGCCGGTGATCTTGTTCTTTTCGATCGGCACATGGCTGTCACGCACAGCCATGAAGTTGCCGTAGAAGATCTTGTCCAGCTTGCAGTCCATGACCACAGGCGCCTGGGTGACAAACGGAGCGGCTATTTGCGCAGTTGATACGTTCAAGATTCAGGTGCTCCCGTTTTCAATACTTTGGCTTGCCGAAAATACGGCTCACGATGTTCACGACCAGCACGATCATTACCAGTACCAGCGACGCCGCCCAGGCGAGTTCAAGCTGGTTGTCGAAGGGCATGCCGGAGAAGTTGTAGATCAGCACGGCCAGCGAAGCCGTCGGGTTCATCACCGCCAGGCTGCCGTCGTGGTAGATCCAGTAGTTGCTGAACAGCGCGGTAAACAACAGCGGCGCGGTTTCGCCTGCGGCGCGGGCCACGGCGAGCATCACGCCGGTGAGGATGGCCGGCAGGCCGGTGGGCAGGACGATTTTCCAGATCACCTGGGAGCGGGTGCAGCCCATGCCGTAGGCGGCGTCCTTCATGATCTTGGGCACCATGCGCATCGACTCTTCAGCGGTCAGCACCACGATGGGCAGCATCAGCACCGCCAGCGCCACGCCACCGGCCGGAGCCGAGTAGGTGCCGGTGGTCATCACCACCAAGGCGTAGGCAAACACACCGGCCAGGATCGAAGGCAGGCCGGTGAGCATCTTCGCGGCGAAGCGCGCGGCGTTCGCCAGTTTGCTCTCCGGGCCCAGTTCGGCGAGGAAGATCGCCGCCATGATGCCAACCGGCACCGCAATGGCTGCGGCGATGCCAACCATCACGAAGGTACCGGCCATGGCGTTGCCGAAACCGCCGCCGGTCTCGAAACCGGTGGGCGGCAGTTCGGTGAATACTTCAAGGCTCAGGCGCGCCCCGCCGCGCATGATCAGCATGTAGAGCACGGAAATCAGCGGCACGCTGGCCAGCAGCGCGCCGGTCCACACCAGGGTCGTCAACACCAGGCTGCGCAGGGCACGGCCTTCGAACCGGCGTTGCAGGCTGGGCAGCGCACCGGCGGGAGACGTCAGGTCGGTTGCAGCAGAAAGATCAGTCATCACTTATTACCCCGTTGGGCGTACATCATGATCATGGAGCCGAAGATGTTGACGATCAGCGTGATCAACATCAGCACCAGTGCGGCGTACATCAGCACCTCGATCTCGTTCGGCCCGGCTTCGGGGAAGTTCAGCGCCAGCAACGCCGCCAGGGTGTTGGCCGGCGCGAACAGCGAAAGCGAGATGTTGTTGGCGTTGCCCACCAGCATGGCCAGCGCCATGGTTTCACCGAGGGCGCGGCCCAGGCCCAACACCAGGGAACCGAAGATGCCGGTAGCGGCGGACGGCACCATCACTTTGAGAATCGCTTCCCAGTGGGTGGTGCCCATGCCGTAGGCGGCCTGCTTGGTTTTCATGGGGACGGCGGTGAGGGCGTCCTGGGACACGGCCGCGATGGTCGGCAGAATCATGATCGCCAGCACCAGCGCGGCTGGGAGCAGCCCCGGCCCGCTCAACGAGGTGCCGAAAAAAGGGATCCAGCCCAGTTCGCTGTTCAACCATGCGGTCAGCGGCCGAATCGCCGGGATGACCACGTAAATGCCCCACAGGCCGTAAACGACGCTGGGGATGGCCGCGAGCAGTTCGACGATGGTACGAAACACCGCCGCCAGCTTCGCCGGCAAGAAATCCTGAGTGAGAAAAATCGCCATGCTGACGCCAAAAACACCGGCAATCAGCAACGCGATAAAGGCACTGTAGAGCGTGCCCCAGATGGCCGGCAGAATGCCGTACTTGCCTTGATTGACATCCCAGACGCTGCCGAACAGCACGTCAAAGCCGTGCTTCTCCATGCCTGGGAGGGCCTTGCGCCCCACTTCAAACACCAGCGCAAACACCAGCGCCAGCACCAGCACCACGCCTATCCGCGCAAGCGCACGGAAGGTGCGATCAACCAGGAAATCCTTCGTCGAAGGTGGCTGGCAGGCAGAGTCCGGGTTACCCGGTACGACAAACGGTGTGTTCATTGGCTGATTCCGGAACAGGGGGGTAACTCTCCCGGCGGGGCTCACAGCGCCCGCCAAGAGAGGCCACACGAGCGTTACTGAATGTTGGCGGACGCTTTGCGAACCTGATCAACCACCGATTGCGGCAGCGGGATATAGCCCATCGAGTCGGCGATTTTCTGCCCTTCGGTCAGGCTGTATTCGACCATGTCACGCATGGCCTTGGCCTTGGCCGGGTTGCCGTTGTCCTTGCGGAAGATCATCCAGGTGTAGGACGTGATCGGGTAGGACTTGGCACCGTCCGGATCCGGCAGCCAGGCCACCAGGCTTTCCGGCATCTTCACTGCGGCCAGCGCTTCGGCACCGCTTTCGGCGTTAGGGACCACGTACTTGCCGGCCTTGTTCTGCAGCTGGGCAAAGTTAACCTTGGCCAGTTTGGCGAAGCCGTATTCGATGTAGCCAATCGCGCCCGGAGTCTGGCGTACGGTGGCGGTCACACCGTCGTTCTTCGGCGATTTGATGAATTTGTCGCTGGCGGGCCAGTTAACGGTGTTGCCTTCACCCAGGTCCTTCTGGAACTGCGGATTGATGGCCGCCAAGTGCTTGGTGAATACCGCAGTGGTGCCGCTGGAGTCTGCACGCACGACCACGGTGATCGGCATATCCGGCAGCTTCAGGCCAGGGTTGGCGGCGACGATCTGCGGATCGCTCCACTTGGTGATCTTGCCCAGGAAGATGTTGGAGTACACATCGCGGGGCAACTTCAGCTCTTTGGGATTGCCTGGCAGGTTGAACGCCAGCACGATCTCGCCCGCGGTCATCGGCAGAAGCTGCACGCCTTCGGCGACCTTGGCGATGTCTTCATCTTTCATGGCCGAGTCACTGGCGGCGAAGTCCACGGTTTTGTTCAGGAAGTCCTGGACACCCGCCCCGCTCCCCTTGGATTGGTAGTCAACCGTGACACCAGCGGTCTTCTTGCTGAAATCCTTGAACCAGGTGAGGTAGATCGGCGCAGGGAAGCTGGCGCCAGAACCTGTCAGACGGACGTTTTCGGCAGCAAATACCGAGGTGGCACTGAGAGAAACCGCAACGGCGAGTGCAGCAGACTTCATCAGACGTTTCATTCAGGGAAATCCTTGTGATTACGGGCTCCCGGAACTTTGCAGCAGCATTGTTACGCTTTTATGAAAATTGAATGGCAAACCGCTATTTCGTCCCTCATTTCCGCCACAGCCAACTATTTAGTTAGAGGTCAGTGGCGCCGATAACTTTTCTGTCCGGAGGGCGTAAGGCAGAACACCCCGCCCCGTGGCCCGGTGCAGTAAGTACCGCTACCGCAGCTGCAGCTCTCTGAACGACCTTGCAGCGGTTGCACAGCGGGGCGTGCCAAGCGGTTGCCGGTATAGGCGGTGCAACTTCTTTTCGAGGCGCTGATGGAGCCGTCGTTGCAGAGGAAGACATCGCCATCACACCCGGCAATGCCCCCCTTGCGACCGGAGCAAGGGGTATTGGCCGCCAGGGCGGACAGGCTCGACAGCATCAACACGAGGCCCAGGACAAGTACGCGGATATGGCCAGGAAGCATAAGGAATACTCGAGATAAGTGGCCCAATGCTATCAATCTTTATAAGTAACTGCTGGCTAATGTCACACAACCCTGTAGTGAGCGGGCTTGCCCCGCGCTGGGCTGCGCAGCAGCCCCAACAAGGCCACCGCAGAGTGCCAGAATTAAGCGAGGTGAAGGTTTTGGGGCTGCTACGCAGCCCAGCGCGGGGCAAGCCCGCTCACCACAAAAGCCGCTCACCACAAGAATATGGTGGTTCAGGGCGTCGGTTGCACGTCCTTGAAGACCACCCCTTGGCTACCGCTCACTTGCCACGGATTGGCGCCGCCGGTCTGGCTGAACACCACGTGCTCGAAGCGTGAGTCTTTCAACCCATCGATACGCGCCTTGGCCGCGCCGCTGAAATGCACGCGCTCAAACACCAAGCCCTCATGGTAGGCGCTGTGCGCAGCATCGCCCTTGACTTCGATCGCCGCGCCTTGGGCGTTTTCCACGCTGACATCGCTCACGCGGATGTCCTTGAACTGCCCGGCAATTGTTGAGCGCTCGTAGTCGAGTTTGGCGTTGGGGTCGTTGTAGTCAAGGGTGAAGATGAAGGCCTGCTTGACCGTGTTGCGAATCGCCGAATCACGGAAGGTGACGTTGCGCGCACCACCGCCCATGAAGTTGGTGCTTTTCATGCGCAGCCCGGCGTCGGTGCCGTCGGAGACGTTGTCTTCAGCCAGGATGTTCTGGATCCATGCGCCTGTATGACTGCCAGCCACCACCATGCCGTGGCCCTTGCGGAAGTAGTTGTTGAAAATCCACGCATCTTCCTGAGGCGGCTGGTGCACGGCATTCGCACCGGTGCCGGCGGCGAAGTTGACGCAGTCGTCGCCGGTGTCGAAGAAGTTGTTGAAGACCATCGCGCCCTTGCTGTTGGCGAATTCGATGCCGTCGCCGTTGTTGGCGTCGTAGGTCTTGTGGGTGGTGTTGGCCAGCACCACGTTTTCAGTCTCCAGGTTCATGATGCCGTGGAACGCCGGGTTGAGTACGGTGAAGCCGCCGTAGAACACGTTCTTGACGTTGCGCAGGGTAATCAACGAGGAACGCATCTGCCCATAGGCGTCCTTGACGTTCATGCCCCGTGCCACAGCTTGCTCGACCTGGGCCTTGGCGAGGATGCCGTCCTGGGCATAGCGGGTGTTGTCGCTGGGCAGGTAGAACGGCAGCGCCTGGCCGCGCTCGTCGATGACGTCGGCGTTGCGCTTCCAGCCGTTGCCGTCGAGGGTGCCCTTGCCGACGATGCGGATGTTTTCGAACGTTTGATGCTGGCGCGGATCGCGGGGCAACGCGTTGATCAGCGAGGCTGGGCGCACGGTGGTGGAATACGGGTACTGGATATAACCGGCCAACGGGTAATCTTCAGCGCGTTCGGAACCGAGCAGGGTCGCGCCTTCGGCGATCTCCAGGGTCATGTTGCTCTTGAGGTAGAGCGCGCCGCTTTTATAGGTACCTTTGGGCAGCAGGACTTTGCAGCCTGGGGTGCAGGCATCAATGGCGTTCTGGATCGCCTGGGTATCAAGGTGGCTGCCGTCGCCTTTGGCGCCGTATTTTTTCACGTCAAACAGTGCCGCAACCTGGGTGGTGCGTTGCTGTACGGGGGCGCTGTCTGCCGACTCCTTGCCGTTTGCGTCCACCGAACGCACGGTGAAACGGTAGGCCGTGTCGGGCTTCAAGCCTTGGGCGGTGTAGCTGTGAATGCCGATGCGATGGTGGAAGTTGGCCGTGTCCTGGCGGTAGAACTGGTCGATATAGGGCTTGGCCGGTGACACCTGATCGTTGTTGGCGTTGGCACTGCCCAACAACACGCCGTTGGCGTACACGTGGTAATCCTGGATGCCGCCATGATCGGCAGGCTTCTCCCAGACCAGGATGATCTGCTGATCGTCATAGGCCAGGGTGGGTACTTGCAGTTTTGACGGTGCTTGCAGCGCCCAGGACAGCGGGCTGCAACCGAGGGCGATAAGGGCAAGCGCGCAATGCGCTGAGGGTTTATACGGCATGTTGTTCTCCTTGTTTTTGCCGGTATTCACGTTGAAGGGCTGCATCTGTTGCGTGGAAGCTTCGAGGTATTGGCTGCGATTGAGGAAGGTTGAATCTATTCCCCCAGCAATCCCCGTAGGAGCTGTCGAGCTTTAGCGAGGCTGCGATGCAGGCGACTCGGTTTTGCCGACACACCGCAGCGATCCCATCGCAGCCTCGCTGGGGCTCGACAGCTCCTAAATTGGAGGTTCGTACGCGCCTTACTGGGCGCCGAGGGCCTCGATCAGCACCGCCAGTTGCTCCACTTCATCGGGCAGCAAGTCGGTCAGCGGCGCACGTACCGGGCCGGCGTCATGGCCAACCAAACGCGCACCGGCCTTGACGATGCTCACGCCATAACCTTCACAGCGGTTGCGAATCGCCAGGTACGGCAGGAAAAAATCATCAATCAAACGGCCCACGGTCGCGTGGTCGTCGGCAGCCACGGCGCGGTAGAAGTCCATCGCGGTTTTCGGGATGAAGTTGAACACCGCCGAGGAATAGACCGGCACGCCGAGGGCTTTGTAGGCAGCGGCGTAGACTTCGGCAGTCGGCAGGCCGCCGAGGTAGGTCAGGCGGTCGCCCAGGCGACGGCGGATGCTGACCATGGATTCGACCTCACCAATGCCATCCTTGAAGCCGATCAGGTTCGGGCAGCGCTCGGCCAGCTGTTCCAGGCTGTCGGCGTTGAGGCGGCACAGGTTGCGGTTGTACACCACCACGCCGAAATCCACCGAGTTGCACACTTGCTCAACGTGCGCCACCAAGCCCTTCTGGCTGGCTTCGGTGAGGTAATGGGGCATCAGCAAAATACCCGCGGCGCCCAGGCGCTCGGCTTCCTGGGCGTAAGCGATGGCTTGGCGCGTCGGGCCACCGGCACCGGCGAGGATTGGCACCTGACCTTTGCAGGTGTCCACGGCAGTCTTGATGATCTGCGTGTATTCCTTGGACTCCAGGGAGAAGAATTCCCCGGTGCCCCCTGCCGCGAACAACGCACTGGCGCCATAAGGCGCCAGCCATTCCAGGCGGCGAGCGTAGGTGTCGGCGCGGAAGTCGCCGGCGGCATCAAAGTCAGTGACCGGGAACGAGAGCAAGCCGGAAGACAGGACTGTTTTTAGTTCTTGTGGCGTCATGTTCGCAAACCTTTATTCGAAATTTGAATGGAATACCTTAAGAGGTACGTCATCGTACAACTACAAAAATAGTAATGCTACCCTCTAAACGCCCTTCATGGTTAAAATGCCATTAAACCCAATGAAATAAGCATTTATTCACACCAATAAATAAATCAACTAAAGCCAAGTCATACGATGACTAGTGCTTTTAGCCCACACGTCGCCGCTCGGACTCCTGACTGAAGTCACGGCTGGCCTGCACCAGCATGCGCGTGTAATCGTGCTCCGCCTGGTCCTGGCTCAGGGCCTGACAGTCGAGCAGTTCGACGATCTTGCCGTGCTGCATCACCGCCACCCGGTCGCACAAGTGAGTCACCACGCCCAGGTCATGGGTCACCAACAAGTAGGTGAGTTTCTCGCGCTGACGCAGGTCCGCCAGCAGGTTGAGAATCTCGGCCTGGACCGACACATCCAGCGCCGAGGTCGGTTCATCCAGCAACAGCACCCGTGGCTCCAGGATCAAGGCCCGCGCAATTGCCACGCGCTGGCGCTGCCCGCCGGACAGTTGGTGCGGGTAGCGAAAGCGGAAACTGTCGTTCAGGCCAACCTTGAGCAGGATCTCGTTGATGCGGTCGTCCTTGTCCCCTACCCCGTGGATAATCAGCGGCTCGCGCAATGCGGTGTCGATGGTGTGTCGAGGGTGCAAGGAGCCGTAAGGATCCTGGAAGACCATTTGCACCTTGCGAAAGTGCTCCTTGGAAATTTTGTGATGCAACGGCGCGCCGGCAATGCTCAGCTCGCCGTTCCAGTGCCGGTATTGCCCGGCCAGGCAGCGCAGCACGGTGGTCTTGCCCGAGCCGGACTCCCCCACCAGGCCGAACGATTCTCCGTCGGCAACACTCAGGCTCACATCGTGCAGCACTTGGTTGATGGCAGCGCCTGTGCCGAAGCTCAGGTTCAAGGCGTGCGCTTGGATCATGGGCATGGTCGGGTTCCTTATTGGGTCAGCCAGAGAGGATCGCGCTTGAGCACCGGCAGGTGCGCACGGCGGTTATCCATGCTCGGCAGCGCGGCCAGCAGGCCACGGGTGTAGGGGTGCTCGGCGTAGTGCAGGTCACAGGCGGCCAGGGATTCGACGACGCGCCCGGCATACATCACCAGCACGCGGTCGCAGTAGTTGCGCACCAGGTTGAGGTCGTGGCTGACGAAGATCAGCCCCATCTGCTGCTGGTCCACCAACTCTTCCAGCACGTTGAGCACTTGTTGGCGCACCGAGACATCCAGGGCCGAGGTGGGCTCGTCGGCGATGATCACTTCCGGACGGGTGATCACCATCATCGCGATCATGATGCGCTGCCCCATGCCGCCGGAGACTTCGTGGGGGTACAGGTTATAGACGCGCTGCGGGTCGCGGATGTGCACCTGCTCCAGCATCTGCAGCACGCGCTCGCGGGCATCGCTGCGGCTGGCCTTGTGGTGAGCCAGGTAGGCTTCGGCGATCTGGTCGCCGACCTTGACCACTGGGTTCAGCGAATACTTGGGGTCCTGCATGATCATCGAGATGCGCTGGCCGCGAATCTTCTGCATGGCTTTTTCACTGGCCGACAGCAGGTCGACCTCGCCAAACGCCATGGCCTTGGCGGTGATCCTGGCGCTGGGCGGATGCAGCTTGAGCAGGCTGCGGCCCACGGTGGATTTACCGGAGCCGGACTCACCGACAATCGCCAGTTTTTCACGGCCCAAGGTGAAGGACACATCGCGCACGGCGTGGGTTTCTTTCTGGCCACTGACGAAGCGCACGTTAAGCCCTTCGACATTCAGTTTGATGGCGGACATCAGGTGTTCCTCCGATTATTCGCTGCGCGGATCAAGGATGTCCCGCAGGCCATCGCCCAACAGGTTGAAAGCCAGGCTGACCAGCATGATCGCCGCCCCTGGCACCGCCACCAGCCACCAGCATTCGAGCATGTAGCGGCGGCCAGTGGAGATCATTGCGCCCCACTCCGGCAGCGGCGCCTGGGCGCCCAGGCCTAGAAAGCCCAGTGCCGCAGCGGTGAGGATGATCCCCGCCATGTTCATGGTCAGGCGGATGATCACCGAGGACAGGCACATCGGCACGATATGGCGCAGGATAATCCGCGCCGGCGAGGCGCCTTGCAGCTCCACCGCGACGACGAAATCAGCGTTACGCAAGGACAGGGTTTCAGCCCGCGCCAGCCGCGCAATCGGTGGCCAGGAGGTCAAGGCTATCGCCACCACCGCATGTTCCAGGCCAGGGCCGAGCGCCGCGATAAAGGCCAGGGCCAGGACCAGGCTGGGGAAGGAGATGAAGATGTCGGTCAGGCGCATGAACACGGTGTCGACCGCGCCACCGAAGTAGCCCGATACGGTGCCGATAAACAACCCGATCGGCCCCACAATCACCGTCACCAGACCGATGATGTACAGCGTGATCCGCGAGCCGTAGACCAGCCGGCTGAAGATGTCCCGGCCATATTCATCGGTGCCGAACCAATGCGCCGAGCCCGGTGCCTGCAAGGCATTGGCAAGATTCTGCGCCACCGGATCGTGGGTGGCGATCCACGGCGCAAAGGCCGCGACGACCACCAACAGCAGCGCCACCAGCAGGCCTGCCAGGGTCATGGGGTTGCGCAACAGGTGACGCAACACCCGCAGGCCACTCTTGCAAAAAGCATCGAAGCTGGAGCCTGGCGAGCGATCCACCGGGCGCTTCGTCGCCGATTCGATGGAAGACAGATTGGCATTCATAAGCATCTTCTCTGTGTGAATTCTGGAAGCACTCAACGCTGCTTGTAGACACCCAGGTAACGGGTGGCCTCGGCATCGTCACCGGTGAAACCCTTGACGTCGGCAGCGCTGACCACGGTGTCGGTCATCTGCGAAATCATCAGGATCGGCCCCACTTGCTGGTCGTAGAGGTTCTGCGCCTGGTGGTACAGGCTGACCCGCTGCGCCGAATCACGCGTCACGCCAGCCTGGTCGATCAGGCTGTTGATCTGCGGGTTGAAAAACGAAGCGCGCCAGCCCTGGAAGTTCGGCAGGCCGGCGTCATCGCTGTTGTTGGGGTTGTAGGCAAAGGTGCGCAGGCTGAAATACGGGTGCGGGTAACGCTCGGCGCCACGGGCCACGATGATCTCGAAATTGCGCGCGCGCATCGCGCCGTACACCTGGTTGCCGGTACCGGTGACGATACTGGCCTTGATCCCGCCTTCGGCCAGCGTGGCTTGCAAGCGCGCAGCGATATCAATGAACGGCGGCTCCGACAGCGTGCGAATGGTGGTGTTGAAGCCCTCGGGGTAACCGGCCTCTGCCAGCAGGGCTTTCGCCTTGGCCACGTCCATGTGATAGCCGGGATCCGGCAGCCGCGCTTCCAGGCCCAACTGCATCGGCTGCTGGTTGAGCTTGCCGTAATACGGCATCACTTGTTGGTCCAGGCCTTTGTAGTCGATCAGGTTGCGCACCGCTTCGCGCACCTTGGGCTTGGCGAATTCCGGCTGCTTCATGCTCATGGCGACGTAGTACATGGTGCCGCGTGGCAGCGACTGCACCTGGATCTTGTCCGAGCCGTCGATGGCGCGAATGTCCGGTGCGGCCATGCCGTAGGCCAGATCCAGATCGCCGCGTTCGAGCATCAGGCGCAGGGACTGGGATTCGGTCATGTGCCGCACCACCACGCGCTTGAGCTTGGCCGCGCCGCCCCAGTAGCCATCGAAACGGGTCAGCAGCAGCGAGTCGTTGGCGCTCCACTTGGTCAGCACGAAGGGGCCGCTGCCCGCCTCGTTCGTCACCAGCCAACCGGCGCCGAGGTCACCGCTTTTTTCATGGGCCAGGGCGGTCTTGCGGTCCACGATCACGGCACTGGGCGAGATCGCCAGGGAGTCCACCAACAACAAGGGGTCCATGGTCTGCGGCAGGTCGACCACCAGGGTGTGGGCATCCGTGGCGCGGATCAGCGCCTGAATGTTGTCGACGCTGTAGCCGTAGGCTTTCCAGGTGGTCGCCAGGCCGAAGTTGAGCTTCATCACGCGGTACAGCGACCACGCCACATCTTCGGCGGTCAGCGGGTTGCCCGAATGGAATTTCACGTCCTGGCGCAGATGAAACGTCACCTGCTTGCCGTCCTCGCTGATGTCCCAGCGTTCGGCCAGTTGCGGCAGGTGTTTTTCCGGGTTGCCCTGGTCACGCTTGATCAGCGTGTCGTAAAGGTTGGCATTGACGCCGGACGCATCCAGGCCGGGCGCGTTGGCCGGGTCGATGGAGAACAGGTTGACCATGCTCATGCCGACGATCAGTTGATCGGCCGGGGTCTTGGCGCTGGCCAGGGTCATCGGGCCGAGGGCGAGGATGGCGGTCAGCAGGCCGAGGTGCAGTTTCGAAAATACAGTCGTCATTAAAGAATCCTTCTTTTTATAGTTTTTTTGCGTAGCGCCTTAACGAGTGCGCGGATCGAACACCTTGTACAAGGCATCGCTGATCAGGTTGAGCGCGACGAAAATCAGGCCGATCACTAGCACGCAGCCCATCACCGCGTTCATGTCACCGAGCATCAGGCTGCTGGTGAGGTATTGGCCGAACCCCGGCCAGGCGAACACGGTTTCGATCAGCACCGCACCTTCGAGCAGCGAGCCGTAGGCCAGCGCAACCACGGTGAGCAACTGCACGAGGATGTTGCGAAATGCATGCCCCCACACCACTTGGCGCCGGGACAAACCCTTGACCCGTGCCGTGATGATGTACTCCTGGGACAACTGCTCCAGCATGAAACTGCGGGTCATGCGGCTGATGTACGCCACCGAGTTCAGGCCCAGGATCAGCGCCGGTAACACGATATGCCGCAGAGCGCTGGCGAAGGCATCCCAGTCGCGGGCGAGTGAGGTGTCGATCAGCAACAGGCCGGTAACCTCGGGCACCATGCCGTCGTAGGCCAGGTCGATGCGCCCCGCGCCGCCAGCCCAGCCGAGCCAGGCGTAGAACACCAGCAGGCCCATCATGCCCAGCCAGAAAATCGGCGTGGAATAACCGAACAGGGTGATCACCCGCGCCACGTGGTCACCGAGCCGACCTTGATTGCTCGCCGCACACACGCCCAGCGGCAAGCCGATCAGCACGCCGAACAGGATCGCCAACGTGGCCAGTTCGATGGTCGCCGGGAACACGCGCAGGATGTCATCCAGCACTGGGTGGCCGGTGAGCAGCGCATTGCCGAAATCACCGTGGAGCAGGTCATTGAGGTAAAGGCCGAACTGGGTCCAGATCGGCTTGTCGAGGCCCATCGACCGGTACACCTGGTCGTAGGTGGAGCTGTCGGCGTCCGGCCCGACTACCGCCAGCACGGGGTCAAGCGGCATGACCCGGCCGATGATAAAGGTCAGCGCCAACAGGCCGAGCAGCGTCACCAACACGGTGCTGGCGCGCCGTAGGGTATTGGAAGCGCGAGCGCCCATGACAGAGGCAGTCATAACAAACATAGTGAGCTCCTGGTAAATCGATCAGCGCTTTTTGTAGACGTCTTTGTAGCGCGTGGTCGCAGCGGTATGGCCCTGGAAGTCGGCCACGTCGGTGTACACCACCACGGTGTCGGTCATCTGCGAGACCGGCAAAATGGCCCCGACCTGCTGATCGACCTGCGCCTGGATCTCGCGGTACTGCGTCAGCTGTTTGTCGGCATCCGGTTCAACTTCTGCATGCTCAATCAACTGGTTCAGTTCAGGGCTGTAGAACGAGGTGCGCCAGCCCTGGAAGTTGGTCAGTTTGGCTTCGTCGCGGTTATCCGGGTTGTACACCAGGGTGCGCAGGCTGGAATGGGGATGACGCTCCGCCCCGCCACCGCCGCGACCGACGATGATGTCGAAGGTGCGCTCGCGCATGGCGCCGTAGATCTGGTTACCGGTGCCGGTAATGATGCTGGCTTCGATACCGGCCTGGGCCAGGGTCGATTGCAGGTTGGAGGCAATGTTGATGAAGGGCGGTTCGGCCAGCACGCGAATGGTGGTCTTGAAGCCGTTCGGGTAACCGGCTTCAGCCAGCCAGGCCTTGGCCTGCTCGACGTTGAGTTTGTAGCCGGGATCCGGCAGGCGCGCCGCCAGACCCAACGGCATCGGCCGCTGGTTGATCACGCCGTAATGAGGCATGACCGTCTGGTTGATGCCCTGGTAATCGATCAGCGAACGCACGGCCTTGCGCACACGCGCATCGGCGAACATCGGCTGCTTCACACTCAGGGCCACGTAATACAAGGTGCCACGTTGCAGGGTCTGGGTGCGCACCTTGTCACTTTTTTGCAGGGCTTCGATGTCCGGCGCCGACATACCTTTGGCAATGTCCAGGTCGCCGCGCTCGATCATCAGGCGCAACGACTGCGACTCGGTCATGTTGCGCATCACGATGCGCTTGAGCTTGGCCGGGCCGCCCCAGTAACCGTCGAAGCGGGTCATCAGGATGACATCGTTGGCGCGCCAGTCATTGAGCACAAATGCACCGCTGCCGGCCGCGTGGGTCACCAGCCAGGCGGCGCCCATGTCGCTGCCTTTCTGGTGTTCGAGGACTTTTTTGCGGTCGAGGATGAACGCACTCGGCGAGGTCGCCAGGGTGTTGAGCACCAGCAGCGGATCGGTCGGCCGTGGCAGTTCGATCACGAACGTATTGGCATCCGTGGCGCGCATGTAGCGCTCGACGTTTTCGGCGGTGAACCCGTAGGCCTTCCAGGTGGAGGCCAGCGCGAGGTTGAGCTTGAGCACCCGGTGCAGCGACCAGGCGACGTCTTCGGCGCTCAAGTCATTGCCGGACTGGAACTTCACCCCACTGCGCAGGTTGAAGGTCAGGGTCTTGCGGTCTTCACTGACCTGCCAGCGCTCGGCCAGCGCTGGTACCAGGCGATCTGGCTGGGCGACGTCCTGCACCAGCAACATGTCATACAGGTTGGCGTTGATTTCCGACACGTCCAGGCCGGTGGCGGCCGCCGGGTCGAGGGACAGCAGATTGATCATGCTCATGCCGACGATCAGTTGATCGGCCGGGGTTTTGGCAAAGCTTGCAGGTACGGCGGTAACGGCCAGGGCGGCAACGAATACCCGCGCCCACAGCGAAGGGAATATGTTCATAGCGAGAGTGCCTTTTTTATATTTATAGGGCTCTCGGCCAGCTCAACGTATGCCGAACTGACCGTTTACACGTCAGAAGCTCTTGAGCGTATTGGTCTCGATGTAGTTGAAATTGATGTCTTCGCCCAGGCCCGGCGCGTCGGACAGGTGCACAAACCCATCGTTGTCCATCGGGTCCACCAGGCGATTGAGGTAGGCCGGTACTTCGTCGTAGTCCAGGTACGGGTGCAACAGGCCACGCTCATACCAGGTGCAGTTCTTGATCGCGCCGACCACCGCCAGGTTGGCAGCGCCGTTGCCGTGAATTTCGCAATCCATGCCAAACGATTCGGCCAGGTGCGCGACCTTCAGGCACGGCGCAATGCCGCCGACGCCCGCAACACCGGCACGCAAGATATCGCACACATCGTGCTTCACCCAACTGGCGCGGGCCAGGTGTTTGCCGGACAGGGTTTCCGGGCCAAGCACCGGAATATCCAGCTGCCCTGCGAGCCAGGCATAGGACTCGGCGGACTCTTCCATCATCGGTTCTTCGAACCAGGCGAAGTCGAGTTTCTCCAGCTCGCGACCGATGTACAGCGCCTCGGTGCGGCTGTACCAGTGGTAACCGTCGAGCATCAGCGCGATGTCCGGGCCAACCGCTTCACGCACGGCCGCGCAGGCTTTGACGTCGATGCGCGGGCTCGGCGCGAAGGACACCGGCGGCATCCAGGTGTGCAGCTTGATGGCCTTGTAGCCGCGCTGCACCAGGGTCTCGGCGAAGCGCCCGTAATCTTCGGGGGTAGCGAGGCCGCCCGGCAGCTCGTCGCCACACATGGTCGAGCCGTAGGCCGGCACCTTGTCGCGGAAACCACCAATCAACTTGTGCACCGGCACGCCGAGTTTGCGCCCTGCCCAATCCCACAGCGCCTGCTCAACCAGAGCCAAGGCGCGGTCGGTCAGTTGGCTGGCACTGCCACGCTGCCAATGGGCGAGGTCCTGCCAGATCTTTTCGCGATCAAAGGCGTTCTGCCCCACCAGCACTTTGCGCACGAACCCATCCAGCACATACGGGCGGATCAATTCAGGGGCGCCGAACGCAAAACCTTCCTGGCCGTCTTCAGTCTGGATGCGCAGCAAAGCCATCTGCGCCTGGGTGACATCACCGGGGTGGGCATGGCCGGCGCTGTCGACTGCGCGGCGGGTCGGGTAGGAAAACACCTGGACGTTGACTGCTGTGATTCTCATGGACGTCTTAAGCCTTCTTATTGGATTTGAGACAGGAATGTCGTCTGTTGCGACCGATCATAGGTCATCGTACAACACTTGAAAAGACCCAATAACCTGCCCCACCTCAACGTGAATTTCCCGCAAAACACCGTAAAACCCCTATTTTTAAAGACAACCAAGGAATAACAGCGGTTGCTGTAAAGACCTATTCATAGGGCACATATGTTTCAAAGTGTTTCAAAACGACCGATAACCGCTAGACGAGTCATCTTGTCGTACGATAACGTATATCGGCACCTTAGATGAGAGCCACACGCAACAACGCATCGCCGTAGCAACCGTCAAACGACCCTAACAAAAACAAAAAAAGAAGACCGTATGAACACCACCCTACGCACGCTCGTTACTGCCCTGGCCCTCGGCCTGCCGCTGTATGTCAGCGCTGACTCTGCCAGCATCAACTACCGCCACCAGTTCACTGAGGAAGACAGCGCCCACGCTGACCGAATCAAGCTCAACTACCGCCTGGACAGTGGCCTGGGTTTTGAAGCGGAAATGAAATACCGCACGGCCGGGGACCGTGAAGATGTGGCCTACGACAACATGGTCAACAACGGGCATGAGTTCACTGTGAGCTACAACTACAAGCTCAGCCCGCAATCGACGTTGACCCCGGCGTTCCAGATGGACAGCTCGAAGGACTCGACCACCTACAAGCTGGGTCTCAAGTACAACTACAAGATCAACGATGCCTTCTACGCCGCCACGCGCTATCGCCTGGACACCAAGAAACTGGACCGCGACCAGGTCAATGAAGACCTGCCTGACCACATCAAGGATGACCAGACCACCCATCGTTTCGAAGGCTGGCTCGGCTACACGCCGGCCAGTAAGTGGGCGTACGAATATCAGTTCATCTACTTCAAGACTGACTACATCCGCTACGACAACAAGAAGAGCGACTACGAACAGAACCTGATCGTCAAATACAAGCTCACCAAGGAATGGGCCCCATTCATGGAGATTGGTGATGTGAAGGTCAATTCCACCACTGAGGACCGCCAGGCGCGGTGGCGCCTGGGCATCCAATACAACTTCATGTAACGCCCCCTCCCCGCGACTTGCCTGGCGAACGCGCATCGCTCGCCAGGCAACGCCTATGCCTTCAGCGCTCAAAGGAAGACCTGACCATGACCACACAGCCCAAACCCTTCACCCGCATTCTGCTCACCGGCGCCGCCGGCGGCCTGGGGCAGATCCTGCGCGAAACCCTGCAGGCCCACGCCCACATCGTGCGCGCCTCGGACATCAGCGCCATGGCGCCCAGCGCGGGCGCACACGACGAAGTGATCCAGTGCAACCTGGCCGACAAGGCTGCCGTGGCGGCGCTGGTCGATGGCGTTGACGCGATCGTGCACCTGGGCGGGATTTCAGTGGAGCGGCCGTTCGAGGAGATTCTCGACGCCAATATTCGCGGCACCTTCCATATTTACGAGGCGGCGCGGCAACAGGGGGTCAAGCGGATTGTGTTCGCCAGCTCCAACCACGTCACCGGTTTTTACCCCCAGGACGTGGAACTGGATGTGCACGCACAGCGCCGCCCGGATGGTTACTACGCGCTCTCCAAGGCTTACGGCGAAGACCTGGCGGCGTTCTATTTCCATCGCTACGGGATTGAAACCGTGAGCTTGCGCATCGGCTCGTCGTTCCCCGAACCGCGTAACCGACGGATGCTGCACACCTGGCTGAGCTATGCGGACCTCGATCATCTGGTAGCGCGCGCCCTGCTGGCCAAGGACGTAGGGCACAGTGTGGTATATGGCGTTTCAGACAATAAGGAGCGCTGGTGGAGCAATCGGCATGCCGAGCACCTGGGCTTTGCGCCGCAGGACAGCTCGGAGCAGTTTCGCGCCAAGGTCGAGCAGCAACCGCAACCGGCGGCGGATGAACCCGGCGCCGGGCTTCAAGGCGGCGCGTTCACCGCAGCGGGGCCGTTCGACAATTCGGCGGCCGCCGCTTCATAGGCCCGGCGCATACGTTCGCGACTGTTGGACAGATGCAGGCGCATAGCGGCGCGAGCGGCGTCTGCGTCGCGGCGCAAAATGGCTTTGTAGATGTCCTCGTGCTCGCGGCTCAGACGCTCCAGGTAGGGCTCTTTATTGGCGTTGGCCAAGCGCTTTGAGTGCAAGCGTGTACGCGGCAGGATGTTGACCCCGAGGTGCAACATGATGTCGGTGAAATAGCGATTGCCGGTGGCCAACGCGATCTGCTGGTGAAACTGGAAGTCTGCCGTCACCGCGTAATCGGCACTCACCGCCCGCGAATTCAGCGCATCCAGTGAGTCGCGCATCACCTGCAATTGCTGGTCGGTGCGGCCCACACAGGCCAGGCCGGCCGCCTCCACTTCCAGGCAGATGCGCAGCTCCAGCACCGCCAGCACGTCCTGCAGGGTGACGATGGTGTCCGGGTCGATCCGAAACCCGCTGGGGCTGGGAATATCCTTCACAAACGTGCCGACGCCGTGCCGGGTTTCCACCAGGCCAGAAGCTTGCAGACGCGAGATGGCCTCACGCACCACGGTGCGACTCACGCCGTGTTCGGCCATCACTTCGGATTCGGTAGGCAGTTTGGTTGCGCGCGCAAGTTCCCCGGTGCAGATGCGCCGGGAAAGCTCGGTGACCAGTTCTTCAGCCAGGCTGCGGTGCCGGCGGCGAACGGTGGGCTGGACGTTCGGGTTGTCCATCAAGAACGGGTATCTCGGTTGGCGAATGAATGCCCATCATAGCGCATTCAGTTGTACGACAACCTTCCCTTTAGCCCGCCCCGTCTCCACATAGGCCAACGCCTCTGCTGTCGACTCAAACGCGAAGGTGCGGTCCACCACCGGCTTGATCGCACCCGACTCCACCAGTGCGGTGATCTCACGCAGTTGCTCGCCATTGGCCCGCATGAACACGAATGAGTAGCTGACCCCGCATTGACGCGCTTTGCGTCGAATGCCGTAGCTCAATAGACCCATGACGCGCTTCAAGACCCAGGACAAGCCTTGCTCCTGGGCAAACTGTGGTGTCGGCGGGCCAGCGATGGAAATGAGCCGTCCGCCGGGCTTGAGGACTTTGAGCGATTTCGCCAGTACGTCTGCGCCCAGGCTGTTGAGGACCACGTCATAGCCTTGCAGGACACTATCGAATGCCTGCTTCTGGTAATCGATGACCAGGTCCGCCCCCAAAGCCTTGACCCATTCGACATTGCGCGTACTGGTGGTCGTCGCCACAAACGCGCCCAAGTGCTTGGCTAGTTGAATCGCGATCGTGCCCACACCGCCCGAGCCTGCATGAATCAGCACCTTCTGGCCTTTTTTGAGCTGGGCGGTTTCCACCAGCACCTGCCACGCGGTCAAGCTGACCAGCGGCAGCGCTGCCGCCTGCGTCATGTCGAGGTTGCCGGGCTTGAATGCCAACGCATCTTCCCTCACGCAGACCCGCTCGGCGAAGGTGCCGATGCGCTCGTCATGAGGCCGCGCATAGACCTCGTCGCCCGGCTTGAAGCGCTTGACCTTGGCCCCTGTCCGCACGACCACACCCGCCAAGTCATTGCCCAGCACCAGCGGGAACCGATACGGCAGGATCAGCTTGAACTCGCCCTTTCTGATCTTGGCATCCAACAGGTTGATGCTGGCGGCATGCACCTGCACCAGCACCTCGTTATCCCGCACTTCAGGCTCGGGCAACTGGCCGATCCGACCAGGGTCTTTGTAGCGTTCGATGAAAAATGCCTTCATGGGATCAGCTCTGTACGGAGTAAGTCGGCGGTACGCGATTGCACATTATTGAGGACGATAGCGCTCGGCGGCGTGGGCCTGACGCAGTTCCGACAGCAACCCCTGACGCGCAGACTGGAGGCTGTCCCAGCGCGCCGCGTCATGCAGCGGCGGTATGGTCACGAGTTCGCGGCGGTCGAAGCCGATCAGTGCGGCATCCACCAGCTCGCCCACCTCCATGACCTCCGGCAGCGTGTTGATGTCGATGCCCGAGCGTTCCCAGATTTCCGTGCGAGTGGCTGCCGGCAGTACTGCCTGTACATAAACGCCCTTGCCGGAAAGTTCCAGGCTCATGCCCTGGGACAGGAATTGCACGAACGCCTTGGTCGCGCCATACAGCGTCATTCCCAACTCCGGTGCCAGGCCGACCACCGAGCCGATATTCACGATGGCGCCTTCGCCGGCCTCTGCCAATCTCGGGGCAATTGCCCGGGCGAGCCGCGTCAGCGAGGTGACGTTCAGCGCGATCAGTTGCTCGATGCTTTCGCCTGTCTGTGCCATGAAGTCTCCCGTTTGGGCGGCGCCTGCGTTGTTTATCAGCACGCCGATGCGCGTGTCATCGCGCAGGCGTGCTTCAACAACAGCCAGGTCCGCTTGCTGAGTGAGATCGGCCTGCAGCACATCCACCGCCACGCCATGTTCCTGACGCAAGCGCGCAGCCAGGGTGTCCAGCCGCGCCTTGTCGCGGGCAACCAGCACCAGGTCGTGGCCGCGCTGGGCAAAGCGCTCGGCGTAGGTGGCGCCAATACCGCTGGACGCGCCGGTGATCAGGATAGAAGAAGCGTTCGTCATGGCTGTGCTCTCTAGGTTAACAACGATTAGGTGGGACGGCCTTTATGATGTCGATCATAATCTTATTCGTCAATGGTTTTGATGCTGATCGACATCAATGTATAGTAAGGCGCAGAAAACAGTGGTCAGCAGCGAGGGTCAGGGTATGAGGGTCAGCAAGGCACAAGTGCAGTTAAACCGGGCGCACATCGTCGAAACGGCCTCCCGGTTATTCCGCGAGCGCGGTTATGACGGCGTCGGCGTGGCCGACCTGATGGCCGAAGCCGGATTCACCCATGGCGGGTTCTACAAGCACTTCGGGTCAAAGGCCGACTTGATGGCTGAAGCTGCCGCCAGCGGGCTGTGCCAATCGCTGACCGACAGCGCGGGGCTTGGCGCCGATGAGTTCTTCAATCGTTACGTGTCCAGGGAGCACCGGGATGCGCCCGGCCAGGGTTGCACGATGTCGGCCCTGTGCGGGGATGCCGCGCGCCAGTCAGAAACGGTCAAGGCGACGTTCGCCGAAGGCATCGACAACGCGCTGGCCGCCCTTCAACAGGACGCTGGCGGGCAGGATGAGGACGTTCGGGCACAGATGATCAACCGGTTCGCCCATGCCATCGGCGCCATTGTGTTATCCCGCGCCTGCCCTGACGACTCGCCATTGGCGGATGAAATCCTGGAGGTTTGCCGCAGGGCGTTGCTCGCTGACGAATCAACCCTCAAGGCTTGATATTTTTCAGCTCATTGAGCAAGCCCAGCAATTGCTCCATTTTCTCCGCGCCAAACTGCGCCTCGATTTTCTGGTAGTTGCTTTCCATGCCCGCACTCATGGAGACGAAGCACTGCTGGCCACGTTCGGTCAGGTCGACGAACACGCGGCGCTGGTCCTGGCTGGACTTCTGCCGACGCACCAGGCCATCACGCTCCAGGCGGCTGAGCACGCCGGTCATGCTCGGCTTGAGAATGCACGCCTGCTGGGCCAGTTGATGGCTTTCGAGTTCACCCTGCTGGTGCAGTATGCGAATGACTCGCCACTGTTGTTCGGTCAGTTCGTGCTGGTTCAGCGCTGGTCGGAAAAAAGCCATTGCGGCTTCACGCGCTTGCAGCAGGGTCAGGGTCAGCGACGGACGGGGGTTGGCCATATCGGCACCAGTTGGAGGGGCGAGTCGGCAGCTTAGTGTCGCGGGCCAGCAGGTGCAAGCCTGTGAAAAGTGCAATCGGTTCCGTGTAAAAGCCATTCTGTCCCACCGCTGAGCTGGTCATGCTGATCCGTACAAGATCAACAAGACCAAGGCGCACTCCCCCATGCCTGGCTCAACGCAAACCCAATTGCCGCTGGCGGTACTCCCCCGGAGTGAGCTCTGCGTAGCGCTGGAAAAACCGACTGAAATAGGCCGGGTCCTTGAAGCCGAGCTGGTAGCAGATTTCATTGGCGGAGCTGCCCGTGAACATCAGCAGCCGCTTGGCCTCCTGCATGAGCCGCTCCAGGATCAGGCGCTTGGACGGCAGGTCGGCGATACGCCGGCACACATCGTTGAGCCGTGCCTCGGTCACCCCGATGCCTTGCGCATACCGCGACAACGGCCAGTGCTGCTGGTAGTGCGCTTCAATCAACTCGTTGAAACGGTGGAAAATCCTCAAGTCTTCATGCCGCGCCGGCGTGGCTTTGAGCGAGTGGGAGCACAACCGCAACAGGCTGATCATGATCAAGCGCGTCAGGCTGTCCAGGGCCGCACTGTGCCCTGGACGCGGGGCCTCGACCTCTTCGCTGAGTGCCTCGAACAAAAAATCCAGGCGGCGGATTTCACTCGTGTAGTGCGGCCCCAACTGCGCCAGCGCCACACACGCGGCCGGCAGTTGCGCGCCCGCTGGCGCGAGGCTGGGGTCGGCATCAATCAGTTGCCAGACCAGTTGCTGACGCACCGTCAACACATGCCCGTCGCTGTCGGCCTCAGTCACAAAGGCGTGCGGCACGGTAGGCGGCGTGAGAAAGAACATCGGCCCCGACTCGACGTACTGCTGGTCATCCAGATAGACGCGCACCGTGCCGCTTTTCACGTAGTGCACCTGGAAGAACCGGTCGTGGCGGTGGACCGGCATATTGCGCCCGAAAAACCCCGCCAGGTTGGCCAGCCGGTCGTAATGGACCTGCGCGTCGCTGTAGCGCTGGTCGTACACCTGGCCAATGTTGATGTTCGGGATGGGTTGCCGATCGGTCATCGCACGCTACTCGTTTTTATTCTGATTGGCGGGGTGCTGCCACGCTCATCCTGCATCGATTCGGGCCGCACAACCACCGCATCGAGAGTGTGCCACGCTTGACGATAGTTAACATCTTAATTATAACTGTTAACACATTAACGAAATACAGGGCCCCATGGCTCTGCCAGGAGAACGCATGAGCCGCGCCTTGCATGACGTCGCGACGGGCACCCTTTTTGGGGTCGCGCTGAACTACCAGGGGTTGCTGAAACAGCACCTCGCCGAATTCGAACAACCGCCGTACCAGAAGCCTCCGGTCAAGCCGGTGCTGTTTATCAAGACGCCCAATACGCGCAACCAGCACGGCGCCAACGTTGTGCACCCAGGCCAGGGCGAACGCTTGCAACCCGGCCCGGCCTTGGGGGTGGTGATGGCCAAGAGTGCCAGCCGCGTCAGCCAGGCCGACGCGCTCGATTACGTCGCCGGATTTACCATCATCAATGAATTCAGCCTGCCGGAAGACAGCTACTACCGCCCCGCCGTCAAAGCCAAATGCCGGGATGGTTTCTGCGCCATCGGGCCAGAGTTGGTACCCACCGCCCAGGTCGCCGACCCGCACAGCCTGGCAATCACGCTGTACGTCAACGGCGAGATTCGCCAGCACAACACCACGGCCAACTTCGTGCGCAGCATTGCGTTGCTGATCGCCGAAATCAGCGAGTTCATGACCCTGCACGCCGGCGACGTGCTGATCACCGGCACACCGGAAGGTCGCGTCGATGTGCAGCCGGGTGACACCGTCGAAGTCGAAATCAGCGGTTTGGGCCGCCTCGTCAACCACGTCGTGGCCGAGTAAACAGGAGCTTCCATGAAACACGCCCGTATCCAGTTTGAAGGCCAGATCCACCTCGCCCACGTCGAAGACCACAACGCCGTGCGCCTGGCCGATGGTCGCCTGCTGGCCGAAGATCAAGTGCAATGGCTGCCACCGGCCACCGGCAGCATGTTTGCCCTGGGCTTGAACTACGCCGATCACGCCGCCGAGTTGGCGTTCAAGCCACCGACCGAGCCGCTGGCTTTCATCAAGTCGCCAGGCACCTACACCGGCCACAACCAGGTGACCTGGCGCCCGGACAACGTCGCCTACATGCACTACGAGTGCGAACTGGTGGCCGTCATCGGCAAACCGGCACGCAACGTCAAACGCGCAGACGCGCTGGACTACGTGGCGGGCTACACGGTGTGCAACGACTACGCGATCCGCGACTACCTGGAAAACTACTACCGCCCCAACCTGCGCGTGAAAAACCGCGACGCCACCACGCCGGTCGGTCCGTGGATCGTCGACGTGGCCGACGTGCCAGACCCGAGCAACCTGACCCTGCGCACCTGGATCAACGGTGAACTGCGCCAGGAAGGCAGCACCAAGGACATGATTTTCGACATCCCTTACCTGATCGAATACCTGTCCAGCTTCATGACCTTGCAGCCCGGCGACATGATCGCCACCGGCACGCCGGAAGGCCTGGCAGACGTGGTGCCCGGTGATGAAGTGGTGGTGGAAGTCGAAGGCGTCGGCCGCCTGGTCAATCGAATTGTCAGCGAAGCGGCGTTCTTCAGCGCCCGTAAAGAGGCTTGAGCAGCATGATCAAACACTGGATCAACGGCCGTGAGGTCGAAAGCAAAGACGTGTTCGTCAACTACAACCCGGCCACCGGCGACGCCATCGGTGAAGTCGCCAGCGGCGGCGCCGAAGAAGTGGCCCAGGCCGTAGCCGCCGCCAAGGAAGCCTTTCCGAAGTGGGCAGGCACGCCGGCCAAAGAACGTGCGCGCCTGATGCGCAAGCTGGGTGAACTGATCGAACAGAACGTGCCGCACCTGGCCGAGCTGGAAACCCTCGACACCGGCCTGCCAATCCACCAGACCAAAAACGTGTTGATCCCCCGCGCTTCGCACAACTTCGATTTCTTCGCCGAAGTCTGCACGCGCATGGACGGCCACAGCTACCCGGTCGACGACCAGATGCTCAACTACACCCTGTACCAACCGGTGGGTGTCTGCGCGCTGGTGTCGCCGTGGAATGTGCCGTTCATGACGGCCACCTGGAAGACCGCGCCATGCCTGGCGCTGGGCAATACCGCCGTGCTGAAAATGTCCGAACTGTCGCCATTGACCGCCAACGAACTGGGGCGCCTGGCTGTGGAAGCCGGCATTCCCAACGGCGTGTTGAACGTGATCCAGGGCTACGGCGCCACGGCCGGTGATGCGTTGGTGCGTCACCCGGATGTGCGTGCTATTTCCTTCACCGGCGGCACCGCCACCGGCAAGAAGATCATGCAGACCGCCGGCCTGAAAAAGTACTCCATGGAACTGGGCGGCAAGTCGCCGGTGCTGATCTTTGAAGACGCCGACCTGGAACGCGCACTCGACGCGGCACTGTTCACGATCTTCTCGCTCAATGGCGAACGCTGCACCGCCGGCAGCCGGATTTTTATCCAGGAAAGCGTGTACCCGCAGTTCGTCGCCGAGTTTGCCGCCCGCGCCAAACGCTTGATCGTCGGCGACCCGCAAGACCCGAAAACCCAAGTCGGCTCGATGATCACCCAAGCCCACTACGACAAGGTCACCGGCTACATCAAGATCGGCCTTGAAGAAGGCGCCACCCTCCTCGCCGGCGGCCTGGAACGCCCGGCCAACTTGCCGGCGCACTTGAGCAAAGGCCAGTTTATCCAGCCGACGGTGTTCGCTGACGTGAGCAACAGCATGCGCATTGCCCAGGAAGAAATCTTCGGCCCGGTGGTGTGCCTGATTCCCTTCAAGGACGAAGCCGAAGCCCTCAAGCTGGCCAACGAAACCGAGTATGGCCTGGCGTCGTACATCTGGACCCAGGACATCGGCAAGGCGCATCGTCTGGCCTACGGCATCGAAGCCGGCATGGTGTTCATCAACAGCCAGAACGTACGCGACCTGCGCCAGCCGTTCGGTGGCGTGAAAGGCTCCGGCACCGGCCGTGAAGGCGGCCAATACAGCTTCGAGGTGTTCGCCGAGATCAAGAACGTGTGCATCTCGATGGGCAGCCATCACATTCCACGCTGGGGCGTCTGATTTAGACCGGCGAGGGAGCTTGCTCCCTCATCACCCGAAGCCCCCAAGACAAGAATAATTATTCAGGAGAATCATCATGGGCGAAGTCGTCCTGGCTGCGAAAATCTGCCACGTACCCTCGATGTATTTGTCGGAGCTGCCCGGCAAGCACCACGGCTGCCGTGAAGCGGCGATTGCCGGCCACAAGGAAATCGGGCGCCGCGCCCGCGAACTGGGCGCCGATACCGCCGTGGTGTTCGATGTGCACTGGCTGGTCAATAGCGCCTATCACGTCAACAGCGGCGAGCACTTCAAGGGCACCTACACCAGCAACGAGCTGCCGCACTTCATCAAAAACATGGACTACGAATACCCAGGCTGCCCGGAGCTGGGCGAACTGATCGCCGCCGAAGCCAACGCCGCCGACGTGCGCACCCTGGCCCACAACATCCCCAGCCTGGAGCTGGAATACGGCACGCTGGTGCCGATGCGCTACATGCACATGGGCGTGCCTGAAGATCAGAAATTCAATGTCGTGTCGATCGCCGCCTGGTGCGCCTGGCATCGCCTGCAAGACAGCTTCACCTTTGGCGCCGCCGTGCGCCGGGCCATCGAAAAGAGCGACCGCAAAGTCGTGGTGCTAGCCTCGGGTTCTCTGTCGCACCGGTTCTCCGACGACCGCAATGCCGAAGCCAATATCCATAACTGGACGCGGGAATTCGACAAACAGGTCGACCTGCATGTGGTGGAACTCTGGCGCCAGGGCCGCT
This sequence comes from Pseudomonas sp. SR18, assembly GCF_023701505.1. Taxonomy (NCBI): domain Bacteria; kingdom Pseudomonadati; phylum Pseudomonadota; class Gammaproteobacteria; order Pseudomonadales; family Pseudomonadaceae; genus Pseudomonas; species Pseudomonas sp. SR18. The sequence goes on along the minus strand of NZ_JAMQAU010000011.1, from coordinate 98,108 downwards.
GGAAAGAGTTCTGCGCCATGCTGCCGGACTATGCCGAACACTGCTTTGGCGAAGGCAAGATGCACGACACCGCAATGCTCCTCGGGCTGCTTGGCGGGCCGGATTATGACAAGCCTGCCGAGATCATCACCGCGCCGTTTGGCAGCTCGGGCACCGGGCAGATCAACGCTGTTTTCCCTGTTTGACCGTATGGCCGCACGGTGTCGCCGTGTGGCCTGAAGGAGCCGTTCATGCCCCATTTCATCGCTGAATACACCGACAACATCGAACAGCAGGCGGACTTGCCCGGCCTGTTTGAAAAAGTCCACGCCACCCTGGGCGACAGCGGCGTATTCCCGCTGGGCGGCATCCGCAGCCGTGGCGTGCGTCTGGACACCTGGCGCATGGCCGATGGCAAGCACGACTACGCCTTCGTGCACATGACTCTCAAAGTCGGCCACGGTCGCGACCTGGCAACCCGGCAGAAGGTCGCCGAACAGCTCTTCGAGGTGATCACCGGGCACTTTGCCGCGCTTCAGGCCCAACGCCTGCTGGCCTTGTCGTTTGAAATGATCGAACTGCACGAGCAGCTCAACTTCAAGCAGAACAACGTGCACGCCTTCCTCAAGGCGCAGGTGGGCTAGCACGCCCCGCCTGCTCACGCCATCGGCCTTCTCAGACAAAAAGTATAAAACCATGAGCACAGCCAATACCGCCGACAGCCTCGGCAGCGTCGCCCGCGACCGCACCCACGGCACCATCACCTGGCGGCTGATGCCGCTGTTGCTGATCTGCTACCTCTTCGCCCACCTCGACCGCATCAATATCGGCTTTGCCAAGATGCAAATGAGCGCCGACCTGAATTTCAGCGACACGGTCTACGGCTTCGGCGCCGGTCTGTTTTTCGTCGCCTACGCGCTGTTCGGCGTGCCGAGCAACATGGCCTTGGACCGTGTCGGCCCGAGGCGTTGGATCGCCACACTGATGGTGGTGTGGGGCGCATTGTCGACCTGCATGTTCATGGTCGACAGCGCCACGGGCTTCTATGTGCTGCGCTTCTTGCTCGGGGTGGCCGAGGCAGGTTTCTTCCCTGGCATTCTGGTGTTCTTGAACCGCTGGTATCCCGCCGGTCGACGTGCGCAAGTCACCGCGCTGTTTGCGATTGCCGTGCCCATGGCCGGGGTGGTTGGCGGGCCGCTGTCGGGCGGCATCCTTGAGCATTTTCATGACCTGGGCGGCCTGCGCGGCTGGCAGTGGATGTTTGTCATCGAGGGCGCGCCGGTCATCCTGCTCGGGCTGGTGGTACTCAAGTGCCTGCCGGACAGTTTCGAAACCGTCACCTGGCTGACGCCTGGGCAAAAACAACAATTGCGCGAGCAACTGCACACCGAGGAACAGCGCAAATCCATCACCTCGTTTTCCGCGATTCTGCGCAACCCGCAAGTGTGGCTGCTGGTGGCGGTGTATTTCGCGGTGATGTTGGCGGTCAACACCCTGGCGTTCTGGATGCCGACGCTGATCCACGGCGCCGGCGTCGGCAGCGACGGCAAGGTCGGGCTGCTCAGCGCGGTGCCCTACCTGGCGGGCTGCTTTTTCATGATCGGTTGCGGGCGTTCGTCGGATCGCCAGCGTGAACGCCGCTGGCACCTGTGCGTGCCCTTGCTGATGGCGGCCGCCGGCATTGCCATCGCCGGGCTCGCCCCCGCCAATCCGGTCCTGGTGCTGGGCGGCCTGATCCTCGCCGGCATGGGCGCCAGCGCGGCGTTGCCGATGTTCTGGCAGTTGCCGCCGGCGTTCCTGTCCAACACCACCCAGGCCGCCGGCATTGCCTTGATCAGCTCCTTCGGCAGCATCGCGTCCTTTTTCGCGCCCTACCTGATCGGCTGGATGCGCGACACCACCCACAGCGCCAGCCTGGCCCTTTACGCCCTGGCGCTGCTGATTGCACTCGGTGGTTTGCTGGTGCTGCGCACCCAGGCCGCCATCGTCAACCCTCACTGAGAGACCCTTGTCATGCTTGATCAACAGCTTATCCAGCTAGCCGCCGCCCGCCTCGACCAGGCCGAACGGTCACGGGAACAGGTGCGCCAGTTTTCCCTGGAGCACCCGGCGATCACCATCGAAGACGCCTACGCGATCCAGCGCGCCTGGGTCGCCCAGAAGATCAAGGACGGGCGCAAGCTGGTCGGCCACAAGATCGGCCTGACTTCCCGCGCCATGCAGGTGTCATCCAACATCACCGAGCCGGATTACGGCGCGCTGCTCGATGACATGTTCTTCGATGAGGGCACCGATATTCCCTTCGAGCGTTTTATCGTGCCGCGGGTCGAAGTGGAATTGGCGTTCATCCTGGGCAAACCGCTCAAAGGGCCGAACGTGACGGTGTTTGATGTACTGGACGCCACCGAGTGGGTGATCCCGGCGCTGGAAATCATCGACGCCCGCATCCAGCAGATCGACCCGCATACCAATGCCACGCGCAAGGTGTTCGACACCATCTCCGACAACGCTGCCAACGCTGGCGTGGTCATGGGCGGACGCGCCGTGCGCCCCACCGAAATCGACCTGCGCAAAGTGCCCGCAGTGCTCTACCGCAATGGCGTGATCGAAGAGTCCGGCGTGTCGGCCGCTGTGCTCAATCACCCCGCCAAAGGCGTGGCCTGGCTCGCCAATAAACTCGCCGCCTATGACGTGACTCTGCAACCTGGGCAAATCATCCTCGGTGGCTCCTTCACCCGGCCGGTGGCGGCCAACCCTGGCGATACCTTCCATGTCGACTACGACATGCTGGGCTCGATCGCCTGCCGTTTCGTTTAACCGGAGATTGCTCGATGGATATGCCTATCAACACCTTCAAGCAACGCCTGCACAGCGGCGAACCGCAGATTGGCCTGTGGCTGGGATTGTCCGATGCCTACTGCGCGGAACTGGCCGCCAACGCCGGCTTCGACTGGCTGTTGATCGACGGCGAACACGCCCCCAACGACCTGCGCGGCATGCTCGGTCAGCTCCAGGCCGTGGCGCCCTACCCCAGCCATCCGGTGATTCGCCCGGTCATCGGCGACACCGCGCTGATCAAGCAAGTGCTCGACATCGGCGTACAGACGTTGCTGGTGCCGATGGTGGAAAGCGCCACGCAAGCCCGGGAACTGGTCAAAGCGATCCACTACCCGCCCAACGGCGTGCGCGGCGTCGGCAGCGCGCTGGCACGGGCGTCGCGCTGGAACAGCATTGCCGGTTACCTCGACAAAGCCGACGAGCAGATGTGCCTGCTGGTGCAGATCGAAAGCCGCGAAGGCCTGGCCAATCTGGATGCGATTGCGGCGGTAGAGGGCGTGGATGGGGTGTTTATTGGCCCTGCTGACCTCAGCGCCTCAATGGGTTATCGCGGCAACCCCGGTCACCCTGAAGTGCAGGCGGCGATTGAAGACGCCATCGCGCGCATCCGCCAAGCGGGGAAAGCCGCCGGTATTCTCAGCGCCGATCAGGCATTGGCCCGGCGTTACATCGAACTGGGTGCCGCGTTTGTGGCGGTAGGCGTGGACACTACGGTGCTGATGCGTGGACTGCAAAGCCTGGCGGCGGCGTTCAAAGATGCACCGGCGCCCGCAAGCACCGCCGGTGCTATCTATTGACGATGCGAAGGTCACCGAGGCCTTAGAGCCGAATATCAGTCCAAATGTGGGAGGGGGCTTGCACCCTCCCACATAGGGAGATCGGTTATCAGCGCTTCAGGGTTTTGAGCTCATTGAGCAACGTCAGCAGCGCCTGCAACTTCTCCTCGCCGAACCCGGCCTGCAAACGCTGATAATTGGCCTCCATACATTGGCTCATCGAAGCGAAACAGGCCTGCCCCTTCTCGGCCAACCGCACCAGCACCCGCCGCTGATCCTGCTGCGCTTTGCGCCGCTCAACCATCCCTGCCGCCTCCATGCGCACCAGCACACCCGTCATGCTTGGTTTGAGGATGCACGCCAGCTCTGCCAGACGATTGATCTCCAGCTCATCGTGCTGGCTCAGGATGCGAATGACCCGCCATTGCTGCTCGGTCAACCCGTGCTGGTTAAGGGACGGACGAAAAAAACCCATGGCGGCTTCACGCGCATGGAGCAAAGTAAGGGTCAAGGATTGGCGCGGTTTGGGCATGGGCACTGGCGTCGCAATTAGTTAACAGATTAACAACATTCTAGCATTGGCCATCAGTCGCCGTGTGCAGCTTTACCGCCGTGCGGGATCCATGGGTGACATTGGCAGCCACGGTCAAGACCGGCGGCACACAGAATCAAGACACCTACCGCTCGGAAGGCAGTTAATACACCCCAACAGGCACAGAGCTGTTTATCGGCTCTGCAGTGAGTTTCCCTTCACTTTTCCAGGCTGCGCCATGATCAATATCGAAACGCCGACCTACTACTCGGCCACCAAGAAATACAACCTCAGCTTCCCGACCCTTGAACAGGACGTGGAAGCCGACGTGGTAGTGATTGGTGGCGGTTTCTCCGGCATCAACACCGCCCTGGAACTTGCTGAAAAAGGCATCACCAACATTGTGGTGCTCGAAGCGCGCTACCTGGGCTTTGGCGGCACGGGCCGCAACGGCGGGCAGATCATGGCGGGGATCGGCCATGACCTGGAAAAGATCAAGCAACAAGTGGGCGACGAAGGCCTGCGCCAGATCTTTGAAATCAGCGAGCTGGGCGCCGGCATCATCAAGGACCGCATCGCCAAATACGCGATCGACGCCGACTTCTGCCACGGCTACGGCTACATGGGCTTCAACGCCCGCCAGGAAAAAACCCTGCGCGCCTGGGAGAAAGACTTCAAGTCGATCAATACCCAGGATGAAATCCGCTTTCTGGGCGGCTCCGAGGTCAAGCAGATCATTGGTTCCGACGCCTATACCAGCGCGTTGCTGCACATGGGCGGCGGGCATGTGCACTCGCTCAACCTGCTGCTGGGCGAAGCCAAGGCGCTGGCCGGCCATGGCGTGCGCATCTATGAGCACAGCCCGGCGCTGGAAGTGAGTTATGGCGAGCGCATCACCGTGCGCACCGGGCGCGGCTCGGTCAAGGCGTCCAAATTGCTGTGGGCCTGTGACAGTTTCCTCAACAAACTCGAACCCGAGCTGCACAAGACCACCGTCAACACCTACGCCTTCCAGTTGATGACCGAACCGCTGTCGGACGAGATGATCCAGCGCATCAGCCCGATACGCGGCGCCTACAGCGACATTCGCCCGGTGATCGACTACTACCGCGTCACCAACGAAAACCGCCTGCTGTTTGGCGCCGCCACGCCGTTTGTCGAGCACATCCCGCTGGACCTCAAGGCCTGGAACCGCAACCTGATGCTGAAGATTTTCCCGTACCTCAAGGACGTGAAGATCGACCTGGCCTGGGGCGGCCCGATGGCGACCGGGGCCAACCTGTTTCCGCAGATCGGCACCCTCAGCGGCCGCCCGAATGCCTTTTACGTGCAGGGTTACGCCGGCTTTGGCGTCACGCCCAGCCACATCATCTGCAAGGTCCTGGCCGAAGGCATGAGCGAGGGCTCATCGCGCTACGACCTGATCAGCTCGGTCAAGCATGCGCAGATCCTGGGCAAGGACCATATCCGCCCACTGCTGCTGACCGCCGGCAAAAGCCTTCATCAACTGTCGGGTTACTTCAACGGTCGTCGTTGATGCCCACCGTTTCATTCTCAGGAGAACTGCCATGCCCATTACCACGCTCAAGAAAGACATCCAATTATCCGACCTCGATGCCTGGGGCACTGTTGCCGACCTCGGTTCCGAAATCCTTGAAGGCGAAGTCAACGCCTTTGGCAAAATGACCTTTGGCGCACCGACCGACGCGGTCAGCAGTGCCTATTTCGGCACCACCCAAGGCAAGTTCCGCATGGTCTACCCATTCGCGGAACAGGCCACCGTGGTCACCGGCGAAGTGGTGTTGACCGATGAAAGCACCGGCCAGAGCACCCGCTACAAGGCCGGCGACAGCTGGTTCGTGACCAAGGGCACGGCGGTGCTGTGGGAGGTTGTGAGCGAGAGTTTTGTGAAGCATTATTTCGCAGTTGTCTGATGGTTCTGGCTGCCGGCTTCGGTCGGCAGCGTTTTCTCCGGCGCAGGTGACCGACCATGCACGCCATCCCCGCTCAGGAAGTCGCCGGCCATTGCCTGCAGGCGTTCACCCAGCTCGTGCCCGCCAGCCAGGCGGCGTTCTATTGTGTCGACCGCCAGCTTCAAGCCCGCGACTTCCGGCTGCACGGCATGAGTGGCGAGATGCACCGCGACTACCTGGACAACTACCGACAGTTCGACCCGTTGCAACCGCGCAATTGCCTGTCCACCGGGCTGGCCGTGGTCCCGCTGGGTCTGGCCATGGCCCGGCAACCCCTGCGTGACAGCCGCCGCTATCGGGACTTTCTGGCGCGTTACGGAGTGGTCGACGTGGTGGAAATTGTCGCCCATCGCGCCGACCAGCCCCAGGCCGCCATCTCGTTACTGCGCACCGCCGCACAAGGCGCCTTTACCCTCGACCAATTGGCGCAACTCAATGCCTTGCAGGCCTTGCTGCAAATGGCGGTGGTCAACATGCAGCCCTGTGACGATGCATTGGCTGCCTTCACCCCCAAAGAACGCCAGATCGCGTGGTTGTTGCGGCAAGGCGCAAGCAACAAGCAACTGGCGCTGGAGCTGAACATCGGCCTGCCCACCATAAAGACCCACCTGATCCATCTGTTCCGCAAGGCGGGCGTGAGCAACCGCACCGAACTGGTGACGGCACTGTTTCTATAGCGGGCTCAACCATTCGGTTGATAGGCGGGCGCGCGGCTCCAGCCCATGCTCCGGGTTGTCCATCCAACTCACCGGAGCCATGCTATGACCACCCCATCCGACTGGATCACCGTAGGCGCCCTCGCCGACGGTTTCGCGCCTGACGCGTTCATCCTGCCCAACCTCGCCGACCTCAACGGCAAGACCTTCACCCTGCACTTCGCCAATGGCTGGCAGATCGAGCACCGCTTCGAGACCGAAGCGCTGCACTGGCATGCCGCCGATGGACATTCCAGCGGTTCGGCTGCCTACCGCGCCACGTCGGTGCGGCCGGGGCTGTATCTGGTCGACTTCATCAAGCACGAAGCCGGCCAGGCGTGGTCGATCAGCCTGGTGCTGGACACCGCCACAGCGTCGTTCACCGCCGTGATCGGCCGCATGCCGCGCCGCGAGCAGACTGAAGAAGGCCTCTACAGCCGCGCCCTGACCGGCAAGGCATTGACCTCGGTTGAGGTGGACTTCCTGCACGGCAGCCTGGATCAACCCTGGCAGCCCGGGATTTGCCCTCACGCGCCAACCCAGGAACTGACCGGTTTGCGCAATCTGTATCGCTACAGCCCCAGCGAAGTATACGAGCACATCTACTTGAACGATCAGTTCTACGCCTGGCAATGCATCAAGGGCGTTGAGCAAGGCCTGTGCGATACCGACCGCTGCCACTACTACAAAATCGCCGAGGAGCTGTACCTGTTTGTCTGGCGCGAAAAAATCATCCCGACCTTGGGCCTGGTCTTGATCGACCTGCAACAGCACCGCAGCGACGGCAAGATTTTCGGCTATGCCGATGCGTCCTTCGCTGAGCTGTCGAACTTTCCGGTCAGTTCCTATTGCCAAGTGCTCAACCGCACGGAGTATCCCGATGCCTGACCCACGCACCGTCGTTATCACCGGCGCAGGTACCGGCATTGGCGCCGCCTGCGCCCGGTTGTACGCCGCCGAGGGGGCCAACCTGGTCCTGATCGGCCGGCGCCGCGAGCCGTTGGAACAGGTGGCCGGGGAAACCGGAGGCCTGGTCCTGGTCGGCGATGCGGCCTGCCCCGATACCTGGGAAGGGTTTATCGCGCACATTCGCACGCGCTATGGCCGACTTGACGTGCTGCTGGCGTGTGCCGGTGGGCACGGCGTCGGCAGCGCCAGTCAAACCAGCCCGTCCACCTGGGAAGCCGCCATGCACAGCAACCTGGACAGCGCGTTCTACAGCGCCCGCGCCTGCCTGCCGCTGCTGATCGAAAACGCCGGCAATATCGTGCTGCTCGGCTCCATCGCCGCCCTGGCCGCCGGGCCTGAAGTCTGCGGCTACACCACCGCCAAGCATGCGCTGCTCGGGCTTAACCGCTCGTTGGCACGGGACTATGGGCCGCGTGGAGTCAGGGTGAACGCAGTGTGCCCAGGCTGGGTGACCACGCCGATGGCCGATCAGGAGATGCTGCCGTTGATGGACTTTTACGGTGACACCTTGCCGCAAGCCTATGCCCGCGTCTGCGCCGACGTGCCGTTGCGCCGCCCCGCCAGCGCCGATGAAATCGCCAAGGTGTGCCGCTTCCTCGCCAGCCCCGATGCCTCGATCATCACCGGCGCAAGCGTGGTCGCCGACGGCGGTTCGAGCATCGTCGACGTACCGACGCTGGCCTATGCCCATCTGGAGACCGCCCATGGCTGAAGACTTGAATTTCAGCGGCAAAACCGTGCTGGTCACCGGCGGCGCCCAAGGCATCGGCCAGGCTATCGTCGAGGCATTCGCATGGCGCGGCGCGCGCGTGATGATCGCCGACCTGCGCCTGGCGCAAGCCCAGGCACTGGCCGAAGACTTGTGCGTGCGGGGCTGCCGGGTCGAAGCCATGGCACTTGATCTGGCGAATACCACCGCCGTGTTCGACGCCGTCAAGGCCATAGACCAGGACTGGGGCCGCCTGGATATCCTGGTGCACAACGCCGGCTACTTCCCCTTGACCCCCTTCGCCCAGATCACCCCCGCCGTGCTGGAACGCACACTCGCGGTCAACCTCTCGGCGCTGTTCTGGCTGACCCAGGCCGCCTTGCCGATGTTCCAGCGTCAAGGCGGCGGCTGCGTGCTGGTCACCTCATCGGTCACCGGGCCACGGGTGGCCTATCCGGGCCTCAGTCACTACGCGGCGTCAAAGGCTGGGGTCAACGGGTTTATCCGCAGCGCAGCGCTGGAACTGGCCGGCGATGGGGTACGAGTCAACGGCGTGGAACCTGGGATGATTGCCACACCGGCCATGGGCAACCTGGGCGATGGGCAAGTCAACGCCGACATCGCCAGCCGCGTGCCACTCGGAAGGCTCGGCGCGCCGGAGGATATTGCCGGGGCGATGCTGTTCCTGGCATCCGACCTGGCGGCTTACATCACCGGGCAGACTATTGTGGTAGATGGCGGGTCGACGTTGCCTGAGGTGAAATAACCGCTGCCGGGTCAACTGCGGGAGGGGGGGCTTGCTCCCTCCTACATTTTGATCAGGGTGTGTTCGTGGAATAACGCCCGGCCCTTTCCAGCATTGACAGTGAATCACCGAACACCCGCGACAACGCCGCCAACCGCTTTACGTAACCCTGTGGCGTCGAATAGATCAACTCCACATGCAAGCTGTCGACGATGCCCAGGTAGGCATCGCAAAACACCTGCAGCGCCGCGGGCTCTACCCTGCTGTACCGACCTCGTGCTGCACGCTGGAAGTCTTCACGGATGCAGCCCAGATACCCCTCGAATCCTGCGGTAATCACACCGCGAATCTGCGCTGGCGGAAAGTACGCCGTGCGCAGCAGAAAGCGCAGGTGCGCCGAGCCTTCATAGCGGCCAATCAAGCGCTCAAGGTGCAAGTGCCCTGGCATCCCCGTGCCCCCGGACTCGTCCTGGAAGCACCCCGCGATGTAGTGATGTTCGTGGTCCAGGGCAATCTGAAAGACCGTCTGAAACAGCGCATCCTTGCTCACAAAATGCGCGTACAGCGACGCCTTGCGCATGCCCGCACCGGTCGCGATGTCGTTCAGCGACGAGGCGTCGTATCCATGATCGGCAAAGTGGTCGACCGCCACCGCACAAATCTTACTGGCCGACAGGCTGAGCGCTTTCATTGATCGACCGATAACCTATGCTGCGCCGACCGCTTGTTGCAGGTGGGTCGACCGAAAGTCCTTGGGCGACAGCTCGAATTGCTTCTTGAACGAGCGGCTGAAGTGCGCCGAATCGGTGAAGCCCCACTTATAGGCAATCGAGGTGATCGATTCGCTCTTGAGGAATGGATTGGTCAAGTCATCCGCGCTGCGCTTGAGCCGCGCCCGCTGGATGTAGCGGCAGACGCTGTCGTCCTGCTCTTCAAACAGGCGGTACAAGTGTCGCACCGAGATGTTCAGCCGATTGGCCAGGCCCACGGGGCTCAAGCCCGGTTGAGTCAAGGACTCATCGATGACTTTCTGCACATAGCTGCGCAGGTTGCTGCCTTGCAATGAAGCGGCGCTGTCACCCTGGGTGTTATCCACGTCAAACGCCGAACCCAGCAAGGACACAAACGCCGCCTGCAAGGCCTGGGCCTCTTCCATCGAATCCTGACCCTGCAGCCCTTCCCGGCACAGTTGGTCCATCAGCACATGGAGCATCCGCCCACAGGCCTTGCTCGATGAGATCTTGCCGAAGGTTTTCGAGGCGTTGCCCAGTTGCTTGCAGACTTCGTTGCGCGAGAGGGACAGCGACGCGTGTTCGATCAGGCCAAACGGGCTGATCTCGATTGAGCCGGTGGAATCCATCAGCAGCATGTCACCTGGCGCCAACTGGATAACCTCGTCGTTCTGGGTGATCTGGCAATAGCCGCTGCGCTGGCTGACGAGGAAGCAATGCTGGTCGTTGTCGTGATCGGGGTTGGCCCGTACGCGCTTGATCAGGCCGGCATTGGTACGCAGGGAAGCCAGTGACAGGCAGCCCCGTGAGAGCGTCGACACCTCGCCGATGAACAGCGAACGGTTGAAGGCCAGTTCAGTGTCGAAATGGCCGCAGGCCGCTCGCAAATCCTGAGTCCAGGTGTCCAATCCAGGGTGCGCAGATTGATAGGTGCTCATGGCAACTCCACAGTGGCTTCTTGTTTTTGTCGGCCAATAGTTAACATGTTATCTATATAGGCGCAACAACTACGTAATGCCGTGTGTAGAAGCAGTAATGATGCCAAGTAACCAAAAATCAGAACGCGCCCAGCGCCCGCTTCAATCCCGTCAGGACATCGAACAAAGCCTCTCGCTGCGCACCGCTCAAGGCGATATAGCGACGAAACGCAGGCATGCGGTTGACCACCTCGCTGCCTCCCATGTGTTCAAGCCGTACCTGCCACTGCTGAGCGTCCAGTTCGATGCGCAGGCGCTTGAAATCCAGCACCATCAACGCGTGATGCAGTGCCTGATCCTGCTTCAACGCAACTTCCAGCCTGGGCAGCAAAGTCGGCGCACCCGCCCGCTGCCGAAACCCCAGCCCCGTGCGCCGAATCGACCCGCGGTGGTGCAGCTCAAAGCGTGCATTGCCCTGCTCTGAGGCGGGCACCTTGATCACGAATTCAGTCATGACCAGGTGCATCAGCAACTGCGATTCAGTGCGCTCGCCAACCGCCACTTGCAGGCCACTATCACCCAGGCCGAATACCGCGCCTGTCGGTCCCGTCGAGGTGAAACCCGCCAGGCCAAGGTTGCGGCGCAGGTACTCAAGCGTGACGCCGGGGCGGTAGCCGGCCGGGGCGCGTTGGGCACTGAACAGCTCAGACAGCTTTTGCAGCATGCTCGATATACCCGTGGTGAGGGTTGCCAGGCTCATGGGAAAACTCCTTGGCCAGCACGTCTTCTACCGACGCCGGCTTGAATGGATTGACCTTCTGCACCACCAATGTCCAGAACAGCGCATAGGTCGCGGTGATCCCGAGCATCACGCCAAACGGCACATAGATGTCAGCGGGATTCATGCCCGGTGGGGTGATGAACCACATGCCCAGCAAGATGCCGACGCTGGACAGGATCTGCGGCAACGGGAAGAACGGCGAACGATAGGCCCGTGGCAGATCAGGACGACGAATGCGCAGGATCACCACCGACAGCGTCACCAGCAGGTAAGAGAAACTCCACGCACACACCGCCGCCAGCACCAGGTGCATGATGTTGTCGGTATTGCCGCCCAGCCACAGCGCATACAGGCACGGGATCAGCATCGCCACCAGGATGCACACCAGCGGTGTCTTGAAGCGCGGGTGCAGGTAGGTGAACACCTTGGGCAATGCACCGTCCACGGCCATGCCGTAGAGAATCCGCGGTACACCGGCCATCAGCGTGTTGATAGTGGCGGCACCGGCAAACAGAAAACCGATCCCCAGCCACAGCGGCCCGACCTGCCCCATGACCTGCTCGGCAAACCGGGGGATCGCCATCGGCGTGTCGAGCAGGTGCACGCCCGAGGCGGCGTCCAGCAACACGTTTTCGACTTGGCGCTTCATCGCCGCGCCATAGATGAACATGCAGGTGGCCACGCTCAGCAAGCCCAGAATCATCGCCTTGGGCATGACCTTGGCCGAGTTGCGCAAGTCCGGGGCCAGCGGCGTGACAAACTCACAGCCGACAAACATGAACATCGCCATGCCCACCAGCGACAGAATGGTGATCAGGTCAGTGCCCACCAGCGACACGCCGAACCAGCCCTCCAGTTGCACCGCCGGTGCCGCAATCAGGCCCATCACGCCAAACACCATCAGCGTGGTCCACATGCCGAAGGTCAGGATGATCTCGGCCCGGCCAAAGGCGCTGACCCCGAAGGCATTGAGGATGCCGAACACCACGACGAACCCGACCCCCAGCAACCAGGAACCGCCGGCCGATTCCGCGAGGGTATTGAGGTGCTCGAAGTTCACCAGGGCCATGACGCCGGACAGAATGGTCTCGGCGGTGCCGGCGAACACATGCACGATCAAGTAGGCCGACAAGGTGCCGGTGATCGCAAAGAAACGCCCCATGCCGCAATTGATGTAGTCGTAGACCGAACCCGTGGTCGGCAGGATCGAGGCGGCTTCGGCAAAGGTGGTCGCCTGGGCCAGCATCATCACCACCGCGATCAACATCGCCACCGCAAAGGCGCTGCCGCCGATCCCGAACCCCATGGTCGCGGTAAGAATCACCGGGCTGGCCATGATCAGGCCAATGGTGCTGGCCAGCGCGGTCGGAAAGCCGACGCTGCCTCGTTTCAAATGCTGTGTGAGCCGGTCATTGATCGACATGGTGCGGATCCTCGAAAGCGGATTTCTTAGTGGATGCATCGAGCCGTACAAGGAGCCGGCGATAACGCCCTCCCCAGCCAGTCCCTGATCGAAACGGCATCGAGCCAAATCACTGTGCGCCCAGGACATACCGAGCGTCTTGCCCATGTCTGCCGCCGCTTTTGTTGCTGCCTGCCAACGCCTGCGGCTGGGCTGCCTCAAGGCGACCACGTTGGAAAGCCTCACGGTCGTGCCCGCTTTCTAGTGTTTGTGCTGATGCAACATCGTCTGAATCTGATGGGTCGCCTGGCGGGTGTTTTCCGCCAGCTTGCGTACCTCATCGGCCACCACTGAAAACCCACGGCCGACCTCACCCGCCCGTGCCGCTTCAATGGCAGCGTTCAAGGCCAACAGGTTGGTCTGGTCGGCGATGCCCTTGATCACACTCACCACGGTGGCGATCTGGCCGTAGGTTGCCTGATTGTGCTCCAGCAACTGCTGATGGGTGGTCTTGGCCGACTGTTCATCACTGATGTCGCGCACCGCGCCGATTACCCGCGTCAACTGCCGCTGGGCATCACGCACTGCCCGCCCGCGCTCGCGACACCAGATGTAGCCACGGCTCTTGTGGCGCATCCGGTATTCGAATACATACTCGCCGCTGCCATGGGACGCGAGGATTTCCCGGTCGAAGATCGCCATGATCTTGGGTAAATCATCGGGATGGGTGACGCTCACCTGAGCATCCCAGCCATCGGGCAGCTCATGGGGAGCATAGCCCAGCAGCAGGCGAAACTGATTGAAAATCCGCATCTGGCTGCCGGGGTTCTGCACGTCGCCGTTGACCACGGTGATGTCCCAGCAGCCTTCAGTCATGGTGGAGAGCAGCAGCTCCCAGATCTGCGTTTCGTGTTGATGCTGATCGCAAAGCCGCCGGTATTGGTGCACCTCGGCGTCCAGTGCCCCCTCACGCTGGCGGGCCTGCTCCAGTTGTTGTCGAAGGGTTTGAAGCGCCTGTTCGCTGATTGCCTGCTGGGTAGCCTGGTCCCTGGCGGCGGCCTCGGCGAGCAGCCGTTGGTGGTCTGCCTGTGCAAGCTGTTGAGCGAGCTGTTGCCTGAGAGACTCCGCGAGGTCCTGCATCGGCTTTTTTTTCTTGAAGAACATCGGTCTGTCCTTTGCGCATCGAGTCTAAACCCCGGATCTGATCGCAAACCGACCGTGATTGCTTGTACGAGCCTGCAAGGGACTTGCGCCTGGCTGCCACACACGATGTGGGAGGGGGCTTGCCCTCTCCCACATTTGACCGGCTGTGTCTGCAGGACCGGTGAACTGCTCACCCGCTCATCAGCACTGGCTGATCAACTGCTTGAGCACCGTCTTGAAGGTTTCGATCTGGTCCTGGCTGAACTCGGCAAACACCTTCTCCTGCTGCTCCCGCGCAATCGCCCACAGGTCTTCGGTCTGCTCGACGCCGGCAGAGGTGAGGCGTACGCCGTGTTCATCGTCGTCCACCAGGCCCTTGCGCTTGAGATTCGCCACCGCATCCTCGATTTCCCGCACTGGCATCGCCACTTCCCGCAACAGCTCGCTGGGGCTTAGCCGGGCATCATTCTCCAGCACCATCAGCATCCGCGCCTCGTTGGTGCGCAGGCCGGTGGACAGTTGCCGGGGCTGGTAGCTGGATTGGTAGGCGCGTACCGCCTGGGTCATCAGGTAGTACAGGTTGTGGCGCAGTCGCCCTTGGAAATGGCTGCTCGGCGGTTGGCTTTCATCACGTTTGGTCATGCGCGTATGGGGCAGGACCATGGAGTACGCGCCCTGATGGTAGAGCAGCGGCGCGCGGCCGAAATCGTCGAAGGCCACCACCTTGCCGATCATGATCCAGTGGTCGCCGCCATCCACTTGCTGGTAGTTCTCGCAATGAAACCGCGCCGAACAATCGGCGAACACCGGTGCACCCCCCGCCCCGGGTTCGTACGCGATCTCGGCGAAACGGTCGTCCTTGGGCCGCGCAAAATTGTTCGACAGGTCAATCTGGTCTGCCGCCAGCACGTTGACCGCAAAATGGCTGGCCTGCTCGAACACCTCATGGCTGTTGGAGCGTTTGTCGAGGCTCCACAGCACCAGCGGCGGGTCGAGAGACACCGAGTTGAAACTGTTGGCGGTAACACCCACCTGGCGGCCGGTAGAGTCGGCGGCGGTGACCACGGTGACGCCCGTGGCGAAGTTGCCCAGGGCGCGGCGAAAGGCCCGTGGGTCGAAGGTCGATTCAGACATGCAAGACTCCCGGGCTGCGTCAGGCGCAGCCCTGATTGTTGTTTTCAAAAGCAGCTTCAGATCATGCTTGGATCGGGCTCCAGGCCCATCAGCTCGCGGCCGAGGATCTGCGCGCAGACGTCGTAGTCGGTGTAGGCATGGGCGCCGGTCATGTGCGAATCGCGGAACAGGCGCTGCATCTCGTTGTGTTCGAACCAGGCATTGCCGCCGGCGGCTTCGAACAGGCGATCCACCGCCTGGATGCACATCTTGGTGGCATACGCCTGGTTGGTGCGCCAGAACGCCAGGGTTTCGCGGCTGGGGTAGCGTTGCTGTTCACTGTGCTCGGCATGTTCGGCCCAGGTCTTTTCCAGAAACGCCCGCGCGGCGCCGACCTGGTGCGTCGACTCGGCCAGCCGCATTAACGCCGGAGTCGCCGCACCGACCGCAGCGCCGGTGTAGGCACGCACCCGCGTCCTGGTCTTTTCGCGGAACACCTCCAGCATCCGCTCGGCGACGCCCAGGCTCACCGTGGAAAAACCGCTGGCGAAATACGGACGGTAAGGCGAGTAAAACACCTTGCTGTCCGGGTACAAGCCGAAGCCTGCAGACTTGCCCTCCATCATGTCCTTGGCCTTCTGGATGCGATGCTCCGGTACGAAGGCCTTGTCGATGATCAGGGTCTTGGTGCCGCTGCCTTTCATGCCCGCCGCAAACCAGTCGTCGCGGATCTGATAGTCGCTGCGCGGCAGCACCGCAAAGCAGTAATCCTGAGTGCCCTCGGCAGTGGGCCGACGGAAACCGACAATCGCCCATTCAGCGTGGTCGCAACCGCTGCTCCAGCCCATTTCACCGCTGAACAGCACACCGCCCTCGACCGCCTCGGTGCGCCCGAACGGCGCGATGCTGCTGCTGGCCGTGGCATTCGGGTCATCGCCCCAGACTTCCTGCTGCAACCGGGCCGAAAACAGGGCCAATTGATGACTGTGGGTACACAGCAAGCTCATGGCCCAAGCCGTGCTGGCGCAGGCTCCGGCGAGCAACGCAATACAGTCGGCAAATTGTGGCAGCGACAACTCCATGCCACCGAACGCCTTGGGCTGGAATGCACGGTGCAGGCCGATGCCTTTGAGCAGCGCAATGTTCTCGGCAGGCACCTTGCGGTCCTGCTCGGCCTGGAAGGCATTGGCGGCGATGGTCGGCAACACGGACTTGAGGTCTTCGAGGAGCGGGTTTGGCTTTTTCATGGATGGCCCTGCTTATTATTGGATGTCCGGGCAACCCCATGAAGCGAGGCGTGGCGCCGGATGCAGGGCCAGTATGGAGCGCGGCTTCCCGGCCGAACATGCACCTTCCAGAGTCAAGATTGTACTTTTCACAGGGCTGGCAGCCACAGACATAGCGCTCGGCAGGCACAGTCAAGCCGGGCACTCCCGTGAGGATTAACCTCGGGGCTTTCTTTGTTCGCGATCAGGAAAACCCCATGAGCGATATTTCACTGCTGCCTCAGGTCGACGCCTTCCTCGCTCGACACCACGCGCTGTTTATCGACGGTGGCTCTGTGCAAAGCCACTCCAGCCGCACGCTGGACGTGATCAACCCGGCCACCGGCCAGGTCATCGCCCAGGTCGCCGATGCCGACCCGGCCGATGTCGATGCGGCTGTAGCGTCGGCACGGCGTGGCTTCAAGCAGTGGTCCCAGGTGGCACCGGCCGTGCGCGGCAATGTGCTGCTTAAACTGGCCGACCTGCTGGAGCAACACCGCGAAGAACTGGCGCAGATCGAAACCTGCCAATCGGGCAAGATCATCCAGATTTCCCGCGCATTCGAAGTCGATCAGGCCGCGCACTTTTTGCGTTATTACGCCGGCTGGGCCACCAAGATCAGCGGCCAGACCATCACCCCGTCGCTGCCCTCCTTCGCTGGTGAACGCTACACCGCGTTCACCCTGCGTGAGCCGGTCGGGGTGGTGGTCGGCATCGTGCCGTGGAATTTTTCGACCATGATCGCCATCTGGAAGCTCGCCTCGGCGCTGGTGACCGGTTGCAGCATCATCATCAAGCCCAGCGAGTTCACGCCGTTGACCATCCTGCGCATTGCCGAACTGGCGATTGACGCCGGCCTGCCTGCCGGTGTGCTGAACGTACTGACCGGTGGCGGCCTGGTGGGCAAAGCCCTGATCGAACACCCCGGCACCAACAAAGTGTCATTCACCGGCTCGGTGCCGACCGGGATCGCCGTGGGCCAGAGCGCCATGGGCGCCGGACTGACCCGCACTACCCTGGAACTGGGCGGCAAAAACTCGGCCGGATTCCTGCGCGATGTGGATCTGGACAAGGCCGTCAACGGCATCATAGAGGCGGGTTTCCTGCATTCCGGGCAGATCTGCGCCGCCGCCGAGCGCTTCTTTGTGCATCGTTCACAGATCGAAGCGGTCATGGACTCACTGGCCAAACGCCTGAGCAGCCTGAACATCGGTTCGCCCCTGGATGAGCGCACCGAATTCGGTCCAGTAACCAACCGCCAACATCAACTCAAACTCGGTGAGTTCTTTGCCAAGGCCCGCGCCGAAAACAACACCATCATTCACGGCGGCCACCTGATCGACCGTCCGGGCTGCTACGTCGAGCCGACGATCATCCTCGCCAACACCGTCAACGACACCTTGCTCAACGAGGAGACCTTCGGCCCGATCGCCACATTCTTCCCCTACGACACTGAAGAGGAGCTGCTGGCCTTGATGAACAACACGCCCTGCGGCTTGAGCGCCAGCCTCTGGACCAATGACCTGGGCAAGGCCCTGCGCATGGTGCCCGCCATCGAAGCCGGCACGGTGTGGGTAAACATGCACACCATGCTGGACCCGGCGGTGCCGTTTGGCGGCAATAAATCCTCGGGGATAGGCCGGGAGTTCGGCAGCGCATTCATTGAGGATTACACCGAGCTGAAATCGGTGATGATTCGCTACTGAACCCAACCGCGAGATTTTTCGGTTTCCTTGTGACGGCCTTTACGGTTCTGGCTATCAAACAACGCGCGCCTGGAAAAAAGCATACAAGGTGTCCCATGGGACAGAGTCAAGCATGTCCGGGCCTGACTCCACCTGCCTCGACCGCTGCACCGGCCATCAAAAATGTGCAGAATTGCTCGTCGCGCCCCGCCATGATCGGGCTATGATCGGCCGATATGAACCGGATGCTCGATGCCCCATGCCCGTAGACCTGCAAGCGCTGTACCCCAAACTGATCCACCTGATGCTGGATACGGTGTTTGTCGTCGACAGTGATAACCAGATTGTCTTCGTGAGCGACGCCTGCGAAGCCCTGCTCGGCTACCGTGCCGAAGAGCTGACGGGCACGCTGATCACCCGGTACATGCACCCGGAAGACCTGGCACGTACGCGGGCCTCGATTGTCCGGGTCATGAATGGCAAACCCCATGTCGACTTTCGCAACCGCTATATCCGCAAGGATGGCAGTGTCGTGCACATCCTGTGGGCGGCGTTCTGGTCCCAGGAAGTCGGCGCGAGGATCGGGGTCGCACGGGACGTGACGGCGCTTACCCAGGCCGAAGAAGAATTACGCTTCCTTGCCCATCATGATCCGCTGACCGCGCTGACCAACCGGTCGCTGTTCAATGATCGACTGGACGGCGCCCTGCTCGCTGCACGGTCTCACAACAGTTCCCTGGCACTGCTGTTTCTGGACATCAATGACTTCAAGGGCATCAATGACGTGCATGGCCATGCCATGGGCGACCACGTGCTGTGTGTGATTGCCCGGCGGTTGGAACGCTGCGTGCGCGAGAGCGACCTGGTGGCCCGGATGGGCGGGGATGAATTCACCGTGCTGTTGGCGGATGCGCCGTCGCGGGACGCGATTGGCGCAAAGGTGGCGCAGATCCTCGCGGTCATGGCCGAGCCGCTGGGCGCTGAGTTTGGTGGGGTAAAGATGCCGTCCTGCAGTATCGGCGTGGCGATCTATCCGGCGGACGGAGAAGACGCCGATACCCTGCTCAGCCATGCCGACGGTGATATGTACCGGATCAAAAGACACCGGTCTGCCGCTGAGTGACGAGGGGCATTGAGGCGGCTGGGCCTTGTAAACGACCCATCGCCAACCACACCTCGCCATTTGCGAAAGAAAGCACATCATTACGCAATCAGTGGTACGACAACATTCAAATCACATGATAGTATTTCTCATGCAGCGGACGTTCGATTCGCTGCACCAGTGGCAAGGACGTCCGCTCGAGAAACGCGCATGCCTGTGCGCGTTCAACTACTCAAGTTAATCAAGGATCTGATTACTCATGACAAAACCCTCAACTTTCACTGCCTGCAAACTGGCCAGCGCTGTTGTCGGCGCCCTGCTGTTTTCCAGCGTTCCAGCCCATGCAGCGGACATTTGGCTGGATTCGGCCACGACTGGCTGGGCCACTCAGAACGGCGGGACCAAGGGTGGTTCCCGTGCAGCAGCGAATAACATCTACACGGCAAAAAACGCCGCCGAACTGAAAACCGCACTGAAGGCTTCGGTCGGCGCCAACGGCCGCATCATCAAAATCACCGGCATCATCGACATCAGCGAAGGCAAAGCTTATACGACGACTGCCGATATGAAAGTACGTGGTCGCCTGGATATTCCCGGTAAAACCACCATCGTCGGCACCACCAGCAATGCCGAAATCCGCGAGGGTTTCTTCTATGCCAAGGAAAACGACGTCATCATCCGCAACATCACCATCGAAAACCCTTGGGACCCTGAGCCGATCTGGGACAAGGACGATGGCAGCGCGGGCAACTGGAACTCCGAGTACGACGGCCTGACCATCGAAGGCGCCAACAACGTGTGGGTCGATCACGTGACCTTCACCGACGGCCGCCGCACCGATGACCAGAACGGCAGCGCCAATGGCCGTCCGAAGCAGCATCACGACGGTGCGCTGGACGTCAAGAACGGCGCCAACTACGTGACCATTTCGTATTCGGCGTTCAAGTCCCACGAGAAGAACAACCTGATCGGTTCCAGCGATTCACGCACCACCGATGACGGCAAGCTCAAGGTCACCATCCACAACACGCTGTTCGAAAACATCTCGGCCCGTGCGCCACGCGTGCGTTTCGGCCAGGTGCATCTGTACAACAACTACCACGTGGGCAGCACCAGCCATAAGGTCTACCCGTTCTCGTACGCCCATGGCGTGGGCAAGAACTCGAAGATCTTCTCCGAGCGTAACGCCTTCGAGATCAGTGGTATCAGCGGTTGCGACAAGATCGCCGGCGACTACGGTGGCAGTGTCTACCGCGACAGCGGCTCGACCCTCAACGGCAGTGCCCTGAGCTGCTCATGGAGTTCGAGCATCGGCTGGACCCCGCCTTACAGCTACACCCCACTGGCTGCCGACAAGGTCGCCGCCGACGTCAAGGCCAAGGCCGGCGCCGGTAAGCTCTAAGTGACGGTGCAACATCAGTGAAAGGAAAGCCCTCGGTGACGAGGGCTTTTTTGTGCGCGCGCCTACTGCACCAATTGGTTGATCTCGATGATCGGCAACAACACCGCCAGCACGATCACCAGCACCACCGCGCCCATCACCACGATCATCAGGGGTTCAAGCAGTGCGGTCATACCCATCGCCCGGCGCTCGATATCGCGGGACAGCGTTTGCGCTGCACGATCCAGCATCGGCGGCAGCGAGCCGGTTTTTTCGCCGCTGGCGATCAGGTGGATCAGCAATGGCGGGAACACTTTCTCCACCGCCAGCGCCGTGGCCAGGCTGACGCCTTCACGCACTTTGGCAGTGGCTTCGTTGACACTTTGGCTCAGGCAATCGTTGGACAGGGTCTGGCGCGCAGCTTCCAACGCACGCAGCAACGGCACCCCGGCGCCGCCGAGAATCGCCAGGGTCGACGCAAACCGCGCGGTATTGAGCCCCAGCACAAAGCGCCCGATCAACGGCAGGCGCAATACCCGACGATGCCAGCGCAAACGCGCCACGGAGTTGCGCAGGTACACCCGCCAGCCCCATAACCCTGCCACCAGCGCGCTGAAACACAGCCACCCCCACCCACGAATGAAATCACTGGCGTTGAGCATGGCCAAGGTCAATCCGGGCAAGTCCTGGCGCGCCTGGGAGAACGCACTGACCACCTGCGGCACCACGTAGCTGAGCAGGAAGATCACGATAGCAATCGACACCAGCCCGACGACTCCCGGATAGATGAACGCGGTGAGGATTTTACTGCGCAGGTTGTTACGCTCTTCGATGTAATCGGCCAGCCGCTCCATGACCTGGGCGAGGTCACCGGACTCTTCCCCGGCCGCAATCAGCGCCCGGTAAATCTCTGGAAAATCCCGTGGCCGTGCGGCCAAGGCATCGGCCAGGCGCATGCCACCGCGCACATCGGCACGCACCGCAGTCAGGGCCTGGACGATGTGCTTGCGCTCGGCCTGTTCCACCGTGGCACTCAACGCTGCCTCCAACGGCAGGCTGGCGCTGAGCAGGCTGGCCAACTGTCGGGTGGCCCAGGCCAGGTCGTTGTCGGACAGCTTGGCGCTGAACATCCCCCCGCGCCCAGGCTCACTGTTCTCAAGCTGTACTTGCAAAGCGGTCAAACCGCGCCGGTGCAAAAGGCTGAATGCTTCGCGCTGGCTGTCGGCTTCCAGGTGCCCGGTCTCAACCTTGCCCGTGGCGTCGGCGGCCTCAAAACGGTAGCGGTTCATCAGGCGTCCCGTGTCACGCGAAGCACTTCTTCAGGCGCGGTCACGCCACTGCTGACCCAACGCTCGCCGTCTTCACGCATGCTGAACATGCCGGCGTTGCGCGCTGCGGCTTTAAGCGCCTGTTCGCCGGCGCCCTGATGGATCAGCGTGCGAATGTCATCGTCGATGCAGAACAACTCATGAATGCCGGTGCGGCCGCTGTAACCCGTGTGATTACATGCAACACACCCCAGCGGGCGCCAGGTGCCTGGACTGGCGGAATCTTCTTCCTTGCAGTGCGGACATAGCCGGCGTACCAGGCGCTGCGCCAGAACGCCGAGCATTGACGACGCCAGCAAGAACGGCTCGACGCCCATATCGATCAAGCGATTGACCGCCGACACCGCGTCGTTGGTGTGCAAGGTGGCCAGCACCAAGTGCCCGGTAAGCGAGGCCTGCACGGCGATCTGCGCGGTTTCCAGGTCGCGGATTTCACCGATCATGATGATGTCCGGGTCCTGGCGCAGGATCGCCCGCAATGCCAGCGCGAAGGTCATGTCGATCTTGGCGTTGACCTGGATCTGGCTGATGCCCGGCAAGTCATATTCCACCGGGTCTTCCACGGTGAGGATATTGCTGGTGCTCGCATCCAACCGCGCCAACGCCGCGTAGAGGCTGGTGGTCTTGCCGCTGCCGGTCGGCCCGGTGACCAGCACGATGCCGTGAGGCTGGCGGATCAACGTATCGAGGCGCGCCAGCAACTGCGCTTGCATGCCCAGTGTTTCCAACTGCAAACGCCCGGCCTGCTTGTCGAGCAGGCGCATCACCACCCGCTCGCCATGCCCGGTGGGCACCGTCGACACCCGAATATCAATCGGCCGCCCGGCCACCCGCAAGGCGATCCGCCCATCCTGGGGCAGGCGTTTTTCGGCGATATCGAGCTGGGCCATGATCTTGATCCGCGACACCAACGCACCGTGCAGCGCTTTGCGCGGCGACACCACATCGCGCAGCGTGCCGTCGACGCGATAGCGCACCACGGAATGGGTTTCGTAGGGTTCGATGTGGATATCACTGGCCTCATCGCGGGCCGCCTGGGTGAGCAAGGCGTTGATCATGCGGATCACCGGCGCACCGTCCTGGGTGTCGAGCAGATCGGTGATTTCGGGCATGTCCTGCATCAGACGGTCGAGGTCCACCTCATTCTCGGCAGCACCGACCACAGCGGCGGCACTGCCCGTGTCGGCATAAGCGCTGGCGAGCAGGCCCTCGAGTTCGTCGTCGCGCACCTGCTCAATCGGCGACTCGCCAAACTGGCGCTGGACTTCACTGATGGACCAGCCGGGGGTTGAAGGGCAGACGGTGAGGAGCATGCCTTCGTCGCCGGGCCGCAACAGGATGCGCTGGGATTTGGCCCAGGCGTAGGGCAGCAGGCTCATACCCCTCTCCCACTGGAGTACACATTTAGTTCTGTGTACAGCAGGCTCATGGCCGTGTCCCTGCCGGAATCGCCTTCTCCACCGAAGGCAACTGCGGCGCCTGCACATCCGGCATCGCCCAACTATGCTCCGGCTGCAGCCCACCTTGAGCCCGGCGCATATAGTCATAGCGATTCAACGTAATCGCCCGCCCCGCCCCACTGTCACGGATGATGTAAGGCCGCAAAAAGACCATCAGATTGGTCTTGTTCACCGCCCGCCGCTCATTGCGAAACAACGCCCCCAGCCCCGGAATGCTCGACAGCCACGGCACCGCTTCATTGCTCTGGCTGTACCCATCCTGCAACAAGCCACCCAGGACCATGATCTGCCCATCGTCGAGCAGAATACTGGTGTCGATAGCGCGCTTATTGGTGACGATACCCGCCGAGGCCGCGCTGCTGGAGGCGCGTTCATCGATGCTGCTGACTTCCTGGTAGATATCCAGCTTCACCGTGCCGCCCTCGGATATCTGCGGCCGCACATTCAGCTTCAAACCGACCTCTTCGCGGGTGACGGTCTGGAACGGGTTGTTGCTGGTACCGCCGCCGCCCGTCACGTAGCTGCCACTCACGAATGGAATGGTCTGGCCCACAAAAATACTCGCGGCCTCGTTATCCAGCGTCAGCAAGTTGGGCGTCGACAGCACGTTGGTGCCGCCTTTGCTTTTGAGCGCCCGGGCCAACACCTTGAGGTCCATGACCTTGCCAATGCCGGGTACATCCACCGTGCCATTGATAAAGCCCAGGCTAAGCCCGCCGGGCAGCACGTCAACGCTGGTCTTGCCATTGAGGTTAAACCCCGTGCCGCCCAGGTTGGCGCCACCGATCACGCCTTTGCCGGCCAGGTCGCCGCTTTGCCACTGCACGCCGAACTCATTGGCGTCGTCCTCACCCACCTCAACGATGAGGCTTTCGATCACCACCTGGGCGCGGCGCTGGTCGAGCATGTCGATGACTTCGCGCAGGTTGCGGTACAACGGTTCCGGGGCGGAAATCAGCAGGGTGTTGGTGGTCGAGTCAGCCTGGAGGGTGACGCCACCGGCACTGAACGCAACGTTTTGCTCGGGCTGTTGCGCACCGGCCTGGCTGGTCGAGTTGCTGGTTGTCTGCGCCGGTTCACTGGTGCTGGTGGTACTTTGGCTGCTGCTCTGCCCGGTCTGGCTGCCCGTGGTACTGGCGCCCATCGTGCTGAGTACCGACCGCGCATTATCACCACTGCCGCTGTCGCTCTCGCCGGTCAGCAAACCGCGCAGGGTCTGCGCCAGTTTTGCCGCCTGGGCATTGCGCAGGTACACCACGTGCAAATTACTCGGATTGGCCTGGGCGTTATCCAGCTTGTAGATCAGATTACGCGCCAGCTCGGTCCGCTCGGGGCTGCCGGCGCGGATCACGATGGCGTTGGAACGGGGATCGCCCACCACTGTGATTTTCTGCGTCGGGTCGCCGCCGGCCTGCTCCAGCAGTTGCGCAACCATCTCGGCGATGTCCACGGCGATGCCGTTCTGAACCTGCACCACATCGGTATCGATAGCGCTCGGCGTGTCGATGCCTTCGATCAACTGCGCCACCCGCGTGAGGTTCTCGGCGTAGTCGGTGACCACGATGGTGTTGTTGCCCGGATAGGCGTTGATCGGGTTGTTCGGCGAAACAATCGGGCGCAGCACCGGGATCAGGTTCACCGCGTTTTCGTAGTGCAGGCGGAACGTGCGCGTGAGCATGCCATTGCCGCCAGGTTTGTCGGCACTGTAGATCGGCCCGCCCAGTAGCTTGGCATCAGCTTCGGGCACCACTTGCGCGACACCCCCCACGTCCACCACGCTGAACCCCTGCATGCGCAGCGCCGCCAGCAGCATGTCGTACGCCTGATGCGCCGGCACCTGCCCTTCGGAAACCAGCGTAAGGCTGCCCTTCACACGTGGATCCACCAGGAACTGCTGTCCGGTGGCGCGGGACAATGCCCGCACCACGGCCTGAATGTCGGCCTCGACGAAATTCAGCGTGACCGGCTGAGCACCCAACGGTGTGCTCGATACCGTGCCGTTACGACCCGCGCCGCTGCTGCGCGCAGGGCTGGCGACCTTATGCAGCGGCCGCACCTGCCGTTCGATTTGCACCTGCGCACGTTGCCTGTCCACCAGCGCGTCACCGCTGCGCTGGGTGACGGCCAGGGGCACGCCGAGTTCACTGTCCAACGGCGAATCAACGCTGGGATGCACGCTGCAGGCGCCCAACGCCAGCAACATAAACGGCGCCGCCGTCCTTACATAATGGGAACCTGACCACTTCATGAAGCTTCCTTAGCGACCTGCATCTGATCCATGCGGACGGTTCCTGAGAGAGTGCCTGCCGTGTTGTCGGGCGTGGCTTCGCCTGCACGCTGCAAATACGCCTCGACCACGTCCAGGGAAAATTGGTTTGGGTAACTCAATAACCAGCCGATCACCGCATCGGCGGGCGCAGCGTCCAGTGTCAGTTGCCAGCCCCCATCCTGGGCCTGCAAGCGGTAGTGCCCAGCCAATCCGCCGCTATCCAGGGATTGCGCCAAGGCGTGCGCACGGTTCAGCCCGGCAGGCGGGGCTACCTCGCGCAGCAACAGTTCCAGCGCCTGACTCTGGGAACGCAGTTTCGGGGTTTCGACCTGCCAGTAGTCGAGCTGCCTGAGGGGGGGTTGGATCAATGAGGCCCAGACCAGCAGGCTGGCGAGAAACACCGTCGCGCCACTGAGCATGATTTTTTCGCGGGGGGCCAATGCGTTCCAACGCCCTCGCAACGCCACCAGCCTCTGGCTATTCATCGCTGTCTTCCTGGCTGGCATCAGGCTCAGCGGGCTCGGCCAGCGCGGTGAGCGTCCATACGCGCCCCTCGCGGCTGGCAGAGAGTCCTACCGGGCTCAATGCGGCGTGCACCGTGCTGTCTGCAGCGGGAGGCGCCTCGGCCGTCATCTGCACCTGCAACTGGCGCTGGCCGAACGTCAACGCCTGGACGCTGCCGACCATGGACGGCAACGCACTGGCGGCGTGTTTTACCAGGTACGCAAAATCATGATGGGCCTGCGCTGCCCCGCCCCCTTGCCGGGCCGCCAATTGCTGACGGGCCTGTTGCAGGGGATTGAGGATCACCGGCAGCTCTGGAAATGCTTGCTTCATGCGCTGGTTCATCTGCTGTTTGAGCTGTTGCCCCTGGGCGATTTCACGGGCGGCGTAAAGGTTCAGCCCGGCGACCCAGACGCCGACGGCCAGCGCACAACACGCCGCTGCCCTGCCCCAGCCGGCTGCCGGTGCAGCGCCCTTGCCGATGCCTGCGTGCAAACTCCAACCCGGCGTGGCGCCGCTCCAGCACTGCTGATCCACGGGCCACAGCAGCGTTTCCCCGGCAGCCGCCAGCGCCTGCAGACGGTCCTCGGCCAACGGTTCCACCGCCGCATGGGCCTGGGTGAAACGCAGCAGTAACTGGCCGTCCACCACGCACGTACTGACCTGCCCTTGCGGCGGCACAGGCAACCGGTAAGGTGCCGGGTACAGGCCGCGAAGCTTCAGTTGATGCAGGCCGAGCAACTGGCCGACCCGATCCAGGGCGGCCTTGGGCAGCCAGCCCAAATGCACCTGCCCAGCGCTGTCCCGAGTGCTGTGTGCCACATGCATCTGCTCGCTGCGCCCCAGAATCAGCGCCTGCGCAGCACAGGTGACAGCCGCAGCGGTGCGTGCCGCAGAAAGAGGTGGCAAGTCAATACGGGTGAGGATGCTGTCGGTGGGGTGAAGGAAACACTCGACGGTGTGAGCCTTGAAGGTTTGCCCGAGGCGTTCGAGGGTGCTGCTGGCGATGTGGCGGATGCTGCCGTTGCGGTCCAGTTGCGCGAACTCAAGCTCGCTGTGTGACGTCAAGCCATCCAATGGCGGCAAGGCAATGCGCAGGCGCGTCATACGCCGAGCCTCGACCAGATGACCCTGGGCATCGCGTCTTCCGGGCGATACAGCAGCGCGTCCAACTGAACACGGCGCTGGTTGCGACGGGCCTGCCCGTGGAGCAGGAACCACTCACTGGTGATCCCCACATCAAGCTCATCCACGTTGAGTTTGGGCAATTGCACGCGGTTGACGAAATCGCCGCGATTGATAAACCACTGGCCTCTGTCGCGCCCCGCCACCAACTGGCTGGCCTGGGCCAGGGACAACCCCGGCACGACGGCCGCGAGGACCTCGGCGCTGGCCGTGTTGCTGTTGACCCAGGTAGTCACCGGAATAATGCTGACGTATTGCTCCAACCGGGCCAACAGCGGCTCGTCGAGGCCTTCGATACCGCGCAATTGGTCAAGGCTGCGCAGCATCGGCTGGGTGGCGGGTAACGCTGGCCCCGGCAGGCCTGATGCCGACGCAACCGGCTTGCGTGGATAGCCCGCGATGACACGTTGGCTGATGCGCTGGGCCAGACGCGCATCGACACCGATCATTGCGCATAGCCGCTCGAAACTGCGCATCTGCCCGAGATCCACCTGCTCGCGGACGACCAAATTGCGCAGATTGAACTTGCCTTGCAGGTCTTCAAGACGGCCTTCGAATTCGCCGTCCTGCGCGGTACGGATCGGGCGCGCCCAGGGCTGGTCGAGCCGGGTCAGCACATCCTGCGCGCGGGCGTCCCGGAGCAATTGCCGGCTGACTTCCAGGCCACCGAGCAGCAAGGCGCTGCCCTGCACACGGGCCTGCTCGGCCTCAAGTGAACGGGTAAACACACTCTGGCGTGTGAGCATGCCAGCGGCGATCACCGCAACCACGGCCGTGATCAGCAAAGCGCTGATAATCGCCATGCCACGCTGTTTCGCCACGGTGGGCGACGGCGGTTTCATGGCGGCGCTTAGAGCTGCCAGGATCCGATATCGGCATTCACACCGTCGCCGTCAGGCTGGCCATCGGCGCCGAGGGAGAAGATATCGACTTCGCCGTTCGCGCCAGGATTCAGGTAATGGTAAGGACGGCCCCACGGGTCGTTGGGCAGGCGCTCCAGATAGGAGCGCCAGTTGGTATTTTTGGCATCTGCGGGGCGCTCGACCAGCACCTTGAGGCCCTGGTTCATGCTGGGATAGGTGCCGTGGTCGAGGCGATACAGCTTGAGTGCCTGCATCAGGCCAGCGACATCTTGCTTCGCCGCAATCGCCCTGGCCTGGTCTGGGCGGTCAAGCACTTTAGGCACGACAATCGCGGCCAGAATGCCGAGGATGACCACCACCACCATGATCTCGATCAGGGTGAAACCTTGCTGGGCGCGGCGGGCGCGAGGCCCACCCTTGCTGCGTGCGAAATCCATATCCACCATCCTTGGCTTGATCCTAATTCGGCGCGCAGTGTAACAAAACTAACTATCTGGATAGCAAAAATAATTGGCCACTGCCGACGGCTCCGCGAGTGCTATTCTGCGGCGTGTTTTTACACCACGAGTGACCCATGGAGCTGTCGCGCAAGGAGCAAGGTTTTACGTTGATCGAGGTGCTCGTCGCCTTGGCGATCATTGCCGTGGCGATGGCGGCGGCGGTGCGCGTGGCGGGCTTGATGACCCAAAGCAATGGGTTGCTGCGCGACCGTTCGATGGCGCTGCTGTCGGCACAGAGCAGGCTCGCCGAACTGCGCCTGGAGGCGCGACTGCCCACCGGACGCAAGGCGTTCGAGTGTGACCAGGGAGCGTTGCAGTTGCGCTGCGAACAACGCATCACTCCCAGCGCCGAAGGACGCCTGATGCGCGTCACCGTGCTGGTGTCGCAGCGCAAGGGCGAGGCACCGCCGTTGGCGCGCCTGGAAACGCTGCTCAACCCACCATCAGGCACACACGAATGAGCCTGCTCAGGGTTGGGTCAATCGCGGCAGCACCACCGCGTCCGGCAACGTGCTGACCTTGATGCGCTGGGGCTGCGCACCACGCTCGATCACCACGGCATCGCCTTCGATCGCGGCCAGGCGCACACCTTGGGCCAACGACTCACCCACCAGAAAACTGCGTGGTGGGCCATCGTTCAGGCTCAGAATAGCGACCGCACCCCGCGCCCCGACCATCAACCCGGAGACCTTGATATCCACCGCCGCCGGCTGGCTGGAAAACCACTGCAATGCCGACGTATCAGGGCGTGCGGCCAACACCTGTGGCGCGACCTGCGGCACCTGGGACTCGGCCGGTGTCAGCAACACCGAAGACCAGACCAGCACACCGGCGAGCGCCGTGACCAACGCCACGGCCTGCAACAGGCGCGGTGCCGATAAAGCAAAGAAAGTAACCAAGATACAACCTCCTTGTTGTCCAGCCGGGCAGTCTACAGGAGAGCGTCACAACGAAGGAGCGTTGCGTGATGAGCAAGCACAACCAACACGGCTTCACCCTGATCGAACTGATGGTGGTGCTGGTGATCGTCGGCATTGCCAGCGCGGCGATCAGCCTGAGCATCAAACCCGACCCGTTGCAGATGCTGCGCAAGGACGCCAACCGCCTGGTCCAGACCCTGCAAATCGCCCAGGCCGAGGCCCGCGCCGATGGCCGTCCCATCACCTGGCGCGCAGACGCCAAGGGCTTTCGCTTGAGCCGTCGCAACGACACCGGCCCAGGCCTGGATCACTTCATGAACGACCCGCAACTGCGTCCCCGCCCCTGGGAAACACCGTCCATGACGGTACGTGTCATGCCCAGACAACCGGTGGTGCTGAATGCCGAATGGTTCGCCACGCCCTTGCAGTTGCAACTCTCGGACGGCCAGCACCGCCTCACCGTGCAACGCACGGCCACCGGCCAACTACGGGTGGCGAGTGAACCATGAAAACCGACCAGCGCGGCTTCACCCTGATCGAAGTGATGGTGGCGATCATGCTGATGGCCATTGTCAGCCTGATTGCCTGGCGCGGCCTCGACAGCGTGAGCCGTGCCGACAGCCATCTGCAGGCCAGCACCGAACAGACCGAGGCGCTGTTACGCACCTTGAACCAGTTGGACCGCGACCTGGCCCTGCGCGCCAGCGTGGAACTGAGAACCCCAGCCCTGACCCCTGACGAGCAGCCCGAAGGCCCCGCCGCCATCAGCCTTCGTAGCGCCGACAATCAGGACTTCCAGTTGAACATCATCCGCAGCGCAGCGTCACCCGAGATCGGTTTGCAGCGCGTGCGCTGGTGGTTGGACGGCGACACGCTGTACCGCGCCACCTCCGTGACCAGGGATCGATACCCGTTGCCGGCGCCGAAAAAAGCGGTAGCGGTGCTGTCCTCCGTCAGCGACCTGCAAGTGCGTATCTGGGAGCCGGGCCAAGGCTGGCGCCAACTCGCCGGCAACCGCAAGGAAGATCCCATCGGCCTGGAGATCAACCTGACTCGCAGGACATTGCAGGGCGAGGAACGCTACCGGCTCGTCGTGGGGCCACTCCAGTAACCTCAGCTGCGTGTTGAGTACGCCGCCAAAGCAGGCACGCCGCAGGCATTGACCGGCGGTATCCGCCCGCGCCAGGGCTGG
The DNA here is from genome assembly GCF_023701505.1 of Pseudomonas sp. SR18. Taxonomy (NCBI): domain Bacteria; kingdom Pseudomonadati; phylum Pseudomonadota; class Gammaproteobacteria; order Pseudomonadales; family Pseudomonadaceae; genus Pseudomonas; species Pseudomonas sp. SR18. Next base: position 67,151 of record NZ_JAMQAU010000011.1, on the reverse strand, counting down.
GCACGTTCCAACTGCGCGGCCAGGGCAAAGAGCGTGGCTTCCTCACCAAAACGCCCGGCGAAGTGGGCGCCCATCGGCAGGCCGGCGGCGCTCCAATACAACGGCACGGACATTGCCGGTTGCCCGCTGGCATTGAACAGCGCAGTGAAAGGCGAGTAGCTGTGGAACCGCTCGATCAGTTCATCGAGGCTCAAGCGGTCGTCCTGCAGATCCAACTCACCAATCGGTGCCGGCGCGCGGGCCAGGGTCGGCGTGAGGATCACGTCGTAATCCTGCATGAACACCGCCAACTGCCGTCCCAGCGCGTGTATCCACTCCACGGCACCGGCATATTCGGCACCGCTGACATCGCCCTTGCTGCGCAAGATGATCCGGGTGCGTGCTTCAAGCTCCTCGGGCTGCACCGCAACACCGCGCATCTGGCCCAGCACGTCGAGATAGTGACGTGTACTGGCGCCGATGATGGTGAAGACCTGATCGAGAAATTCCGGCAGTGCCACCGGCAATGTCACCGGTTCAACCCGATGGCCCAGGGATTGGCACAGCCTGGCCGCCTCCTGCACCGATGCCAGCGCTTCGCTGGAGGTCGGCCAAGGTCCGAGCTGCTCCACCAGCGCGATGCGCAGCGGTCGCGGGTCACGTTGCAACGCCAAGACATAGGGCTGCGCCTGCACCGGTGCCGCATAGGGCGCACCGAGGTCGATCCCGGCCGTTGCATCCAGCAAGGCGGCGCTGTCACGCACCGACAGGGTGATCCCATGGGGCGTGCCCATGCCGGCCCAGCCTTCGCCGACCATCGGCCCTGACGGCAATAATCCGCGACTCGGCTTGAGGCCGAACACCCCACAGCAGGACGCCGGTACACGCAAGGAACCGCCGCCATCGTTGCCGTGGGCGAACGGGACCACACGCGCCGCCACCAGCGCGGCCGCGCCACCGCTGGAACCGCCTGCGCTGTGGTCGGTGTTCCAGGGGTTGCGAGTGGCGCCGAAGCGGGTGGACTCGGTGGAGTACGACGTGCCGAATTCGGGCGAAGTACTGGTCCCGGCGATCACACAACCGGCCCGGCGCAAACGCGTCACGATTTCCCCTTCAAAGTCGGCGCGAAACCCGCCCAGCGCCACGGAACCATTGGTCATCGCCGCGCCGTTGACCGGCGAAAACAGGTCCTTGATCAAGGTCGGCACGCCAGCGAACACGCCTTGGCCGGGCTGCGCAGTGCGTGCAGCTTCCCGCGCAGAATCGTACAGACGCTCGGCCACCGCGTTGAGCTGCGGCTCCACCCGCTCAATACGATCAATCACGGCTTCAAGCAGCTCGCTGGGTTGCACCTCACCACGGCGGACCCACTCCGCCAGCCCGGTGGCGTCTTCGGTGTCCAACAAATTCTGGATGTGCATGTTCCTCTCCTCTTGATTACGAATGACTTGGCCCGATGGCACCGGGGACCGCTTTGCGTCGCGCATAAAAGCCTGCCAGTGCCCAGACCGATGCCGCGGCAAAACTAGCCAATGCCAGCCACTGGATGGAGGCGCGCAGGTCGCCGGCGTAGACACTCAGCAGCGCCACCACCAACGGGCTGACAAATTGGCCGAAATACAGGCAAGACGTGAACCCGCCCAGGCCGCGTCCACGTGTCCGGGCGCTCAGGGCATTCATCACCGGCGCCATTACGTTGGGCACCAGCAGCCCGGCGCCCAGGCCGTGAATCAACACCGCCACCAGCACCGCGTTGTAGCTTTGCCCGCGCATCAGCAGCCACAGCCCTGACCCCAGCAAGGTCAGCAACAGCGCGTTGCAACCGGCGATCCCGATGCGTCGACGCAACAGTGGCCAGGCCAGCGAGCCGCCCAGGGTCGCCAGCAGGCCCAACCCCGCCGACAGCCCGATCAGCGTGCTCGACGTCACGCCCAGGCCGACCAGCAGAATCGGCGCCTGGATCGGCACGATAAAACTCAGGACCATACCGCTGAGAATCAACAGGTAACCGAGCACCAGGGGCACCACGGCAACCCTGCCCTCCTCCAGCACGTCGAGAGACTGCTGGCGGGTTTGAGGCTCCCACAGCACCTTCATCATCAACGGCACCAGCAGCAATGGCAGCAGGTACAACAGGAACGGCAGGCGCCAGGAATGCTCGCCCAGCGCGCCGCCCAGCACAAAGAACAGCGAGCCCACCAGGCCGATGGTCACCACTTGCCGGTTGATGTAGCGCAGCCGTTCCTCACCGTGCCAATAGTCGGCAATCAAGGTGGCGCAACAGGTCATCACCGCCGCTTCGGCGCAGCCGAACAACAGGCGCACACCGACGATGGCCTGCAAGTTGTCCAGCAGTGCCGGCAAGGCGCCGAGCACGGCATACAACAAGGTCGCAATGACCAGCAATGCCTTGCGCCCGACCCGGTCGGCCAGCCACCCGGCCAACGGCGCGCACAGCGCAATCGCCAGCGCCGGGCCGGTGACCGCCAGCGGCACCAGCACGTCGGCGCGGGGTTCCAGCGGGCCAAACGTGGCCCCCAGCTTGGGCAGGATCGGCGCAACCATGACCGCGCCCATGACGGTCAGGCTGCTGCCGAGCATCAGCACCAGCCCTTCGCGGCGACCGCTGGCCTGCCGGGGTGCTGCACACTCAGAACGTGATGGATTCATGACCAGCCCCTTAGAAACTCTGAGAAATACGCAGCGCCACGGTGTAACCCTCGGCACGGTTGCGTGCGTCGGTTTCCTTGTAGGCATGCAGCCAGATCGGAGGCAGGCCCGGCGAGAAGTAACTCACCGCCGGCCCGACCGCCAGCACCCGCGCCCGGTTGCCCGATTGCAGCCCTGGCGCATCGTCATCGCTGAACTGGCGGTAGTAGTAACCGCCCACCCCCACCGTCCACGGCCCGAGATGCTGGCCCACGGCAAACTCGTGGCGGTACTCGACACCGTTTTTGTAATCGGTTGCGGGGTTGCGCGTGTTGACGTCGACTTCAAAGCTTGAGGAAACCTCGAAGCCACTGTCGCTGAGGTAGGTGGCGTTGACGATCGGCGAGAACGTCCAGTGATTGAGACCGGGCGAAATCAGCCGGTTCTTGTCGTAGTCACCGGTCGGCGCCTGGATCTGCAATTGCGTGTTGATGAACAGATTCGGCGAAAGATTCCATTGCAGGATCACCGGCAAGAATTGCACATCAGCCAAGCGAAACGGGTCGGCTTCCAGGCTCAAGGGCCCCATCGGCGTCGGCACCTTGACCGAAGCGTCCATCTTGAAAAACGGCACCACCACGCCAAACCCATAATTGGCACCCAGGATGGTGTGATCGGTCATGCGCATGTAGGCGACGCCAATCGACAAGACGTCCAGCGAGAAATGGTTGTCGACAGAACGGCCGTTGCGGTCCTTCTGCACATTGGCCGAGTAGAACGCCGTGCGCAGGCCCAGGGTGCCGAACGGCGTGGCGGGCGGCATCATCCCCGCGCCAAAGTCATACACCCCGACCGCCGTAGTTGGCGCGCCGTTCTCGGTGGCCTGCACGCCGGCGCAGCAGCCGAGCAGCCCCACGGTGAACAGCATCTTGCCTGCGGTGCGTGCGTTATTGTTATTGCTCATCGAATGCCCCTCCCATCAAGTGGTGTGGGTCATCCTAGGCAGCAGCGCGGTGGGCGGGTTATCCGTTTTCAGCAGAGTTGCGTGCGACGCAGGGTCTGTGACGGGCTTTCGCCAAACATGGCGCGGTAATCACCGGAGAACCGGCTCAAATGCCAGAAACCCCAGCGTGCGGCTACGTCCTGTACGCCCTGGGATTGCGTGCTCATTCGCAGTTCGCGACGCACTGCATTGAGGCGCAGCGCACGCAAATACGCCACCGGATTGATCCCCAGGGTTTCCTGGAAACAGTATTGAAGTTTGCGCCGGCTGGCACCGATGTGGTTGCACAGGTCGAGGATCGACAACGGCTCGTCGAGGTGACTCAGGGCATATTCGCGAGCACGATCAACCATCCGTTTGCGGGCCGTGGGGGTGAGCGTCGGCGCCTCGTCCGGCGCAATCAATTCGAGCAAGTGCAGCATGACCGCATCGCGCAGGCCACGGCGGATCGAGTCGTGACCCAGCAACGCCTCACGCCGCTGGTCACTGCCCGACAGGTCGTCGAACCACGCCGCGAGTTCACCTTGCACAGACGACTGGCCCAAGCGGTAACACTTGGGAAGATCGGTAATTCGAAAATGGCTGCCCTGGCGTTGCAAGACATGCTCCAGCGCCTGCTCTTCAATCGCCACGCTGAGCAGATCCAGGTGCTGGGGGGTGTGCAGTTCAGGAAGATTATCGCCACGGGCAACCAACAGGCTGGACTCATAAATCGGATGCCCCGAGCAATACACCGGGCCGTGGGCACTCAAGGGAATGCTGAAGGTGATCGCGCCGTTCCAGGCCGCACCGCTCTTGATCAAGGCCTGATTAGAGCGGTCGCGCACCAGTTGCATCCAGCCCGAGCGGAACTCGATCAGTTCGCCTTCAAAGGCTCCCGGCGAGACTTGGTCGTAGCTGACGTGCCAACCCCCCAGGTTGCGCGCATGTTCATCGATGTCACGGGTCAGGAAACGCTGGAGAGGTAATGCCGATCCAACACCCAGTACGGGCACAGGCATCTGCCCATTTTTATTATTCATTGACCCCACCTTTCTCGGTTGCACGGTTTACGGTCGGGAATCACGCAAGTTCTATTCCGCATTGAAGCTGTGCGGCGTATTTGTGCCGAAAACGGATAGCCGGCGCTCGCGGCGCCTCGAACGTTGAACGCGAATTACTGGATCCACAAATAAAGAAAACGACCGATAATCGCCCAACAAAACAGCGGATATGGCTTGACTCTTCAACCAGCGAACAATTTAATGGATCCATTAAATAAAAATAACGCTCAGCCTGGAGAGTCACCATGTACCCCAAGAACACGTGGTATGTCGCCTGCACCCCCGATGAAATTGCGCACAAACCCCTGGGTCGACAGATCTGTGGCGAAAAGATGGTGTTTTATCGTGGTCAGGAAGGCGCCGTGGTCGCGGTCGAGGACTTCTGCCCCCACCGTGGCGCGCCGCTTTCGCTGGGCTATGTCGAAAACGGCAACCTGGTCTGCGGTTACCACGGGCTGGTGATGGGCGGCGACGGCAAGACCGTCGACATGCCCGGCCAGCGGGTGCGTGGCTTTCCCTGCAACAAGACCTTTGCCGTGGTGGAACGCTACGGCTTCATCTGGGTCTGGCCCGGCGATCAGGCCCAGGCCGACCCCGCACTGATCCATCATCTGGAATGGGCCGAGAGTGACCAGTGGGCCTACGGCGGCGGCTTGTTTGATATTCAGTGTGACTACCGCCTGATGATCGACAACCTGATGGACCTGACCCACGAAACCTACGTGCATGCTTCCAGCATCGGCCAGAAGGAAATCGACGAGGCGCCGCCCGTGACCACGGTGAACGGTGACGAAGTGGTGACCGCCCGGCACATGGAAAACATCATGGCCCCGCCGTTCTGGCGCATGGCCCTGCGCGGCAACAACCTGGCCGATGATGTGCCGGTGGACCGCTGGCAGATCTGCCGCTTTACCCCACCCAGCCACGTGCTGATCGAAGTCGGCGTGGCCCATGCCGGCAAGGGCGGCTACGACGCCGCGCCCGAGCACAAGGCCGCGAGCATCGTGGTGGACTTCATCACCCCGCAAACCGACACCTCGATCTGGTACTTCTGGGGCATGGCGCGCAACTTCAACCCCAAGGATGAGGCGCTGACCGCGAGCATCCGCGAAGGCCAGGGCAAGATTTTCAGCGAAGACCTGGAGATGCTCGAACGCCAGCAACAGAACCTGCTGGCCCACCCGACGCGCAACCTGCTCAAGCTGAATATCGACGCCGGCGGTGTGCAGTCGCGCAAGATCCTGGAGCGACTGATCGCTCGCGAACGCGCCGGAGAGCCAACATGATCGAGGTCGTGGTGACGTCCCGGCGCACTGAAGCCCAGGACATCTGCAGCTATGAGCTGGCCCGCGTCGACGGCGCGCCGCTGCCCCCTTTCAGTGCCGGCGCGCACATCGATGTGCACCTGCCGGATGGGCTGATCCGCCAATATTCCCTGTGCAATCACCCTGAGGAACGTCATCGCTACCTGATCGGCGTGCTCAACGATCCTGCCTCCAGGGGCGGTTCACTCAGCCTGCATCAACAGATCCACGAAGGCAGCCGCCTGACCATCAGCGAACCGCGCAACCTGTTCCCCCTGGCCCACGACGCCCGGCGCAGCCTGCTGTTTGCCGGTGGCATCGGCATCACCCCGATCCTGTGCATGGCCGAGCGGCTGGCCCATACAGGCGCCGATTTCGAACTGCATTACTGCGCCCGCGCCAGTGAGCGTGCGGCGTTTGTCCAACGCCTCAAGGCGTCGCCGTTTGCCGAGCGGGTGTTCCTGCATTTTGATGAGCAGCCTGATACGGCGCTCGATGCCGCCCAGGTATTGGCGGCCCCCGAGGCCACTGTGCACCTGTACGTCTGCGGCCCCGGCGGCTTTATGCAGCATATCCTCGACAGTGCCCGCGCCCAGGGCTGGCAGGAAGACTGCCTGCACCGTGAATACTTCTCGGCGGCGCCGGTGGACAGCAGCGCTGACGGGTGTTTTTCGGTGAAGGTCGCCAGCAGTGGCCAGGTCTTCGAGATACCCGCCGACAAAAGCGTGGTACAGGTCCTGGAAAGCCACGGCATCGAGATTGCCGTGTCCTGCGAACAAGGGATTTGTGGCACCTGCCTGACCCGCGTGCTGGAAGGCATACCGGAGCACCGTGACCTGTTTCTCACCGAGCAGGAGCAAGCCGTGAATGACCAGTTCACGCCCTGCTGCTCGCGGGCGAAAACGCCGTTGCTGGTGCTGGATATCTGAACCGCGTCACGACGCGGGCAGGATCACCTTCATGCGCGCGTCGGCGGTGGCTGAGCTGAAAATCTCGGCATAGCGCAGGGTCGCGTTGGCATGTTCGCGCATGATGGCTTCGGCTCGCGCGCCCTGGCGGTTGACCAGCGCGTCGAAGACCGAATGGTGTTGCATATGGGCATAGTTGAAGCGCCGGTATTCGCGAACCATGTCTTCGCGGTCCACCGCCAGCGCGGTCACCGAGGCGAATGGCAGATGGTCATTGCGCGCCAGGGCGTCGGCAATGGCGGGGTTGTGGCTGCCTTCGACAATGACTTGGTGAAAACGCATGTTCAGGTCGTGATAGACCTCAAGATCGTCCTCGGTCACATAGCCTTTTTCGAACAGTTGATCGCCCTCGACCAGGCAGCGCTCCAGCGCGGCGCGTGCCTCGCTGGATAATCCCAGCTCGGCGGTTTGACGTGCAGCCAGGCCTTCGAGCACGCCGCGCACTTCAACCGCGCCGGCGATGTCGCTGGGGCTGACCGAGCGCACCTGATACCCGCGCCCGCCAAACGGCACCAGCAGCCCTTCCTGTTCAAGGGTGCGGAACGCCATGCGCACCGGCATGCGCGACACATCGAAACGTTGCGCCGTGGGGATCTCCATCAGGCGCTCGCCTGCGGCCAACTCCCCGCTGGCGATCATCTTGCGCAGTGCAACCAGCACCAATTGACCGGGCTTGCTCATCCAGGCAACTTCCAGAACTCGTGGGCCGCCATAGTACCGCAAGCGCCTGCCGCCGTCAGACGAACGCCAGCGCGGCCCGCGCGCCGTCTATCGCGCCCAGGTGCTGAGCCAGCCGCGATGGCAGGTAATCAAAAAAGAACCCTGCGCTTTGCAGTTTGGCGCCGCGCACCGGATCTCCTTCGGGCAATGCCCTGGACACCCGTGCGGCCCGCGCCCAGGCAAACGCCAGCAGCGCAACGCCACACAACTGGAGGAAGTCCGGCGCGGCGCGATAAGGGTATTCGCTGTCTTCCTGGGCTTGCTCACGGATGGCACTCACCACCGCATCCAAAGCGTCGCTCAGGCTGCCCAGTGCCAGGCAGAACGCCGCGCATTCGACATGCTCGCCGCCCAGCGCGGCCTCGGCCCGCAACTCGTCCAGCAGCAGGCCGAACGAGCGACCTTCATCCCCCAGCACCTTGCGCAGCAACAGGTCATTGGCCTGGATCTCATTGCTGCCCTCGTAGATCATCGCGATACGGCTGTCGCGCAGGGTTTGCTCAATGCCGAACTCGGCGACGTAGCCGTAACCGCCGAAAACCTGCAAGGCATTGCTGGCCTGGCGAAAACCCTGCTCGGTGAAAAACGCCTTGATGACCGGGGTCAGCAACTGCGCCAATGGGTCGGCCTGATCCAGCAGGTGCGCCGCCCAATACCCAATGGCGCGCATGCCCTCGCTGGTGGTGCGCAGCTCCAGCAACACGCGGCGCATGGCCGGGTGATAACGGATCGGGTCGGCCGCCTGGGCTGCCACTTCTTCTGGCCTGGACGGTGCGCGCATCTGCACGCGCTCAATGGCGTACTGCCGGGCGTTCTGCCACGCCGCTTCGGCATGTCCCAGGCCTTGCAGGCCCACGTGCAGGCGCGCCGAATTCATCATCACAAACATCGCCGCGAGGCCGCGGTTGGCATCACCGATCAGCCAGCCCTGCGCGCCCTCGAACACCAGGGAACAAGTGGCGCTGCCCTTGATGCCCATCTTGTGTTCAAGGCCGTCGCAACGCACGCCATTGGCCTGGCCATCGTCCAACCGCTTGGGCACCAGGAACAGTGAAATCCCGCGACTGCCCGGCGGCGCATCCGGCAGGCGCGCCAACACCAGGTGCAGGATATCGGGCGTGAAGTCATGCTCGCCGCCAGAAATAAACAGCTTGCTGCCGTTCAGGCGGTAACTGCCATCCGCCTGGGGTTCGGCGCGACAACGCAGCAAACCGACGTCGCTGCCGGCCTGGGGCTCGGTCAGGCACATGGTGGGCAAGGCCTGGCCGCTGACAATCTGCGGCAAGTAGCGCGCCTGCAACCAGGGTTCGGCGTGGGTCTTGAGGCACAGGTAGGCGCCGTGGGCGATACCGGTGTACATGGCCCAGGCGTGGTTGCTGGCATAGAGCATTTCTTGCAAGGCCGCGTCCAGCAGCTGCGGCAAGCCCTGCCCGCCTGCTGCCTCGGCGCACGCCAGCCCTGGCCAGCCACCGTCGACGTAAGCCTGATACGCCTCGGCAAACCCGTCCGGGGTGCTGACCTGGCCCGCGTGCCAGCGGCAGCCCTGACGGTCCCCGCTGCTGTTCAGCGGCGCCAGCACGCCCTGGCTGAAGCGGGCGGCCTCCTCCAGCACTTGCATGGCCAGGGGCAGGTCCAGGGTTGCCCACGCAGCGGGCGCCTGCAGCCAATGTTCGAGGACAAACTGCATATCGCGCAGGGGCGCCTCATAGCTCCACATCGGGACACCTCATCGAATTAAAGTCGTGTGTTCAAGCGCGCCAGGCGGGGTTCTCGATCAGCATCGCCATGCCCTGCCCGCCGCCTACGCACGCGGCGGCAATGCCGTAGCGCAGGTTGTGCCGGCGCAGTTGCCGGGCCAGCGTCATGACCAGACGCAGACCGCTGGCAGCCAAGGGATGCCCCAGCGCAAGTGAGCCGCCCTGGACGTTGAGCCGGGCGCTGTCCAGCTCCAGTTCCTGGGCCACCGCGAGCACTTGGGCGGCCTGGGCTTCGTTGATCTCGACGCGGCCGATTTCGTCCAGGCGCAACCCGCTGCGGTGCAGCAACAGGCGGATCGCCGGGGCCGGGCCGATGCCCATGAACGCCGGGTCCACGCCGACCACTGCGCTGGCCACCAACCGGGCCAGGGCCGGGCGCGTGCAGTCCGAGGCGCGTCCCACCAACGCTGACGCCGCGCCGTCGACCACCGCACAACTGTTGCCAGCGGTCTGCACGCCATCGGCATGCACGGCGCGCAAACGTGCGAGTGCGTCAAGGTCAGTGGGCCGTGGGTGGCTGTCCTCGGTCACCGCAGCGGCTCGATGGGCCAGGGTGAGGCGCCGGGGTTGGTAACCGTCAAGCTCGAACACCTGGTTATCGACGGGGACGATCTCTTCAGCCCAGGCCCCCTCACGCTGCGCCTGCAATGCGCGCTGATGGCTGTCACAGGCGTACCGATCAACCGTCTCGCGGCTCAGGCCATAACGGCGCGCGAGGTTATCGGCGGTGGCAATCATGTCCAGGCCGGGGGCCGGGTCGTAGAGTGCCTCCCACAGAAAATCCTTGAATTGCACCTCGCCCCCCAGGCGAAACCCGCCCCGGTGGGTGTAAGCCGCAATCGGATTGCGCGACATCGATTCCGCCGCCACGCACAAGGCCAGTTGCACCTCGTCGCGCAGTTGTTCAGCGGCCTGGCGCAGCAGCTCGAAACCGGTGGCGCAGATGCGCTGCACCCCCAGCGCCGGGACCGATTGCGCCACACCGCTGTACAACCCGATGTGCCGTGGCAGCAAGTAGGCATCGAAGCTGGCCTGGGCCATGGAACCCGCCAACACGCTGTCCACCGCCTGCGGATCGATACCGGCCCGGGCCAGCACTTCACGGCCGACCTTGATCCCCAGGTCGATGGGCGACACGTGGGACAGCGCGCCGCCGAGATCGACCCACGGCGTGCGCACCGCCTCGAAAATCGCCGCGTCGGCAAACGCCGAATACTGCCCGGCCCCGCTCAAGGCTTGGGCCCGGCGCGCAGGATCGTTGGATCTTCACCGCGATACAGCGCCTCGACCTTGGCCGCACGCCATTGCAGAACGGCACGCTGGTTGATCGAACCTTTATCGGTGATTTCCCCCCGGTCGATGGATGCCGGCTCGTCGAGCACGGCGATCCATTCCAGGCGACTGGCATTGCCGGTGGCCTCGCGATTCAGGCGCTGCAACCAGTCGCCGAACCATTGGCGCACCGGCGCGCTGGCCAGCACCTCGGCGTCGCTGGCATCAGCGCTCAAGCCCGCCAGACGGCGGCATTCGTAAGCTCGGGGGAACACCAGCGCGCCCAGGCATTCGCGGTCCGGCGCGGCAATCACCAGGTCCTGCACATAGGGCGAGCCTTCGAGCACCGCACGATTGCGCAACGGGCCGACGCTGACAAATACCCCGGACGACAGCTTGAAGTCTTCGGCAATGCGCCCGTCGAACATCAGCCCCAGTTGCGGCTGACGGGGATCGGCAAGCTTGATCGCATCACCGGAACAGTAGAAACCCTGCTCATCGAACACTTCGGCGGTTTGCTCCGGCGCCCGCCAGTAGCCCGGCATGATGTGCGGTCCGCGAAAGCGCCCTTCGAACTTGCCGTCCAGCGGCACCAAAGCCACCTCGCAGCCCGGCGCAGGCAAGCCGATGTAGCCGGCCATGGACAACGGCCCGGTGGTGAAGGTGCAGGACGGCGCGGCTTCGGTCATGCCGAGCCCGGCCATCATGCGGATGCGCTCACCGCAGTGCAGCTCGGAAACCCGGTCGAGGCGGTCCCAGATACTTTGGGACAGGCCCGCCGCGGCGAAGAAGAACAGTTTCATCCGCGCAAAGAACCGTGTGCGCAACTCGGCGTCCTGCTCCAGGGCGCTGACCAGCTCTTCCCAACCCTTGGGCACGGTCAGGTAGGCGGTGGGCGAAATTTCCTTGAGGTTGCGCAAGGTCTCGGCAAACCCCTGGGCCGTCGGCTTGCCGTCGTCGAGGTAAAACGTGCCGCCGTTGTAGAGCACGATGCCGACGTTGTGGCTGCCGCCGAACGTGTGATTCCACGGCAGCCAGTCCACCAGCACCGGCGGTTCCTCGCCGAACACCGGAAAGGTCTGCAACAGCATTTGCTGGTTGGCGCAGAGCATGCGCTGGGTGGTGATCACCGCCTTGGGCAGTTTGGTCGAGCCCGAGGTGAAGAGAAACTTGGCGATGCTGTCCGGCCCGGTAGCGTCAAACGCCGCTTGCGCCTCGGCGCCAGCCGGTGTGTTCAGCAAGCTGTCGAAGCTGACCCGAGTGCGCCCGGGCACCTCACCGCGCACCGAGATCAACGGCGTCTCGGCCGGCAATACCGCCTCGATGGCGCGCTGGTAGGCAGCCGTATCACTGACAAACACCAGCCCCGGTTGCAGCAGGCCACACACATGCCGCAGCTTGGCGAAATCCTGGGACAGCAGCGAATACGCCGGCGATACCGGGCAATACGGAATACCGGCGTACATCGCGCCCAGCGCCACCTGCAAATGCTCGATGTCGTTACCCGACAACAAGGCAAGCGGCTTGTCCGCCGACAACCCGTAACTCAGCAAACCCTGGGCAATGGAACGCACGCTGTCGAGCATCTCGCGGTAGCTGACGTGGCGCCACTCACCACCGGCCTGGCGTGCGGCGATAAACGTCTGCTCGGGCCGCCGTTGGGCCCAATGCACCAGGCGGTCGAGCAAGCGCGTGGGCAACTCGGCCAACGGCTCCAGGGAACGCATATGCAACACGCCCTGCTCTTCAGTGACCTGCACCGCTGCGTGGCCGATGGACACTTCGCGGTAGCGCGGCGCGGACGGGGGTTGCGGTCTGAATTCGGAACTCACAAGGGTGTCCTCCATCAAGGCGGATCAACGCCGCCTTGTTTTATTGTTATGTCCGGTGCCGGCTCAGATCGGGTAGTGCCGTGGTCCGTTCTGCAAGGTCACCCAGCGCAACTGCGTGAAGTGCTCGATGGACGCCTTGCCGCCAAAACTGCCATAGCCGCTGGACTTGACCCCGCCGAAGGGCATCTGCGCTTCGTCATGCACGGTCGGGCCGTTGATATGGCAAATGCCCGATTCCACCCGCTGTGCCAGGGCCAGGGCGCGGCCGGTGTCACGGCTGAAAATCGCCGCCGACAGGCCGAACTCCGAGTCGTTGGCCAGACGCAGCAACGCTTCGTCGCCGTCACCACGCAGCAGCACCGCCACCGGGCCGAAGGACTCTTCGCGGTACAAACGCATGTCTTCGGTGACGCCATCGATCAGCGTCGGTTGCAGGATGCTGCCGTCCAATTGACCGCCCGCCACTAGCCGTGCGCCCTTGCCCAGCGCATCGTCGATCAGCGCTTTGATGCGTGTACCGGCGCTGGCATCGACCAGAGAACCCAGCACCGAATCCGTCGCCGCCGGATCACCGGCGCGCAGGGTCGCCACCTTGGCCGCCAGCTTGGCGACAAAAGCGTCGGCAACCTTGGCATCGACAATCAGGCGCTCGGTGGACATGCAGATCTGTCCTTGGTTGAAGTAGGCGCCAAAGGCGGCAGCCGCGACGGCGGCGTCGAGGTCGGCGTCATCCAGCACCAGCAACGGCGCCTTGCCGCCCAGCTCCAGCAACGCCGGCTTGAGATGGCGCGCGGAGAGTTCGCCGACGATCCGCCCGACATGGGTCGAGCCGGTAAAATTGACCCGCCGCACGGCCGGGTTGGCGATCAGCCGTTCGACGATCGCCGCTGCATCCGCCGGAGCGTTGCTGATGACGTTGACCACCCCATCGCCCAGGCCGGCGTCCTGCAAGACCTGGCCGATCAGGCGGTGCACTGCCGGGCTCAGCTCCGAGGCCTTGAGCACCACGGTATTGCCGCACGCGAGCGGCATGGCAATGGCGCGGGTGGCGAGGATCACCGGGGCATTCCACGGCGCAATGCCCAGCACCACGCCGCAGGGCTGACGCAGGGCCATGGCGAAACTGCCGGGCACATCGGAAGGGATGACATCGCCGGTGATCTGGGTGGTCATCGACGCCGCTTCGCGCAGAATGTTGGCCGCCAGGCGCACGTTAAAGCCATACCAGTTGGCCATGGCGCCGGTCTCGCCGGCGGCCGCGATAAATTCGTCGCTGCGCGCCTGCAACTGCTCGGCTGCCTTGAGCAGCCGAGTGCGGCGTTCGTTGGGCGCCAGCGCGGCCCAGGCGGGGAACGCGGCCTGGGCAGCGGCCACGGCGGCGTCGGCATCTTCCAGGGTGGCGGCGGCGACCCGCGAGACCACTTCACCGGTCACCGGGTTGCGACGCTCGAAGGTTCGGCCGTCGCGTGCGGGGCACGACTGGCCGCCAATCAACAGGGGCACGTCCAGCATGGTGATTCCTCTTTATTGTCTTTATCGGGAATACGTTCAAGCAGGGTAAAACGGTGCGGCCCGCAGGCCGCGTCCTTCAGCGTTTATACGCCTGCAGGCCAGGCTTGATGCTCTTGTCGTCGAGGAATTGCTTCATGCCCTGTTCGCGACCGCCTTCGGTGTCGAGCAAGCGCGATTGGTCGAGCTTGGCGTACAGGTAATCCTCGTTCTGCTCCCAGGTCAGTTCGCGGCAGCGCTTGAAGCCATGCTTGGCGGCACGCAGCACCACCGGGTTTTTCTCCAGCAGGTTGCGCGCCAGCTCAATGGTGACTTCACGCAGTTGCGCCAGGGGTACGCTTTCGTTGACCAGGCCCATTTCAGCGGCTTTCTGCCCGCCGAAGGTCTTGCCGGTCATGATGTAGTAAAGCGACTGGCGATGGCCCACGGTGTCGGCCATGGCCTTGCTCACCAGGTTGCCCGGCGGAATGCCCCAGTTGATTTCCGAGAGGCCGAAGGTGGCTTCGTCGGCGCAGATCGCCAGGTCGCACGCCACCAGCGGGCTGAAGCCGCCGCCGAAGCACCAGCCGTTGACCATGGCGATGGTGGGCTTGGCGTACATGCGCAGCAGTTTCCATTGCCATTGCGAGGCTTCGCGGCGGATTTTTTCCTGGAGGATCTCCGGGCCGGCGTCCACTTCGCGGAAATATTCCTTGAGATCCATGCCAGCCGTCCAGGCTTCACCGGCGCCGGTCAGCACCAGCACACCAGCGGCGGGATCCTGTTCCAGGGTTTCCAGCACGTCGATCATTTCCCGGTTGAGGGTCGGGCTCATGGCGTTGCGTTTTTCCGGGCGATTGAGAATGACCCAGGCGATGCCTTCCTCGATCTCAACCTTGACGGTGGTCCAACGGCCTTCGTAATTGCTCATGGCGGTGTGCTCTTGTTCTGGGTTTGAAGATGATTCGAAATTAAACCGCAAATATAGTTATGTCAATTAACTATTAATCATCGTAACCAATATTTAACGGCAGTGAAAAAACCGGCATAGCCACAGCGCGCCAACCCCGGCAAACTAGATAGCCTTCTTAACCGCTACTTTCTGAGGATTGCACTGCCAATGGCCAAGCCTTCCAACATCGCCGCCACCAGCCAGGCCCTGCCCGACAATGACGAGGTACAGCCGCCGCTGGATTCGGCCCTGGACGATCTGATCGGTTATGCCATGCGCCGCGCCCAGCTCAAGCTGTTCCAGAACCTGATCGGCCGACTGTCCGACCACGACCTGCGCCCCGCGCAGTTCTCGGCCCTGGCGATCATCGAGCAGAACCCCGGCCTGATGCAGGCCGACCTCGCCCGCGCCCTGGCCATCGAACCGCCCCAGGTGGTGCCATTGCTGAACAAGCTGGAAAGCCGCGCCCTCGCCGTGCGCGTGCGCTGCAAACCGGACAAGCGCTCTTATGGGATCTTCCTGAGCAAACCGGGCGAAGCCCTGCTCAAGTCCCTCAAGGACATCGCCGCGCAGAGCGACCTCGACGCCACCGCAGCCCTGGACGTCGAGGAACGTGCAGAGCTGCTGCGCTTGCTCAAGAAGGTCTATCAGGACTGATCCCGCGACTTACCACAGCGCCACGGTGTAGAGCACCAGGAAGCGGGTCTGGTTCTCATCGCGAAACGCCGCGCCGCCAGGGAAGTCGTTGCGGTAGATCGACTTGCGCGCCATCAGCCCGACGTTCTTCAGCGGGCCACTCTGGATCACGTAGCCCAACTCCATCTGGAACTCGCGCTCCTTGCGGTCCTCGGCATTGAACGCCGCCAGTTCGATGTTATCGCCGCGCACATAACGCAGGCGCCCCTTCAGCCCCGGCACCCCCGAGGCCACAAAGTCATAGTCGTAGATGGCCTGCCAGGTGCGCTCCTTGGCGTTGAGAAAATCCGAACTCATGGTCAGTTCGCTCATGCCCATCAGCTCGGTGCCGGAGATGTACGGTGTGGCCGTGTCCCCGCTGGAATGCATGTAGCCCAGGCTGACGCGATGCCCACCGAAGCGGTAGCCGAACAGTGCCGAGAGGTTGCGGTTATCTACATTGCCCGCCTTGGCGCTGCCGTCCTCGCGACTGAAAAAACTGCGCAGGTCGCTGGTGAAGACGCCCTCGCCCAGCGGCAGGTTGTGCAGCAACGCCAGGGTGTCCTGTTGGTAGAGGTCCGCCACTTCGGCGTGATAGGCGCGCAGGCTGAGGTCTTTATTGACCTGATAGTCACCGCCGACGTAAGCCAGGTGTGAGGTGGTCGCTGTCGCGTTGAACCGCCGATTGGGCGAGGCGATGGTCATGGCCTGGTAATCGGTGGAGTCGCGCTTGTTGATGCGGTCGATATAGCCGGTATTGAGGGTCAGCCCGTCGATGTCCTTGGAGCTCAACGTGGCGCCACGAAAGGTCTGGGGCAGCAGGCGCGACGGGCTGGCGAAGGCGAATGGCAGGAAGATCGACACGTCGCCGGCCTTCACGGTGGTTTGGGCAAAGCGCAATTTGGCCGTGGGCGCCAGGCGCGAGTATTCATCGGCGGCGCGCTTGTCGCTGGCCGACACCGGCAACAGCTCGGTGCCGCTGCGGTCTGGCGACGAGTCGAGCTTGACCCCCATCAACCCGCGCACATCCAGGCCAAAGCCCACGGTGCCTGGGGTGTACCCGGACTCCAGGTTGAGGATGAACGCCTGGGCCCATTCGCGCGCGGCGGTCTTGGCGCCGTCGTCCTTGTAGTCACGATCCAGGTAGTAATTGCGCAGCGTCAGGGTGCCATGGCTGTCGTCGATGAACCCCGCCGCCCACAGCGGAGTGGGCAGCACACCGAGCATCAGCAGTGCACTGATCAGGCGTGGAGTGCGGTTCGACACACAGCAGGGCGCCGCGACGGCGTCCGTGGGGAGGTTTGGCATGTTCGATGTCCATTTTTTGTTGTTGTTTTTGGGGTGGTACACACTTGGCCCAACGGGCTTGGCGGACAGAGAATGGAAACAGCCGCGGCGCTTCGTCAACCGCCACTGACCGATAATCGAACGTTAATAAACCTACCTATTTTCCTATTGCCTACCCGCACTCATCCCAAACCGCTGAGTTAGACGGCTTGCTCCATGATTTCGCGCAGGGGTTCGGCGCCGTTCTTTTTATAGTTATATTTGTTATCTTAATTGCCAGCAGCCGGTCAGGCTCGCCACCACAACAAAAACAACAATGAGGTTTGCCCATGAACAGTCCATCGCGTCGTTCGACGCTGACGATCGCTTTGTGTTTTATCGTTGCGCTGATCGAGGGGTTCGATCTGCAGGCGGCCGGCACCACTGCTGCCGGGCTGCGCCACAGCTTTGCCCTGGATCCGAAAATGCTCGGCTGGGTGTTCAGCGTCGGGATCATTGGCCTGCTGCCGGGGGCATTTTTTGGCGGGTGGATCGCCGATCGCATCGGCCGCAAGAAGATCCTGGTGATCGCGGTGCTGCTGTTCGGGCTGTTCTCCTTGAGCACGGCATTTGTGCAGAGCTACTCAAGCCTGTTGCTGGTGCGCTTCCTGACCGGCCTGGGCTTGGGCGCGGCGCTGCCCAACCTGATTGCGCTGTGTGCCGAAGCGGTGAGCGAGCGCAATCGCGGCACCGCGATCAGTGTCATGTACTGCGGCGTGCCGCTGGGTGGCGCATTGGCCGCCGTGGTGGCGATGTTTTCCAGCGAGCACTGGCAGACCACGTTCATCATCGGCGGCCTTGCGCCTTTGCTGGCCGTGCCGCTGATGATCCTGCTGCTGCCCGAATCCACCGCCTTTCGCCAACAGGTCGACCACACCCAAGGCGCCCGCCCTTCCACGGGCCAGGCGCTGTTCGGCGAGGGTCGCGCCCGTACCACGTTGGCGTTATGGCTCAGTTATTTCTTTACCCTGACCGTGATGTACATGCTGCTTAACTGGCTGCCTTCGTTGTTGCTGGAGCAGGGTTTCAGCAAACCCCAGGCGGGCATGGTGCAGATGCTCTTCAACATTGGCGGCGCCCTCGGTTCACTGCTGGGCGGTGTGCTGCTGGACCGTTGCAATGCGCTCAAAGTGGTGCTGTTCGTGTACGCCGGGTTGCTCGCGGCGCTGGCCGGGGTTGGTTTGTCGGTGGGCATCGTGCCGATGGCCATCGCTGGCTTCGCCGCCGGATTGTTTGTGATGGCGGCGCAATTGGTGCTGTACGCCAGCGCCCCGCCCGCCTACCCCACGGCGGTGCGTGCCACCGGCGTGGGTGCGGCCGTGGCCATCGGCCGACTGGGCTCGGTGGCCGGGCCGCTGGCGGCCGGGCAACTGCTTGCGACAGGTGCCGGCACCGCCGGCGTGCTGCTGGCGACCTCCCCCGGCGTGGTGATCGCCGCACTGACCATCATCAGCGTGATGGTGCGTGCGGCGCCCCGGAACCTGCCTAGAACTGGTGCAACCAGTTAAGCACCAGCTTGTTGCCCTGAGTACGGTTCACCGCTTCCTGCTCAAAGTACGCATTCACCGACAGGACATTCTCCTTGTTGAATGCGTACACCAGGCCTGGGCCGATGGCCCAGACCTTTTCCCGCCGCCCACTCACCCCATGCCCGTCCACCTGGGTGTCGGTGATCTGCTTCAACCAATAGCCATTCAAGCCCACGCTCAGTTGCTGGTCGATTGCGTACTGCAGCGTCAGGTTGGCATGCAGCGCCTGCCCGGCCTGGGTGTCGGAAACATCGCCAAAGCTGGCCGACGGTTGGTCATTCTTGCCATTCCACAGGTACATGAACCGCCCGCTCGTCGACCACTTCGGGTTGAACCAGTACGTCGCCGCGTAGTACGGGTTGAAGGACCAGAAGTTGCTGCCGGGGTTGATCGAGCGCTTGCGGTCATAGGCACCGACCGGAATCGCCACATCGACTTCGACCCGCTGGGTCAGCAACGGGCTGCCATCGGCGCGGCTCAGGGTCGGCAATTGCAGGAAGGGACCGACGACCGCGTCGCCAAAGCCTGCACGGGAACTCAGCGCCGCGTTATTCAAACCATCGTCCACATCCACGTGGGCCAGGGATGTGTTGATCAAGGTGAATCCGGGCATCGCACCATTGGCCAGGGGTTGGCCGACGTAGATGATCTGCGTGGTAGGCGCCACCACTTCCACGTCCTGCCTGGGCAAGGCCAGCTTGTTGCCGTTGGCATCATTGAAGCGGCTGGCGCGCGAATACGTCAGGTATTCCTCCAGGTACCAACCGGGCCCGGCAGGCGCTGGCGAGCCATCGTAGAAACTGGTGCTGCCCAGGTTGAGTCCGGGCAGGTCATAAGCGTGTGCAGCGGATGACAGTGCAATAAACATGATGGCCGCAACCGGCCGCAAGATAGGCTTGAGCATCCTGGATGTCCTGTATTTTTGTTGTTGTTCAAGACCCCCGGCACGGTGGCTCCGCACCGGGGCATGGCGCTGAAGCGCGCTACACGTAGGCGGCCGCCAACCCGCCGTCCACCGGCAGGTTGACCCCATTGACCCAGCGCGCCGCGTCCGAACACAGGAACGTGATCACCGACGCCACCTCATCGGCCAGGGCCGGACGGGTCATGCGCTGGCTGTCCTGGGCCACCCGCTCCGGCCCGAGCATGCTGACGAAATCGCCGAGGATCGGCGTGAATACCGGCCCCGGCGCGACGCAGTTGATGCGCACCGAATGGTCGCGAAACCAACCCTGGGATTGCTGCAGGCTCCAGACAATCAGCGCCTCCTTGAAGTATTGATAACAAGTGGCCTGTTCGACCGGATTGGCCGCCAGCCACTGCTGCCCGGCCCTGAAGCTTTCGGTCGCCGCCAGCGCTTTGTGCAACGCCAACCGCTGCGGCCATTGCGCGCCGAGCACCGAGGCCACATTGACGATGCTGCCGCCCTTCGGCATGCGTGGCAGCAGCGCTTGAGTCAGATGGCGCAAGCCCAGGTAATTGACCTCGGCCACCGTTTGCACCGGCGCCGTGCCAGGCACGCCAGCAATGTTGCACAGCGCATCGACCCGCTGCGGCAGACGCGCCACCAGTGCATCGATGCTGGTGGGATCGCTCAGATCAGCATGGAAAAAGCCATCGAGCGTCAACTGTGGTTCATGGCGATCGACGCCGATCACCGTGGCGCCCTGGAAGCGCGCCAAGCGCGCGACCTCCGCACCAATGCCCGAGGCCACGCCGGTCACGATCAGGGTTTTGCGGTACAGGTTCATGTTCAAGCCCTCTTATTGTTTTGTTGTCTAGGCAGGTGTGAGCCGAGGCTCAGAAGGGATAGCGGGGCGGCGAGTTTTTTACGGTGACCCATTGCCACTGGGTGTATTCATCCCAGTCAGCCGGCCCGCCCACGCTGCCGCCATTGCCCGAGGCGCCGCGCCCACCGAAGGGGTTGACGCATTCGTCGGCCACGGTCTGGTCATTGATGTGCAGCAGGCCGCAATCAAGCCGTTCGCCCATGGCCATGGCACGCCCCACCGACGGCGAAATGATCGCGGCCGAGAGGCCGTACTCCGTGCGGTTGGCCAGTTCGATGGCCTCCTCGTCCGTGGCAAAACTGACCACCGTGGCCACCGGCCCGAACACTTCGTCCTCAAAGGCGCGCATGCCCGGCCGTACGCCACTGAGCACCGTGGGCTGGTAGAACAGCCGGTCATATTCGCCACCGGCCTCAAGCCGTGCGCCTGCCTGCAGGCTGTCGCTGACAATCTCGTGCACGCGCTGCAGTTGGCGCTGGTTGATCAATGGGCCGAGCGCGGCCTCGCCCCGGGCGGCGTTGCCCACGGTGAGTGCCCGGGCTTTGTCCACCAGCTTGCGGGTCAGGCTGGCGGCGATGGACTCATGGACCAGAATCAACCCGGTGGCCATGCAGATCTGCCCCTGGTGCAGCCACGCGCCCCACGCGGCATTGCTGGCGGCCAGGTCGAGGTCGGCGTCTTCGAGAATGATCAACGGGTTCTTGCCGCCCAGTTCCAGCGCGACTTTTTTCAGGTGCCGCCCGGCTGTCTCGGCCACTTTGCGCCCCGCCGCCGTGGAGCCGGTGAACGCGATCATGCGCACATTAGGGTCGCGGCACAGCGCCTCACCGGCCAGCGCGTCGCCGGGCAATACGTGCAGCAGGCCCTTGGGCAAGCCCGCTTCCTCGAAGAGTCGGGCGATGAGAAAACCACCGCTGACCGGCGTCTGCGGGTCGGGCTTGAGCACCACCGCATTGCCTGCCGCCAGGGCCGGCGCCACCGAGCGCAACGACAGGATCAGCGGGAAATTGAACGGCGAAATCACCCCGACTACGCCGTGGGGCTGACGCCGCGCATAGGACAAGCGCCCCGCCTCGCTGGGCAGCACCAGCCCGTGAGGTTGGGACAACAGGCCCGCCGCCTGATGCAGCAACACGATCGCCTCGCGCACTTCGTGTTCGCCCTTGAACAACGCGCCCCCGGTTTCACGCGCAACGTACAGCGCCAGCTCGGCGAAGGACTGCTGCGCCACGTCCGCCGCCTTGCGAAACACCTCGGCGCGCTCCCGCGGACCGAGGGCGGCCCAGGCTGGCTGGGCCAAGGCCGCGCTGCGACTGGCCACGGCAACATCGGCCGGGCTGGCCATGGCGCAGCGCATCAGCGGTTCGCCGGTGGCGGGTTCGATCACAGGGATCACGGCTCCCGAAGCGGGGATCCAATCGCCGTTGAACAGGCATTCGGACGCAAGGGCCCGCTGTAACAGGTGGGTGGTTTCAGACACTGACATGGCAACTCCCGGTTCTTGTAATTGTCATCGCCTGCACAAGTGCAAACGCCGCATCTGGGCTTGAGCAAAGGCTGTGCCGCTTGTGCACGGCGGCGCTGACATAAACCATCGAGGGCTCTGGGCCGGGGTTTTTCGCACATAGCTCATTCACCAGCCGCCGGTTGGCGGCAAAAACCGGGGTGCTGGCACTTGTTCAATTGATAAGGTTATGTTTAGTAACTATCTGAGCAGTTACTCATTTCGTTCAATCGCTTTGCAGGGGCATAACAATGACTAATCCCCACAGCACGCCAGCCGATGCGCCCTACCATCCACGGGGCGACAGCCGCCAACTCAGCGACAGCAGCTCGCCGACGCCTGCGGAACTGACCGACTGCCTGTTCTTCTCTCCCGAAGACGGGCGGATCTGGCTCAACGACCAACGCATGTTGCTGCTGCACAGTTCCTCGTTCGGTGCCCTGCGCAGGGAAGTCATCGAGCGCCTGGGCCTGGAGCAGGCGCGTGGCCTGTTCACCCGTACCGGCTACGCCTCCGGTGCGCGGGACGCCAGGCTGATCCGCGAGCGCTGGCCACACGCCGATGCGGCGGCCGTGTTCCGCGCCGGCACGCATCTGCATACCCTGGAGGGCATGACCAAGGTCGAGCCGCTGCACTTCAAGTTCGACGCCGACTCGGGCTTTTATGAAGGCGAGTTTCTCTGGCATCACTCCTGCGAGGCCGATGAGCACGTGGGCGCGTACGGCATCGGGCAGGACCCGGTGTGCTGGACAGAAACCGGCTATGCCATCGGTTTTGTCAGTGGCCTGTTCGGGCAACTGGTGATTTTTCGCGAAGTGGAATGCCGAGGCATGGGCCACAGCAGTTGCCGGGTGGTGGGCAAGACGGCCGAACAATGGGGTGACGTCGAGCAGGACCTGCGTTACCTCAATGTGTCCTCAGCCATCACCCACACCGCCGCCGCCCCCGCACGCCACAGCCCGGTCGACCGCATTGCCGACTCCAGCCCGTCTCAACCCATGGTGGGCGCCAGCGCGGCGTTCAACGCTGCGATGCAGGCCCTGCAACGCGTTGCGCTGACGCCCGCCACCGTGCTGATCAGCGGTGAGTCCGGCGTGGGCAAGGAAATGTTCGCACGCCAGTTGCACCAGCTCAGCCGTCGCCACGATGGCCCGTTCGTGGCGCTCAATTGCGCGGCCATCCCGGACAACCTGATCGAAGCTGAACTCTTCGGTGTGGAACGCGGTGCGTACACCGGTGCCACCCACTCTCGCCCAGGGCGTTTTGAACGGGCGCAGGGTGGCACGCTGTTTCTGGATGAAATCACCTGTCTCAGCCTGGCCGGGCAAAGCAAACTGCTGCGGGCGTTGCAGGAGCGCGAGATCGAACGGGTCGGCGGCGTGCAGGGCATCAAGGTGGATGTGCGAGTGGTAGCGGCCACCAATATCGACCTGCGCAAAGCGGTGGCTGAAGGCACGTTTCGCGAAGATCTGTTCTATCGGCTGAATGTCTACCCCATCGCCCTGCCGCCACTGCGTGAACGCCGCGATGACATCCCGCTGTTGATCAACGCATTCCTCACCCGCTTCTGCCAGGAATACGCCCGTACGCCCGTGGGCCTGACCATGCGCGCCCTGAAAGTGCTGCTGCGCTACGACTTCGCGGGCAATGTGCGCGAGCTGCAAAACCTGATCGAGCGCGGCCTGATCGCCAGCGACGAAGGCCAGGCCATTGATCTGGTACACCTGTTTCGCAATGAGCCGATGCCGGCGGACCCTTACGGCCTGGACGACCATGGCAGCCTGTCCAACACCGCGCCCTCGCAGCGCCCTGCACTGCTGGACACTCTCGGTCAGTTGGACCAGGGGTTTTCCATCGAAGGCCTTGAATCACGCCTGATCACCGAAGCGCTGCAACAGAACGCCGGCAACCTGGCGGCGGCGGCGAGGCTTGTGGGGCTTAGCCGCGCTCAATTTGCCTATCGGTTGAAGAAGCATCAGCGGCAAACCTCTTGAACGGCAATTAGTGCTTTAAAAGCTTTACCCAATTAAGTATTTTGCAGGCATATCGAGCCCCCTTTGAATCGTGACCAGGAGCACCCGTGACCGGACTGCGTGAACGTCAGAAAGCCGAGCGCCGGCAAGCCATCAGCCAGGCGGCCATCGAACTGTTTGAGCGCCAGGGCTTCCAGAACACCACCATCGAGCAGATCGCCAGCCAGGCTGGCGTGTCGGCGCCCACGGTGTTCAAGTATTTCGGCAATAAGCAGGAGATCATCCTGGAAATCCTGCACCACGCCGACCAGCGCGCAATCACCGACACTCGCAGCCTGATCCATGACTTCGAGGATCCGGTCGATGCGCTGTGCCACCTGGAACGGCTGCTGACGGGCTACGCCCTGGAAGTCATGCACCCCAGCCTCTGGCGAGAATTGCTGCCGCTGATCCTGTTCGGCGGCACCAACGCATTACCCGCCGGCTACCGCGCCATGAACGATGCGCTCAGGGCCGAGATCAGCCAACTGCTGCGCGAACTGCAACTGGCCGGCAAGCTGCGCCCGCAACTCGATGTGGAACTGGCGGCGTTCCTGTTGAACGACTATTCACATTTGCAGCTGTTCAGGCTGGTGAATCAGGAGCAACCGGACATTGACGCGCACTCGCTGCAGGTCAGGCGTATTACTGAGCTGTTGTTCTATGGCATGCAGGCTTGAATCCATGGCCGACCTGGCAGCATGGCGGATTGACTGACACCCTGGGATCGGCTGTGTCGCCGACGCAGCCTCGCTTGCGCTCGACCGCTACGCCGGTGGTTACGCCACTTGGCTGGACGTTGAAAGCGGCTTCTACTCGATGGCGTGCTCAAGTTCGGTCATCGGTGAAATCGGTACCACGGTCGGTCGTAACATCAACAACTACTCTGCGGACGGATATGCCACCTGGTTTTTAAGGGCACCATTGAAAAAAATGCCCCGCACAGCGAAGTGCGGAGCATTTTTTGCTGGGCCCTGAAGCTTATGTACTGATGACAGTGACAGAGTTGCCATCATAGTTGGCGACATAGAGCGTGGAGCCGTCTGGGCTGATAGCGACCCCGAACGGGCCATTGAGCCCTTCCACTGCACCAATGACGGTTTCTTCATCGGTGTTTATGATTTTCAGGCTGTTAGTACCGTAGTCCGTGACATAGGCGAATGGTTGTGTGGGGTGCATGACAACGCCGTAGGGAGTGCTGAAACCCGTAAGGGTTTTACGGATGTCGTTCGTGCCCGTATTCATAATATGAATGTTACCGGCATTTGTATTCGCGACGTACAGTGT
Source organism: Pseudomonas sp. SR18 (assembly GCF_023701505.1). NCBI lineage: Bacteria > Pseudomonadati > Pseudomonadota > Gammaproteobacteria > Pseudomonadales > Pseudomonadaceae > Pseudomonas > Pseudomonas sp. SR18. The sequence goes on along the minus strand of NZ_JAMQAU010000011.1, from coordinate 42,061 downwards.
TGGCTTGGCACTTACGTTGTGAGGGTTGTAAGCCATGTCGCGAGGGGAATGGAAACCCGCCAAGGATCCCACAGCGGTATTGCTTGGCTGGTCGACGGTGTATACGTGGGTGGCTGCCCCCACATAAATGCGAGAATTACTGGGGTTTAGCGTCACTGACAAAGGGTACGTGTACCCGAGTGTGTACAGGCGCGCACCGGAGGAGGTGTCGTGGGTATACAGCGCAGAGGAAAGGTAGCAAGCAACATATAAGCGCGTTCCCAGCGTATTCAAAGCAAGTGCGTGAGGAGCAGCGAAACCCGTTATTTGGTTGATAAATTCATAGCTGGTAGTGTTGATAACGGTAACGTGTTGCGTGCCCACGTTGCTTACATACAGGATGCCGCCGTTGGGACTGATAGCGATGGCGTGTGGGGTGCTCAGACCGGTAATGGTATGAGTAACTCGATGGGTGGCCGTCGAAATCACTGACACCGAATTAGAGGCCCAATTGGTAACGTAAACGCGACTGCCATCGGGGCTGACGACCAGTCTTAGTGGTTTGCCCCCTACTTCGACATGGGTAATGATCCCCGCCTTTTTTTTAATCGAATAGGACGGTTTGCCCAATTGTACGGCGGTGTTCCTGTCACCGAAACCGTCCATTGAAACCAGTGTTTTAACCCGAATTTGGCTGCCATTGGGCCGCGAGCGCAGGTACGTGCCAGGGATGGTGTGCACGATTTTTTTCGCGCTCGACTCTGCGGGCGTTAGCGGGTCGCCATTACGCAGCACATAGTCTGGCGTACCATCGTCATGTTCGAAGATGATCCAAACGGGCTGCCCTGTCGTCATGAAGGTATAGGCCAGCACCTGCACGGTATTGTTGGCATTGGCATCGACTTGGCCCGCGTGGGCTTCGGGGATGGTCACCACATTTATCACGGAATCGGGAAGCGGTTCTACCTGTACAGTCAGGGGGTCTGAAGGGAGAATTGAATTGCCTCGTTTCACTTCATAGTCGATTGTAAACGTCTCGCCCAAATGCGCGGCGATGACCGTATTTCGTAAGTCGAAGTCCACATAACCTAATGCGGCATTTCCAAGCTTCGCAGGGATGGGTGGGCTACCCAGTCCCATTTTACCTTTGATATAGGGCTGAATTTGATCGGTATTCTGCATGTTATAGGTCACGCGAATCGTGCCGACGGGTGGGTTTACGAAGTGCAACGGGAATACACTGACACTGACGCCTGGCACAATGACCGTTGATTCGAGCACTCCGGGTGCGGACAGTTGGATGGCCGCACCAACGCGCATGTCTACAGCATGAGACAACCGGGTTCGTTCATTGGGTTTAGTGAGTGTGTAGTAAATCGTCGCTGAACGATCCAGGTTTTGCAGAACCACATGCCGGGCTACGTCAAAGTACAGGTCAGTATTTTCCCACACCGGGGTAATTAGGTGAGGAATGGTCGTGCTGCCTCCTGCTGCTTTGCCCACAAAGTACAGGGTGACGGTACTGCCCCGGGTGAAGAGCGGGTTGGCTCTTACTATGATGGATGCACCAAACAAACTTTTACTGGGGTCAAAAATGTAGTCGGGTGCCGGTGCTTCGTCAATGTGCACCACGCGCAATGTCGCCACCAAATCACCGACATCAACTTTCGCATCTTGGGATTTGCGCGAGCCTTGGTCATTGACAACCGTATAATGAAATTGCAGGTCACCGCCCTCTAGCCAGGCTATCTCCCCTTCCGGGCCATTGATCACGTTAAAGATAACGTTGCCGGTGCCTGCCGGCCTTGGCCCGATGCGACGATAATAAGCTGTGCCATTGGCATAGGTACCAATCAGGTGGAGGTACACGGCGTCAAGCGAGTCTTGGCCGGGATAGGGAACAATTACGAATGTCGCTGCAACTACATCAGCGGGTAAATTGCCATCTGGCGCTTGAAGAATAATAGCGGGCGCAAGGCCTACCGGAGTGCCCTTACCTATAACCTCTAAAATGCATATGTCCGAAGGGCGGTCCGGTGTGACCCCCGTACGAACACGGCGGTAGGACAAACGCAACGTCCCGTTTACGAGCCCGACTAAATGTGCGTTTGGTAGCACAACTTGTGCATCTAAAAAAATGGAATTGACGTCGTACCGATATTCGGTGTTGGTAATAACCCCATCATGGGCAACACCCTGCATAGTGATAATAAGTTTGTCGCCAACCTTATAGTCTTTGTTTCTAATGTAGACGCCGATGGTAGCGTTTCGTCCTTCAAGCAGGTCTACATCCAATCTTCCATGGTTATCAAGTTCATAAACAAACGGCGCATCCAACGGCAGTGGTCCGCCGCCAACGAACGACATGAGCATTTGAATGGGCGACTGTGAGTCCATCACGTTGTTGGCTTCGTCGTAAACAGTGTACTCAGCAATGACGCCCCCGTCGCCGAGCTGGCTGAGAAAGCCTGCATAAAGCGTCATTACAATCGGCGCATCGCCGGCGGCCTCGTACTCCGTCACGATATGCCTTTGAATATGGCCGTTTAATCGAAGAATAATTTGGTCTCGGGCTTTACGCTTGTAATTCGGCGAAAGCCCCGAGCGATTCGGATAGTTGTTGATGGTGACTTTGACGCCTGTCACCAGATCGTCGGGGCGTATCCCGTTATCGAGAATACGTTGTTCGAAAATAGGTTTATCAACGTAGTCGTGGTAGGGCGTTGCGATCGAAGGGTTCGGACCTGCCGGTAATTCATTATCGATGAATACCTTGATTTTAGAACTTTCCTCATATCCGCCACCGACGCGGGTTACCTTGAAAAACACATTGTCGACAGCACCATAATTCAACCATACGGGAGGGACGTACAGTGCGATTGCAAGTCCATTGGCAGCTTGAATATCACTGATTACTACTGAATCAACCGGGATTACCGGGTCTCCGAAAAATACCTCGACGAAGTCAAACTCCTGCATACCCAAATAGGGGCGCAATACCACCAACAGGCCTTTTTCAGGCGTAACGTTCAGGGCAGCCCTATTCACCGCCCCGGCGTAGCCCTGGTAGGGGGTTGTGAGATTGGGAATATCCATTACCAATTGATTGAAGGGTACCGGATCCAATCGTTCAGGCTGACTCAGGTCAATGTCATAGACATCTTCATTTTCGGACAGCGGTGCGTAAGGTGAGATGGGAACGATATCGAATGCCATGGTTGAAAACCCTCGGACGATTGAGTGAAAGCCTCGGCCCGAACTCAACGTGATGGGTGGGGGCAGGACCTGAGTTCATTCAGCATCACGAGGAACTGTTCGGATACCTGTGAGAAATAACAGTGCCGACGAATGGCAGTGGCCCAGGACGGGCCACTTGAAACAGAGGGGTCAGGGCTGACGGTTCCAATGCCGGAACAACGGCTCCGCCAAAACAGCACCAACAGCCAAGGCCAACTTACGGGTGCCGGATGAAACTGCGGCGCGCCGCCCTCCAGCATACGACGGAGGGGCAGCTACGCGTGATCATAGTGAAGATAGTCGTCTGTCAGGCCGTCACGGGAGCAAGGGTCTCAGTAAAACCGATAACAACGAATCACTACTTGGTCGACACTGGGGTAATGCACCAGGCCGATAAAACTGGAACGCCCAAGCCAATCCAATCGTCCCTTGGGCACCTGGAACACCGGCGTGCAGGTGCAGCGGTATTCCGCCTCCGGAATCGGCCACTGCCCCTCACGTTCCAGTTGGCGCCCGTACTCAGTCATGTTCAGAACACCCCGGTTCCGCAGGTTGATCAACTCGCCCTGGTCGGTTTTGAGGCTGTAGCGCGCATCCAGCTGACCGACGCCATCCGGGCGCAAGACAAACAAGTCTTCGCCGCCCGCCAGGACTTGGCCTCTGACACCGACCCCGTCGAAATCACCGCCCACAATCGGGTAGTTGCAGCGCACGCCTTCAACGCTGTCACCCAGCATCACGCCAGGCCCTATCGCCACGCGCAACGTCAGAACGCGCTGCAGGTTGGGCGCAATATCCAGCAAGTCCAAATGTTCACTCATGGCACCCTCCAGGCCCGGCGCGCACGCACCGGGCCACACTGATCAGCGATTGGTCTTGATGTTGGTCCAGGTGCGAGTACGAATGCGCTCGATCGCGGCTGGAATCGGTTCAAGCGCGAACAGCGTCTTGCGCGCCTCCTCCGGCACGTACATGTTGGGGTTGTTGCGGATACTGGCGTCCACCAGTGCGGTAGCGTCCTTGTTCGGGTTGGGATAGCCGATCTTGTTGCTGATGCGGGCAATCACTTCCGGGCGCAGGATGTAATTGATGAACGCGTGGGCCTCAGCGACGTCGGGAGCATTGGCCGGAATCATCATCACGTCCGACCACATCGGCGCACCTTCCTTGGGCAGTGCCATCTCGACCTTGACGCCCTTGCCGGCGGCATCCGCCAATTGCTTGGCCAGCGCGACGCCGCCGGACCAGCCCACGCCCACACAGATATCACCGTTGGCCAGGTCCATGCCGTAGCGCGACGAGTTGAAGTAGGTGATGTAGGGACGGATTTTCATCATCACCGCCTGGGCCAGCGGATAGTCCTCGCGTTTCTGGCTGTTGGGGTCCAGGCCCTGATAGCGCAAGGCGATTGGCACGATCTCGTTGCCCGCGTCGAGAAAACCCACGCCACAACTGGCGAGTTTGGCGAGGTTCTCTTCCTTGAAGATGACGTCCCAGGTGTCCATTTTGACGTCGGGGCCAAGGGCTTTGCGCACCTTGTCGACGTTGTAGCCGATCAGCGTGGTGCCCCACAGGTACGGCGCGGCGTAGCGATTGCCAGTGTCACCCACGGCTTCCAGGGACTGCATGAACTGCGGATCCAGGTGTTGCCAGTTCGGTAACTGCTTGCGGTCCAAGGGCTGGACGGCACCGGCGGTGATCAGGTGCCCGAGATTCGCGGTGCCGGGGAACACCACGTCATACCCGGAGTTGCCCGTCAGCAGCTTGGACTCCATGGTTTCGGCACTGTCAAACACGTCATAAATCGGGCGAATGCCAGTGTCTTCCTGGAAGCTCTTGAGCACTTCCGGCGGCAGGTATTCGATCCAGTTGTAGATCCGTACGGTTCGTTCTTCAGCCACGCAAGCGCCACTGATCAGCAATGAGGCAACCGTACCCAGCAAGGTGTTACGCAAAAACCTGTTCATGATGAAACACTCCAGCGCGGCCACGATGGCTCGCGGCACTTAATAGCGATAGGTGAAATACATTTCCAGCGCACTGAATGTCTGGTCATCGCCAAAGACCTGCTTGGCAGCGGCCAGTGGCTTGACCCAGTTATAGGACAGCGACGTATAGAACGACGGCGTGGGCGTCCAGTCGACAAATACCACGCTCTCATCGGCAAAACGCCGCTCACTGACTGCGGCGCCCAGGTAGTTTTTCTCGTCCAGCCAGAACTGGTAGTGAATCGTGCCGAGGGTCACGGTATCGCTGAGGTGGGTCTTGAGCGAGAACTGCTGGACCTTTTCGTTGCTGTTGAACAGCAGGTAATTGCCGACCACGTCGCCGACGAGCCACGTGCCCCAGTCGAGAAAACCTTTGCTCAGTGGATCCCAGGCTTTCTGGCGGTTGTCGGTGAGGTTGTCATCCCCGGAAAAGCTCGCGTAGCGATAACCGATGATCGGTGTCAGCGGCAGCGTGCTGAAGGCGTAGTCGGCCTGGGCATACCAGGCGTTGGCAGCGTAATCGGCACCCTCGCCGCTGCCACGCTCCACGGCGTACTCGGCGTTGAGCGTCAGCGCTTGCACACCGGGCACCTTGGCGTTGAGCGCTCGCACGTTGTAGACCTGCATCCCGTCACGAAGACGCGGGAACGTGCTGCCTTTTGGCCCCAAGGCATGGACCTTCATGGCCATCGCCCCGAGGGTTACCTGGTCATCGAGGTTGTAATCGAGGTTGACGCCGGTCATGCGGAAATCGCCCAAATCGTCGTCGGTGCGCAAGGTAAATGCCTGGGATTTGAATGCGCCATGGTTCCAGGCCAGGATCGCCGAATCCTTGAACGCGGTGCGAGGCCCCAGCCAGTAGGCGGCGTCCTTGTACTGGTCGAGGTTGCCGTCCATGACGATGAACCCCGTACCGATCATGTAGTTCTGGCGGCCTGCGGTGAGCGTCCATTCGCCGGTTCGAACACCCGCGTAGAGTTCTTCGACGGCGGCCTTGCCGTCGGAGCTGCGGGTGAAGCCGCCCGCGTCGCCGTCGCCGAAGGTGCTGGCCGCCACCAGGGAGCCGCCCGCCAGCAGGCTGAAGTCGGGTTGCAGCGCATAATCAAGCTTGACGCCGGGTTTGACGTAGAGCTCTTGCCAGTTAATGTTGGCGCCGCCATTTTTACCGCTGCTAGCATCTACCTGGCCACTGCCGAAATTGACGCCACGGGTAAACAGCGTGCCACCGCCCGCCGTGAGATTGACTTCACCCTTGAGATTGCCGTCCTCAAAGGTGTAGCCCGCCAGCGTGACGTGGGTGGTCAAGGGTAAGCCGACCGCTAAGAGCGCCCGGGAAAAACGCTTGGTGAAAACCATAAGAAGCTCCTGTGGAATTATTGTTGTTACAGGGCAGTCAATGGCGACGCAGCGCGCCGCCAACACCTGGGCGGGCCAGGTGAATAGAACGCAAGACTCTTATTGTTTGGCGTGTGTCAGTGGTTCAGGTGGGCGGCAATGGCGCGCAGCATGCGCACGCTGTCGGCATCGAACGGGCCGACCGCCTCCGCCAGGGAGGATTGCTTGACGATCACCACGCCGGAGGGCTTGTCGATGAACAAGTACTGGCCGTGAATTCCGCCGGCCATCAGCGCTTGGCTGTGGTCGTTGAACACGTACCACTGGCTGCGATAGGACGCTCCCGGCGTCCAGCTGGAAAACTCGTCATTCTGCGCATAGATCGCCGGATCGGCCCCGGCAGCGATTCGGGCCACGGTGTCAGGCGACAGCAACTCAAGACCGTCGTGACGGCCATCGTCGGCCAGTAACCGACCGAAACGCGCCATGTCTCTCAAGGTGGCGCTGAAGCCCGCCCCCGCCACATTGCGTCCCCAGGCATCGGCCATGAAATAACCATCACGGTCGCACCCCAAGCGCTTCCAGATCGCCTCCAGCATCTGACTGCAGGCCTTGCCCGAGGCACGTTCCATGACCCAGGCGAGGGCTTCGGTGGTCGCGGTCACATAGTGGAAAAACCCACCGTGGCTGCCGCGCTTCTTGAGGGACGGCAAGTACTGATACAGGGATTCGAACTGTGCGTAAGTCGCAGGCGCCGGCTGAAAACCGCAGGCGTAACCGTACTGCGAACTCTCTGAGTTGGGATCGTCATAGACCTCGCTGTAGTCGATGCCTACCGCCATGTCGAACAACTGGCGCACGGTGGCATCGCCAAACGCGCTGCCCGCCAGTTCGGGGACGTAGTACGCAGCGGGCAACTCGGGCCTGAGTACACCCTCGGTGACCAGTTGCTCGCCCAAGGTGCCGATTAGCGACTTGGTCACCGAGAACATGATGTGTCGATCACAGGCGCGCTGCCCGTTGAAGTAACGCTCGAACAGCACCGTGTCGCCCTGCATCACCAAAAAGGCGTCGGTCTGGCTGGCGACAAGGTGATCGATAACGCTGATGCTCAGCCCACATTCACTGTCAAAGCACAGCGATTCCAGGGCTTTGGGCGCGTCCTTGAGCGTACCCACGGGACCTGGGCCTGCCGCGACATCAATGGAGGGCCGCAGCCGCGCCAGGTTACGGAACCCCCACTGGTTGAAGGGCGCACGCATCCAGTTGTGCCACGTGACCCGGTGTTTCAGTTCGGCAGGAAAGCCCTGCATCAGTAAGGGGGCAACGCCTGTTGCCAATGACGATTCGTTTGCCTCGACGTAAAGCGTCGCTAGCGAGGACGCGATTGTTTGACTCATCGGGATAACCCTGAAGATGACTCTGCATGACAGCAGATGCCCAGGAATAATTATCCGATAATTTATTTTAGTCAATAAAACTTTTTACGAGGTAATCTGAATTTCACAGGACATCGAGCTACCGCGCTATCACCAGCCAGAGCAGGCATGAACGATTAGCCAAGCCTCATAATTTTACCGACACGTGAGGTTTGAGATACCCAGAGGACAAACAACGCCAGCCTGGGCTTCAGCGGTTTATCGCAGAAACGAAAAAAGACGCCGTAGCGTCTTTTTCAGTGTGCCCTCATCTGGCGTAAATCGCGCCCTGAAGAAATCATTGCCTGGCTTGGCGAATCACAAGCTGCGTCAGACGGCTCTTGACTCGGAAGCAGAACTCACGAATTTGAAATTGATAAGCTGGCATCACCATATCGTTAATATCCGGGCTTATGGAGTCTTTGATTTCCATGTATTTACCCGTCTTGCTGGCGATTGCCTGGTATTCCGCCTCGTATTTATTGTACGACGCCTTGTTGTAAACCTTCAAAACATCGAGCTCTTTGCGGCATTGCTCAGCGCTATAGATGTTTGAGCTCGCTTCTGGTTCTGGCTGAGTCGTATGGGGCGAGACAGCGACCGGGGCCGCAGCAGCGGCAGACTCATACCGCACCGAATAACCCTCAGATGGGTTTGCGGCTGCAGGGGTGGAGACTTCAGCTGGTGATTGCTGGACGACGACAGGTTCTGGAGTCACTCCAGGTTTTTCTGGAGTTTTCGTAGCGCATCCAGAGAGGGCGAGCCCTACCGATACAACGATGCCACAAATTTTATTCATCGGTTTCACCAAGGGGTAATTATGGTTGGCTGAGTCATTACGTTCGGGGTAAAGGTAAGAACTCATTCAATGATCGAGGGTAAAGTTTCTACCAGCCTCAAGGCACTCAGCCTCTCTTCCTTGAGTGCGCAGCTAACCGATAATAGTAAAAAAACAACGACATGACGAGTAAAAGCTTGTCAAAAACGCCACAAGTACAATGGGACAATTACTGCGGGTGCCGGACATCTTGAGGCGAAACCATGAGCGACGCCTGAAGCTCCAACTATCAAAATTGGCATCACCTGATGTGCCTCATTGAGCGGCTGTGCCTTGAGGTGAGTCTTCCAGGAAAAGGTACATGAGCGTAGCGGATTACCCCGGATGCCAGTGGTTTTGCGCAGAAACGAAAAAGACGCGAAGCTTCTGTTTGGTGAATTTCAGGCAAAAAAAAGCCACTCGTTTGAGTGGCTTTTTCTTAATGCTTGGAGCGGGAAACGAGACTCGAACTCGCGACCCCGACCTTGGCAAGGTCGTGCTCTACCAACTGAGCTATTCCCGCTTGGTGATGCGCATTCTATAGAATCTTGAGCACCCGTCAACCTCTTGATTCAAAAAAGTTTTATTTCTTTTCAACCTCAGTGCGCAGATGCGGCCAGGCGGCGCGCAGATACTGGAGCATCGACCACAGGGTCAAGCCGGCGGCGATGAGCAGCAAGGCGTAGCCCAGCAGGACCCAGAAGGTGAAGTCCGACGGGTTTGCCAGCAGGATCACCAGCGCGAGCATTTGCGCGGCGGTTTTCCATTTGCCCATGTTGGACACGGCCACATGGGCGCGGGCGCCGATTTCGGCCATCCATTCGCGCAGCGCCGAGACGACGATCTCGCGGCCGATGATCACCGCGGCTGGCAGGGTCAGCCACAGGTTGCCATGCTCCTGCACCAGCAGGACCAGGGCGACGGCCACCATGAGTTTGTCGGCCACAGGGTCCAGGAAGGCGCCGAAAGGCGTGCTCTGTTCCAGGCGGCGGGCCAGGTAGCCGTCGAGCCAGTCGGTAGCGGCCGCAAAGGCGAACACTGAACTGGAGGCCAGGTAGCTCCATTCGTACGGCAAATAGAACAACAGTATAAAAATCGGAATGAGCAGGACGCGTAGAACGGTGATCAGATTAGGGATATTCATCGGCACAACTGGCTACGAGGTGGAAAGGCATTCTATTCGCTGTGCAGATTCGCATAAATCAGCTCAGCGAGCTTTTTACTGATACCGGGTGCTTTGGCTATCTCGTCAATGCTGGCACGGGACAGCTCCTGCAAGCCACCAAAATGTTTAAGCAAGTCACGACGTCGCGTCGGGCCGACCCCTGCCACCCCTTCCAGGGTTGAGGTTCGCCGGGTTTTGCCACGGCGGGCGCGGTGGCCGGTAATGGCGAAACGGTGGGCTTCGTCGCGAATCTGTTGGATCAAATGCAGCGCGGGTGAATCGCCCTTCAAAGTGAACTCATGGGCGGCATCATTCAAGTACAACGTCTCGAAACCGGCCTTGCGCGTGGCGCCCTTGGCGACGCCCAGCAGGATCAGATCGGGTACCGCCAGCTCATTGAGCACGTCGCGGGCCATGGACAGCTGACCCTTGCCGCCGTCGACCAGGAGGATATCCGGCAACTTGCCCTCCCCGTCCTTCAACTTGCTGAAGCGGCGCGTGAGGGCCTGATGCATGGCGGCATAGTCGTCGCCGGGGGTCACGCCTTCGATGTTGTAGCGCCGGTAGTCGGACTTGATCGGCCCTTCCGGCCCGAACACAACGCAGGAGGCCACAGTGGCCTCGCCGCTGGAGTGACTGATGTCGTAGCACTCCAGGCGCTGTGGCGGCTCGTCCAGGTTGAGGACTTCGGCTAGGGCGTCGAAGCGTGCGGCCACATGCTGTCGATTGGCCAGGCGTGCGCTCAGGGCTTGCTCGGCGTTGGTCACCGCCAGTTGCTGCCAGCGCGCTCGGGTGCCGCGTACACGGTGGCTGATGTCCAGTTCCCGGCCGCGAAGTTCGTGAATCGCTTCGATCAAGGTGGGGAAGTCTTCGTGCACCACATTGACGATCAGCTCCGACGGCAGGTCGCGCTCAGGGCTGCTCACATAGTACTGGCCCAGGAAGGCGGCCATGACTTCGGCCACTTCCTCGTCGATCCCGGTCTGCGGGAAGAAATTCTTGCTGCCCAGCACTCGTCCGCCGCGCACGCTGATCAGGTGTACACAGGCGCCGCCTGGGTTGACGAAGGCCGCGATCACGTCCACATCGCCAGTGCCACCTTCCATGCTTTGCTGGTCTTGAACCCGGCGCAGCAAGGAGATCTGGTCGCGCAATTCTGCTGCCTGCTCGAAATCCAGGGTGCTGGCCGCCTGCTCCATGGCCGTGGAAAGCTCGTCGGTCAGCGCGTTGCTGCGTCCTTCGAGGAACATCACCGAATGGCGCACATCCTCGGCGTACTCCTGCGGTTCCACCAGCCCAACGCACGGCCCCTTGCAACGTTTGATCTGGTATTGCAGGCAAGGCCGCGTGCGGTTCTTGAAGAAGCTGTCTTCACACTGGCGCACAAAAAAGGTTTTTTGCAGCAGGCTCAGGCTTTCACGGATCGCCCCGGCGCTGGGATAAGGCCCGAAGTACTTGCCCTTCGCCTTCTTCGCCCCACGGTGAATGCTCAGGCGTGGGAAGTTACCGTCGGATAAAAACACGTAGGGGTAGGATTTATCGTCACGCAGCAGAATGTTATAGGGCGGTCGCCATTCCTTGATCAGCGTCTGTTCAAGTAGCAGCGCCTCGGTTTCATTGGCGGTGATGGTGGTTTCGACCTGGGCGATACGCGCCACCAGTGCGGCGGTTTTCGGCGCGAGACCGCTCTTGCGAAAGTAGCTCGCCAGACGGTTCTTCAGGTTCTTGGCTTTGCCGACGTAAAGCAGGCGTGCCTCGCCGTCGAACATGCGGTACACGCCGGGGCGGCCACTGCAGGTTGAGAGAAAGGCACTCGGATCAAACGGTGTGGTCATGTCAGGCGCTGGCGTCCACCATACCGTGGCGCACCGCGAGCAGGGTCAATTCAACATCACTGCTGATAGCGAGCTTCTCGAAAATGCGATAGCGGTAGGTGTTGACGGTCTTGGGTGACAGGCACAGTTTGTCGGAGATCGTCTGGACCTTCTGGCAACCGACGATCATCAAGGCGATCTGGATTTCCCGCTCTGACAGCGTATCAAACGGCGAGTCGCTGACAGGCTGGAAGGACTTGATAGCCAGTTGCTGGGCAATCTGCGGGCTGATATAGCGCTGGCCGGCAAACACCAGGCGAATGGCCTGGACCATTTCCGCCAGGCCAGCGCCTTTAGTGAGGTAACCCGCAGCGCCTGCCTGCAGCAGACGTGTCGGAAACGGATCTTCCTCGCACACGGTCACCACTACGACTTTGATGTCCGGATGGCTGCGCAGCAATTTGGTCGTCGCACCAAGACCGCCAATCCCAGGCATCTTGACGTCCATCAACACCACATCGGGTTTCAACTCCCGGGCCTTGATCAGGGATTCCTCCCCTGACTCTGCCTGGCCGACTACTTGCAGGCCATCGATGTCAGCCAGCATTCGTGTAATGCCTGTACGAACGAGATCATGGTCATCGACTACTAGCACCCTAATCAAGCAGACACCTCGCGAAATGGTCTTATAGGTTGCTGAACACCTTAGCAAAAAACCAAGGCGCAGACCTAGTTGCACACGTCATATATATGGAGTTTGGTTAAACGACAGCCACCCGCTGGCAGGCGGGTGGCTTGATTTGCTGGGCGAAGGGTCAGGAATCCTGGGGCTGCGGCTTGGCTTTTCCGTTCATCGCGGATGAATGCTCGGCGAGGGTCGAGGTCAGACGACGGATCGCAGCCTGGTCTTCCTTGAACATTGCGCGGTAGTCCCCAAGCACCTTCTCTTCAATCTGGCTCAGGTTTTCCAATTGAATCGGCGTGGCCACACCGGTCAACACATACAGCACGTCCACGCCTCTTTCGGCGACCCGCGACAGGTAGTCCGCTTTAGGTGCCCGCCCTCCACTTTCGTATTTGCCTTGTGCGTTGGCCTCAACGCCTCCTATTTCACCAAATACTTTTTGCGACAAGCCAAGTCGCTCTCTTTCTTGCCTCAAACGCGAACCGATTCCACTCATTTGGATGTATGATCCTATTTGGCACACCCCAAGAGGTGACACACTCATCTCTTAGTTAAATAAACTTGAACGGTTTTGAACTATGCCCGGAATCCGTACTGCTGCACAAGCCAAGGCCTGGCTGGAACACCAAGGAAAATCAGTTCAAGCGTTCGCCCGAGAACATGGCGTCGATCCGGCAACCACCTATCAAGTGCTCGCTGGGCGCAAAAAGGGACGACGTGGAGAGGCCCATAAGGTAGCGGTCCTTCTGGGCATGAAAGAGGGGATTATCCTTTCTGAGGCTGATGGCCAAAACAACGATCAGGAAGTCGACTCCTGAGGCCAGTATGCGCTTATTGGGATTCAACGCATGGTTTAACTACAGACACGTTCCATGCGCCAGAAGCAGTCTTCTTCACCCACGATATTGAACCCCATACGCAAATAAAGCGTTTTTGCCGGATTCGTCTTGAACACGGTCAGACGCAATCGGCCAAGCCTCTGTGCCTTGAGCGCCATCTGCCCCAACACCCAGGTCCCGGCGCCGATCCCGCGACAGTCTTCGAGCATATGCAACTCGCGAATGTAGAGCGCACGGCTGTCGCGACTCAGGCTCACAAACCCCAGCACGGCGTCGTCGCGGCAGATCAGCCAATTTTCCCGACCGGCCCAGGCGGTGTCGAAGCCATCGTTGGACCACCACAGCCCGTACTGCACGTAATAGCGGGCCATCGCTTCGTGGGTGAGCGTTCGTGCGAAGGGCAAGTGCTGATCCGTCGCCGCGCGTAGGTGAAAAACCATTTAGAGGGCCATCACTTGGCTAGTCCAACGCTCACCGTCGCGACGGGCGATCAGCAACGCATCGCCTACCCCAGGCGCAGCCGCAAGCAAACCGCCATCGGCGGCCCAGATCGCACTGCGACCGGCGCACGCCCAGCCACCCGAGGGGCCGCCATGGTTGGCCATCAACACCACCAGGCCATGTTCCGCAGCGTAGCCTCGGAGCAGCGCACTGTCCGTTGCGTAACCGCCCTCACTGATCAACACACCGGCGGCATACACCGTGGCACCCGATTGGGCCGCAGCACGCGGATGGCCAGCATGGGAAAAGTCCGCACACACCGCCAGTGCAATCCGATCATCCCCGAACTCAAGGGCCGCACCGCCCTGCCCTGGGACAAACGCGCCTTCTTCACCATCATGCAGATGCTGCTTGGTATAGACCGCCAGTGAGCCATCTGCGCCCAGCACCAGCGCACCGATCAACACACCTGTCTGTGGCGCCATTCGGATCGGCATACCCACCACCACCGTCAGTCGCAGCTCCTGTGCCATTTCACGCAGGGGCGCCAGCATCTGGTCCTCTGGCGCGATCGCCAACTCAGCCGCCAGCGACGGTTCATAGCCCGTCAACGACAACTCGGGGAACACCAGCAATTGCACACCCTGCTGCGCCGCAGCGCGCATAAATGCCAGGTGGCGTTCGATATTGGCCGGCACATCGCCCGCAATGGAAATGGATTGAGCAGCAGCAAGGGTGAAGGCAGTCATGGTCGCGTCCAAGCAATCAATATCTAAGTGTTACCAGCATATCGGCACTCACCCCATAGCCGTAAGTACCCCACCGCAATAGAAATTACTGATTGAATCCCCCTGCGTGCCTCTAGTAAGCTCCCCCCATCATTTGGAGACATACCATGTTGCAACTCACCCACACTCAGGTTTGCCCGACTGCCAGCGCCCAGCGCTCGGTGTCGGCTACCCGTGTGAACGGTTTGAGCGCACTGGTCAGCTCTTATTTTGGGTATTGGTTTAGCCACTGGCGCGCCTGATACCTGAAATCGGCGCCCACTGCTCAAGGGGTCGCCTACCAGAGAAATCTAACCCCCGGTCGGCTCCCCGACCGGGGGTTTTGTTTTTCAGGTCCCCACACACTTTTCAGCTTGATCAAGAACACTTAAAGGAATCACGACATGAACTACGCCACTTATTACCGCTACGACACTTGCACTGCATGGCGATTTAGCAAGCTCCGCTCGGGACAGCCTGCCGCCTCCGATCGGTCACCAATGGGTGGCAAGCCAACACACGTAGCCGATACGGCCAATTGTCGAACACCCCAGTAGGCCAAGCGCGCGGGAGCAACCCGCCGCTTGCCCAGGAAGCCTTGAATATGAACTCCTCCGTCGCCGCTCTGCCTGTTTCAAACCTGACCAGCGCCAATGAAGCCCTGACTCAGCGCCTGCCCAGCTCGCTTGAGCTCAAGCACCAGCTCCCTCTCAGCCCGTTCCTCAACGAACAGATCCACGCCAATCGCCAAGCCGTGCGCGCCATCCTCAATGGCGAAGACTCACGCTTGCTGGTAATTGTCGGCCCGTGCTCGATCCACGATCCGGAATCGGCCATGGAATACGCGCGAAACCTGAAGAAACTGGCCCTTGAGGTCAGCGACCAGATGTTGCTGGTGATCCGCGCCTACGTCGAAAAACCGCGCACCACCATCGGCTGGAAAGGCCTGGCGTACGACCCGCACCTGGATGGCAGCGATGACATGGCGGCTGGCCTGACCCTGTCCCGCGAACTGATGCGCGAAATGCTGCGCCTGGGCCTGCCGGTCGCCACCGAGCTGTTGCAACCCATGGCCGCCGGCTACTTCGATGACCTGCTCAGTTGGGTGGCAATTGGCGCGCGCACCACGGAATCCCAGATCCACCGCGAAATGGCCAGCGGCCTGGGCATGCCCGTGGGCTTCAAGAACGGTACCGACGGCGGCGTCGCGATTGCCTGTGACGCCATGCGCTCGGCGTCCCACCCGCACCGCCACTTCGGCGTCGACAGCCAGGGCCACCCGGCCATCATCCAGACCCCAGGCAACCCTGATACCCATCTGGTGCTGCGCGGCGGCCATAGCGGGCCGAACTACGATGCCCAGAGCGTGGCAGCGGTGAAACACGATCTCGCCAAGTCCAAGGTGATGCCACGGATCATGGTCGATTGCAGCCACGCCAACAGCAGCAAGGACCCACTGCGCCAGCCAGCCGTGTTCAACGATGTGCTGGAACAGCGCTTGAAGGGTGACACCGCGCTGATCGGCATGATGCTCGAAAGCCATCTGTTCGAAGGCTGCCAGCCATTGAGCCCGTCGATGAAATACGGTGTGTCCGTGACCGACGGCTGCCTCGGCTGGGCCGCCACCGAGCAGTTGTTGCGCAACGCTGCAGAGCGCCTGCGCGCTCAAGAGTGATCGATCAAGGCGCTGCTACAGCGGGTACAGCGCCTCAACACCCCGCCCCACACACTTGCCATTCGTGATTTGCAGTCAAGAGTCCTTTTCGGATTCGGCTGTGTTTGCGAAGGAACGACGCGGGATACTTGACTCCATTGCCTACCACGCCACCCCGGCACAAGTGACCCTGGCCTGGGCCATGCAGTTGGGTTATGCGGTCATCCCTTCGTCGACCAAGCGCGCCAACCTGGAAAGCAACCTCAAGGCCGTGCCACTGACCTTGAGCGCTGCCGATATGGCGCAGATTGCCGGGCTGGAGCGCGGCCATCGCTTGACCAGCCCCAAGGGCATCGCGCCGAAGTGGGACTAAATCCCTGCTACCCGTGTGCGTGATAATTCACGCAGCCAGGGCAACACCCGCAGGCCGGCGCAGGCCTCGGGTGGGTCGATAATGTCCATGAAGTGTTCAAGATTGACGTTGTCCGGCACGCCGGGCAGCCGTACCAGCACCGCCGGTGTTACGCCGGGGGCTGCACCCAAATCCAGGTGATCGTAGACCAACACATGGCGCACCTGGGGTTGGGGCCCACAGGCATGAGTTGTCAGCCCCGCATTGATGATCAGCACGTCAAAGGGCTCGGCTGGGATGGCCGTCAGTATCTGGACCTCTTCGAAGGTTTGTACCGGCACGATCCGGTGGTACCCCAACTGATTGAGCATTTTCTCGATGTACAACCGTTGCAGGTGTTGTTCATCGGCAATCAGGATGGTCAGTGCTTTGTTCGGCATGGCAAACCCCTGGGCAGGCAGCGCTCGTCAGTGAGCGACGCCCATTTTCCAGACATATCCCGAAGACAAAATCAGGCATGTTCCCCCTTCGTGTAGGAGTTCTCCCAAATCCACCGAATGGCCATCCACCTCAGTCAAGCCTGATTGCGGTACCGACTCAGGCTGTGATGCAACTGTTCGATGGCCACGTCCAACGCCTCGACCGCAGCGCCCAACCCACTGCTGTCACGCCGCTCACACACGTCTTCCAACGTCTCGCAGCAAGTGATCAACACCTGGGCCTTGACCATGCGAGCGCCGCCTTTGACACGATGAGCCAAGTCATGAAGCTTGGCGATATCGCCTTGGCCGTTCAGCGCCGACAAGCGCCTACGGTCCTCTGCGAGACTGTCGAGCAACGGCAACAGCAGCTCGTTGAGGGCAGCGTTATCACCCTGCGTCAGCATAAGCAGCGGGTTTAAATCAAACGCCGGCGAGGCTTCATCCGTTACGGTTTCGGCGGTACGTGACGCCAAGGCCAACCTCAAGTCATCAAGCCCGGTAGGCTTGAACAGGCAACCGTCCATACCTGCTTGCCGGCAACGTTCGGTCTCCTGCGGCTGGGCATTGGCGGTAAACCCCAGTATCAGGCACGGTTTCAGCCCACGCTCGCGCTCATCGGCGCGAATATCACGTGCCAGCGCATAACCGTCCTTCAAGGGCATATTGCAATCGGTGATCACGCCATCAAACTGCCCGGCCTGCCACAGTGCAAACCCTTGGATACCATCCTCGGCCGTGTTGATGCGATGCCCCAGAAAACTCAGTTGCCGCGCCAGCAGCAGGCGGTTGGCCGGATAGTCATCTACCACCAGGATGTTCAACGTGGCAGCCGGTGGAAGGTTGGCAGCCTCTGCGCTGGCCGATACCTGCGTGGTGGTCGTCAGTGCCACCGCCACGTCAACCCGAGTGCCCTTGCCCAGCACACTGGTCAGGTGCAGTTGACCGCCCATCATCTCGCACAGGTCACGACTGATCACCAACCCCAGGCCCGAACCGCTGCGCGCCGACTGCCCGTTGTTGTGACCCTGGATAAAGGGGTTGAACAAACGCTGCTGATCTTCGGCGCTGATACCTATGCCCGAGTCTTCGACCCACAAGCGCAGGTTCAACAGGTCGCCAGCCACTGCCGGTGCGCACTGGGCGCCCAGGCGCACTTGGCCGGCGTTGGTGAACTTGATCGCGTTCCCGAGCAGATTGGACACCACTTGCTTAAAGCGCAGCGGGTCGACCAACACTACCCTGTCGATCAACGGGTCAAGCTCCACCTGCAGCATCAGGCCTTTGTCCCGCGCCAACCCTTCGAATACCCGCGCCACAGAGGCCAGCAGTTCATGCAGGTTAGCCGGCTCCAGGCTCAGGGACAGGTGACCGGATTCGATCCGCGCAATGTCGAGAATATCGCCGATCAACTCCAGCATGCTGCGGGATGCCACCGACGCAACCTCCAGCGCATCGCGGTCGGCCCTGCCATGCTCGGCGTTTTTCAGGGCCAACTCGATCATGCCGATCACCGCATTCATAGGCGTACGGATCTCGTGACTCATGGTCGCCAGGAAGGTGGTCTTGGCGCGATTGGCGGCGTCAGCCTCCTCCTTGGCCTCCTGCAGTTCGCCCAACAACCGCTGGCGCTCGCTGACATCCACCCAACCGGCAATCATGCCCACGACACTGCCATGGCTATCACGGTACGGCAGCATCCACTGGTAGATGGTCAGCACACCACCGGCAGGCAACTTGAGCACGCGGTCATGGATCTGCGGCTCGCCCTCTGCCATCAAGCGCAAGTAATCCGCATGGAACGACTGGGCCTGGGGCGGGTTACCGGTGTCGGTTTCCACCACGGTCTTACCGATGACGTCTTCCAATTTGAAGCCGAACACATCGAGATAGGCATTATTGCAGGCCATCAAGCGACCCTGGCGGTCGCGCACATAAATCGGGTGCGGCGTGCCATCGATCAGCACGCCCATAAACCGCATCTGGTCGCTCAAGGCACGCTCGGCCTGAGCGCGCTTGCGAATCAGGTTGCGCAGATAGAACACCCAGCCCAGGGTGACCAACAACAGCAGGGCGGCCAGGCCGAACCCTTGGATAATCACATTGCGATGGCGTATCCAGTAGCTGTCTTCGAGGATGATTTCACTGCGCCAGTGATTGGTCAGTTCGTCCATCTCTTCCGGGGAAATACTCAACAACGCCTTGTCGAGGATCGAGTACAACTCTAATTGGCTGCGACTGACCCCAAGGGTAAAACGCGCAGGCTCCCTACCGACGGTACTGGTGATGCGCAGGCGCTCACGGTAATGGCGCGCGATCATATAGCGCGCACTGATCAGCGAAACGGCCGTCGCCTCGACACTGCCCTTGGCCACCAATTCCATGGCCTGTTCAGGACTCTCGACATCAACATACTCAATACTGGGGTAATCCCGGGCGATCTGCGCAGAAAGGCTGGTATCGCGAATAATCGCCAGGCGCTTGCCGGGCATATCTTCCAGGGTTACCAGATGTTCGTCGTCGGCGCGTACCACCAACACATAGGGGTTGGACAGGTAAGGCCGGGTAAAGCGAATTTTCTCGGCTCCCTCCACGCTCGGGGTGACGACCGCCAGCATGTCTACGCGACCTGAACTTGCCTGCTCAATCAGCTTGGGCAGTGAACTGCCGCGCTCCACATCAAATTTCAAGCCCGTGCGCAAGCTGATACGCGTCAGCACCTCGGCGCTCAACCCTTCGAATTGCTCTTGCTCGTTGAAAAAAGACAACGGCACGAGTTTGTCGGGAACCGCTACTTTCACCCGTGGGTTTTTCTCCAGCCAGCGCCGCTCACTTTCGCTCAGGCGCAACTGATCGGCCTCCAGAAAACCGCTACCGCCAGCACTCCAACGGCGCAGGACTTCCATCTGCTGGCTGGCCGGGACAGCAGCCAGCGCGACGTTGACGATGTTCAACAGGCGCCGGTTATCTTTGGCGAAGGCAAATCCGAAAGGATTGACTTCCAACGCCGAAAAATCCGCCATGCGCACGTTATTGAGGTGGTTCTTGTTGATCAGGTAGCGGGCACTGATGGCATCGCCCAGGTAGACATCCGCCTGGCCGAACGCGACGGCCCCGATGGCTTCGAAGGTCGAGGCAAACAAAAGCAATTGCGCTTTGGGGTAGAACGCCTGGACAGCGTCGGGCGGCATGTAGTGGTAGAGCATCGCTACGCGCTTGCCCGCAAGGTCGGCCGTGAGCGTGTGACTTTCCCCCGCGCGCGCTACCAGTGCGGGCTGGTCGTTGGCGTAAGAACGGGACAGCGCCAACTCAGGGTCGGCCGCCTCATACCCATTGGCCGACCCCACAAAATCCACGGCGCCGGTCTTGACGGCCTCGATCACCTCATCGCGGGTGTCGTAACGCCGCACCTCAATGGTAATGTTCAACGCCTGGGCGATCAGCGCCGCATAATCGGCAGTGATGCCCTCCAGCTCATCGTTGTTATTACTCAGATCAAAGGGCGCGTAATCGGGCGCCGACACCCCCATCGACAATGTGCGCTGGGTGCGCAGCCAAGACCAATCGGCTTCGTCCAGCACCACCGGCGGCCCTTCAAGGGTGGAGTGGCCCAACAGCCGCAGTGTGTGCGGCTCATCCAGGGCCATCACACCAGAGGGCATCAGCCCCACCAGCAGCATGGCCACGTACCTCAACAGACGGGTGGCAATCATTTCAGATCAAGTGATTGCGCTGAGCGAACTTGGACAGGTGCACCACCGATGACATTCGCAATTTCTCCTTGAGGCGCGTCTTGTAGGTACTGATAGTCTTGTGGCTCAACAGCATGTTCTCAGCGATCTCCTTGTTGCCCAGGCCAAGCGCCAGCTTCTGCAGCACGGCCAACTCACGGTCAGATAACGCCTCCACCAACTCCCGCTCAGTGGATTGCAAGTCGTCGCGCCGCACCGAGCTGGTAGGCAAGCTAGGGAAGCAGCTGTAGCCAGACCTGATCGCCCTTATCGCCTTTTGCAGCTCATCCAGCTCGCCGGTCTTGGAGACGAACCCCATCGCTCCAGCGCGCATGCAACGGGTGGAAAAAAACACCGCCAGGTACGAGGTCAGCACGAGGATTTTGCAGTCCAACCCAAGCGCCTTGACCCGACTGATCACCTCCAGCCCACCGAGTTTAGGCATCGCCAGGTCCAGAATGATCAGGTCCGGATGCTGTTCGCGCACAGCCTGCATGGCGTCGGCACCGTTATCCGCCTCGTAGATGCTATCGAAGCCTTCCTGCTTCAACAGGTACCTGACGGTGGCGCGTATAAAAGGGTGATCGTCCACAATTAAAGCTTTGTTGCTCATAAGAGTCCCCGGAGAACATCAGTACGCTGACATATCACGCGAGACCCAACTACCTGTGAAAAGTAACAGTTCCGACAAACGGTACTGACTACTCTGTACGACGCTTCAGGCAGAAAAGGCCCCTCCTTTGAAAAACACAGTAACTACGTGTAGTGCGACGCCTTGATTCCTGAGCAGACGCAAGCGCGCAACCTTATCAACCGTGTGCCGTTCAAAATGAAGGGATACTCTCGACTGCTTGTAGGACTTTTCCTCAATAACGCAAGACCAGGTGTCCAGAACTACTCGGTCGTACTCGGGCTCCAGAAGGCCTGCACCACCAGGCTCGACCTGCAAATCCGTGCGACCAGGGCGTCCAGTTCGTCACCGTCCACAGAGGTCACCGCCAGCGTGGCTTCGATTTCCACCTCTTCGGTGCCAAACGGTCGCACATCGACATCGCTGGCCGGGTAATTGCACCGCGCCAATTCGGCTTCCAGCAACGCCAATACCGCGGTTTGCTGAGTGCGCCGGGCGATCACATAGAGGATGTTCGTGACCTCCGCGGACACCACATCAAGCGGCTGGCGGTTGATGTTATTGACGATGGGTCTCAGCAAGGTATTGGCCGCCAGCACAAACAGTGTGCCCAGCAACGCTTCAAGCACCAGGTCGGCGCCGGCACAGGCCCCTACCGCCGCCGACGCCCACAGCGTGGCGGCGGTGTTGAGCCCACGGACGTTGCCTTCTTCGCGCATGATCACGCCGGCACCGAGAAAGCCAATGCCCGACACCACATACGCCACCACCCGCACCGCGCCTTCCGCGCCACCGAGGCGGCTGGCCATATCGACAAAAATCGCCGCCCCCACCGCCACCAGCACATTGGTGCGCAGGCCCGCCGTGCGCTGGCGGTACTGGCGCTCGAAACCGATCAGGCCGCCGAGGATAAACGCGGCGGTGAGGCTGACCAGGGTGTCGATCAGGGAATCGAGGTTGATGTTGTTGATTGCTTGCATCGGAAATCGTCCCTGCTCATTGCCAGCCAAACTTACGGATGTAATAGCCCTTCACCGCCTGGGTCAGCGCCATGTACGCCAGCAGAATCACCGGCAAAAACACGAAATACAGCGACGGCAACGCCTGCAATTTGAAGTAGTGCGCCAGCGGCCCCATCGGCAGGAAAATTCCCACCGCCATGATCACGCCGGTCATCACCATCAACGGAATTGCTGCACGGCTTTGCAGGAACGGAATTTTCGGCGTGCGGATCATGTGCACGATCAGCGTCTGGGTCAGCAGCCCCACCACAAACCAGCCTGACTGGAACAGCGTCTGATGGTCTGGCGTGTTGGCATCAAACACGTACCACATGAGTGCGAACGTGGTGATGTCAAAGATTGAACTGATCGGCCCGAAAAACAGCATGAAGCGCCCCACATCCCCCGGCTGCCAGCGCTGTGGCTTGGCCAGCATCTCGTCATCGACGTTGTCGAACGGGATTGCGATCTGGGAAATGTCATACAGCAGGTTCTGCACCAACAGGTGCATCGGCAACATCGGCAGAAACGGGATAAATGCACTCGCCACCAACACGGAGAACACGTTGCCGAAGTTGGAACTGGCGGTCATCTTGATGTACTTGAGCATGTTGGCGAAGGTGCGGCGCCCTTCCAGAACGCCCTCTTCCAGGATCATCAGGCTCTTTTCCAGCAGGATGATGTCGGCCGCTTCCTTGGCAATGTCCACCGCGCTGTCCACCGAAATACCGATGTCCGCCGTGCGCAGCGCCGGCGCATCGTTGATGCCGTCGCCCATAAAACCCACCACATGCCCGTTGGCCTTGAGCAGGCGCACGATGCGTTCCTTGTGGCTGGGCGTCAGCTTGGCGAACACATTGGTGGTCTCCACGGCCTTGGCCAACTCGGCATCGGTCATGTCTTCGATGTCGTTGCCCATCAGCAGGCCCTGTTGCTCCAGGCCCACTTCGCGGCAGATCTTTGCAGTCACCAGCTCGTTGTCACCGGTCAGCACTTTGACCGCGACGCCATGGGCTTTCAGGGCTTTGAGAGCAGGCGCGGTGCTTTCCTTGGGCGGGTCGAGGAAGGCCACGTAGCCGATCAACGTCAGGTTGTTTTCATCCGCCAGGCTGTAGGTGTCGCGCCCCGGTGCCATCGGTTGCGCGGCCACGGCCACTACACGCAGGCCTTCTTCATTGAACGCGGCGGTCACTTGGCGAATGCGCGCCAGCAGTTCCTCCGTGAGCGCTTCGTTGGTGTCGCCGTGGCGCACGCTGTTGCACACCGAGAGGATCTCCTCCACGGCGCCCTTGCAGATCAGCAGGTGCGGCAAGCCCTGCTCGGCCACGACCACCGACATGCGGCGGCGATTGAAATCGAACGGGATCTCGTCGACCTTGTGGAACGCGGTGCCGACTTTCAGCTCGCGATGCACCTCCACATGCTCCAGCACCGCCACGTCCAGCAGGTTTTTCAGGCCAGTCTGGTAGTAGCTGTTGAGGTAGGCCATTTCCAATACGTCGTCGGATTCTTCGCCCCACACGTCCACATGGCGCGCCAGGAAAATCCGGTCCTGGGTCAGGGTGCCGGTCTTGTCGGTGCACAGCACGTCCATTGCGCCGAAGTTCTGGATCGCGTCCAGACGCTTGACGATGACCTTCTTGCGCGACAAAAACACCGCGCCCTTGGCCAGGGTGGACGTGACGATCATCGGCAGCATTTCCGGGGTCAGGCCCACGGCAATCGACAGCGCAAACAGCAGCGCCTCGGTCCAGTCGCCCTTGGTGAAGCCGTTGATGAACAGCACCAGCGGCGCCATCACAAACATGAAGCGGATCAGCAACCAGCTGACTTTATTCACGCCATGCTGGAACGAAGTGGTGGCACGGTCAGTGGCCGTCACACGTTGCGCCAACGCACCGAAATAGGTGCTGTTGCCGGTGGTCAGGATCACCGCCGTCGCTGCACCGGACACCACGTTGGTGCCCATGAACAGGATATTGTCCAGGTCCAGGGGGTTGCGGGTGTGGGCGTCCTGCTGCTGGGCGAATTTCTCCACCGGCATCGATTCGCCGGTCATCGCCGCCTGGCTCACGAATAAGTCCTTGGCACTGAGCACGCGGCAATCGGCGGGGATCATGTCGCCGGCCGACAGCACGATCAGGTCGCCAGGCACCAATTGTTTGATCGGCAACTCGATGCGCTTGGCCGCATCGCGGCGCAGTACCGTGGCGGTGTTGCTGACCATCGCTTTCAAGGCGTCGGCGGCCTTGTTCGACTTGGCCTCCTGCCAGAAACGCAGCAGCGTCGAGAGCACCACCATGGAGAAAATCACCGTGGCGGCCTTCATGTCTTCGGTCAGCCAGGAGATCACCGCCAGCAAAGTCAGCAGCAGGTTGAACGGGTTCTTGTAGCAGTGCCACAGGTGCACCCACCACGGCAGCGGCTGCTCGTGCTCGACTTCGTTGAGGCCATATTGCACGCGCAGGGCGTCAGCTTCCTGAGGGCTCAACCCCTCGGCATGGCTGCCCAACGTGCCGAGCAATTGCACGGTGCTGCTGTTGGCCGCGACCACCAGGGTTTGCGCCAGGGTCGGCGGCACTTCGCGGCTGACGCTGGCGTCGGTGACGGTTTCGAGCATGGCCAGGCGACGGAAATGCCGGGCAATGTGCCGGGTCCGCAGGAAGCCGGCGAAGAACTCTTTCAACAGAGTGAGGTTCATGGTGTTACTCCTGCGCGAGGAAAAAACCGTCGTGCAGGTACTGCCCATCCGCACCGCGCCTGTCAGACAGGCACAGCCGGCTTGGCCCGCCCGCCGCAAAAGGCAGGCGCGTCCGTAGCATCCCAAGGTTACTCAGGTGCTGGTCAGCGTCGATGAAAGAGGATCGAAACAGAGCCAGGACTGGCCGCTGCCTTGATGCCGCTTCTCGCTTGGATGGCGAGACAACGGCATCGGATAAATGCGCGTTACCTTGCCAAGCCCGTGCCGGTTACCGAAACCGGCCGACTACTGTCACTCGAACAAGTACCCACTGAGGGTCTCCGCTATTGATGAAAACGCGCGAAGCTTACGCCCCGATTTCAGGAGAGTAAACCGTAGGAAAGTTTCCGCCTGGTGAATAAGAAGATTCTTCAGGATGGGTTCAGGAACCGGCTCTGGGCACGCAGAAAATCAAATGCAGGAGCGGGCTTGTTGTGGTGAGCGGGCTTGCGCTGGGGCGCGAAGCGGCCCCAATAAGGAAGGCCATCGCGTCTAGGGTGTGCCTGGTCGATCCCGCTCAACCAACGCCAGGTAGTCCTCAACCCTCCCACCCGCCAACGCCTTGATCTGAATCGACACCCTGTTCACCTGCCGCCCCATCGCAACCCCATCACGAGTGCGCACCGGTACATACCCAAGCCTGGGCCAGAAGCGCTCGGCGCGGGTATTGCCCAGCACCACCGTCAGCCGCAGCCACTGGGCGCCGTTCCCTATCGCCCAGCGCTCAAGGTCAGCATGCAGGTGCTGCGCAAGGCCGCTGCCATGCCAGCGCGAGTCGACCAGCAACAGGCCGATATGCCAGACGCCCTCAGCGAGCAAATCCGCCGCGATATTCACCACAGCGACCAGTTGGCCGTGCGCCCCGCGATACCCCAGCCAGTAGATTCGACTGCAACACCAGCCCGGTGGAAGCTGGTTTTGCAACTCGTCGTGCGCTTCGGTTGGCGTGGCCGGCTCGCCATTGACCGCGATGAAGTAATCCGGCGCCTGCTCGAAAAAATGCTGTAGCTCGACATCGTCAGCCACGGTAAGCGCCACGACTCGAATATCGGGGAAGGCACTCAGAGGAAGATGAGTCATGCAATCCATAACGTGCTGTCCTTACAAGCGACTAATCCACAATCCTGAGCTTCACCTGTGCGCCGTCAGGCAAATTCTTGATCTCACGCGCCAGATCACCGCAGAACCGAAGCTGCTCGACATGATCAAGCCGACGCACATTGTCGCTGGTGTATTCGCCGCCCAACACCGGCGAAATAACGAAATGGTAAACCTCACCCTGCGCCAACGGTCCCAGCATCTCCTCGGCCTGATCCACCATCGGTTGCAGATACCAGTCGTGCAGAAAGACCTGATCTTTGGAAACTTCATCCAAGGCCGCGCGGGTCTCGGCGATCACTTCGCAGGAAAGCGCCTCGGGGCAGACTCGCCAGTAGTGGCCCTGTTCGTCCCTGACCATCAAATTGCCGAACGCCGTAGCGCCTACGACCTCAACAGGGTCAATGCCCGCCCAACCCCAGCTGTCGCGCAATGCGTGAAGTATGTTCATGCAGCCTCCTTGCGTCGAAACGACTCAATCATCCCGCGTCAGTACTTCCAGCAACTCAATCTCAAAGCGCAGATTACTGTGGGGCGTGATATGCGCGCCCATTGAGCGTTCGCCATACGCCAGGTGCGCCGGCACGTATAAGGTGCGCACCCCGCCGACCTGCATGCCCATCAGGCCCTGGTCCCAGCCTTTAATGACGCGCCCGGTGCCGATCACACACTGGAACGGTTTGCCCCGTTCCCAGGATGAATCGAACACCGTGCCATCTTCCAGGGTGCCGGTGTATTGAGTGGTGATCAGCGCGCCCTTCACCACGGCTTTGCCGGTGCCCTGGCGGATGTCGGTGATCTGGAGTTCGTCGTGATTCATGGGGGTTCTCTTTAAACGCGCAAGGGCGGGTTTTCCCAGAATCGGACGGGTTTGGCAAGTGCGAGACAACTGAAGACACCGCGTACTGACCGAAGGAATGCCGGACAACCGTCAGTGCCGTTTATGAACTGCCGCCTACAACGAACCACGAAATCCCTTAATCCAAAATCATATCCTGCTTATTTTCAGGCGCTGGAAAACAAGCGCACGCTGAAACGACTTCACTAGTTAAAGAAAGGCACTATCAAGATGACCATCGGATCCAGCTTCAATTACCCTGCCGATATCGCCAATCAACGCAACAGAGTGAAACGTTCTGCGAACAAGAAGTGGAGAGCCACATTCCCCAGTCCGCCAGACTTGTGCTTCGACTATCGGACCCTCGTAGAACAGGAAAACGGAGTTGCGAAAGCTACCGACACAGATCATAAAATCGGCATTATTGGTGCTGGGATAACAGGTTTAACAACTGCCCGAGAATTGCACAGGTGCGGATTCAAGAACATTACCCTATTTGAAAAATCGAAGCGTATTGGCGGCAGGCATTTAACAGTCCTTGGACACAACAATACTGGAAGTATTGGCAGGCCACCTTTTGAAATGGGCGCGATGAGAATGCCTTTTTTCAATACATCAAAAGAGCATCCAAAAGATGGACGCTCACTGATGGCCTACTACGCCAACGAATTTGAGTTAGTCACTTCAAACTTCCCAAACCCTGGCAGCGCGGCCGTTCGATCTACCGGAATATATCTACAGGAAGGGAGCATGGAGAGCAGCACGGAACCAACCATGTTGATCTGGAAAAACACGGATGGAAAAACAGCACCACCCGGCCCGGCCTTGGGCACTGTCTTCTCTAAATGGACAGTATTCGCGGAACGCATGACATTGAAAATTTCCGAGCACTATGGTTCCGAACAATGGGAGGACCTATGGGCTGCCATCGTAAAAAAATATGAAAACACTTCATTTCGTGATTTGGTTAAGATGCCAACAATAGAGACGTGGAGTTCAAATGACCCAGGAAACTTTGGCGGAATGGGCATGACAGCGGATGAGTCTGCTATTTTCTATAGCATTGGAATTGGTGATGGTAGTTGGGGAGCATTTTATGACATCTGCTCACTTTACCCGATACGCACAGCAATGTTCGGCTTCAGCAGCAACCTTCAACTGATCCACGGACGTGTAGACAAAGAAGGCAAACCTGTCGCCTCACCTTACTTGAACGCCGCGCAGACCAAAGATTCGAGAGGACTGACCTTCAACAAACCGAATTACGTTGGGCTTGGATCTTTAGCGGAGTCTTTACTATTCATAAAACCTGCTGAAGCCCACCAATCGTTATATGAACATTTAACAAAAACCGAGACCGGGCTACTTACCGACAGCACAGTGACAAAACTAAAAAAACTTGAGAACGGAAAAATTCGAATTCATTACGATTGGAACGCCGCACAACCAGACCAGATGGAAAAAAACTTTATGGACGTCGACTCGGTTGTCATGACACTCCCTTCATGGCTGATAGAGACACAAATCCTTCTCGAAAACTTTGATGCAAACATGCTTCCACAGAAAATAATCACTGCGTACAAAACAGCTCACTGGGAAACCAGCTGCAAGGTATATGCGCCGTTAAAAAAATCCTTTCTTTCAAAAAATAAAAACATACCTCAAACCATCGTCACTGACAGCTTCATACATGACGTGTACACCTACCGCTACAACGAACACAACACTTATGACTGCATTCTTCTGAGTTACACATGGGAAGACGATGCAACAAAGCTTTCATCATTCAACGACAAAGAACTTGTTGATAGATGCATAAAGGAACTGGATAGAATCCTCTTAAAGTCTTCAAACATAAAAGAGAAAATATCTCCCTACATTGGACACGAGCAGGCCATTGTTCAGCGCTGGATGAACGATAAACATGCACTCGGCTGCGCAAAGCTCTATCGTGCAGGCACCTATTACGACGCGGTAAACCTGATGAAATACAATAGAGACTACGCTTACAAATCCGGACTATATCTTTGCGGCGAGTCTTTTTCTGTCGATGCGGGATGGACTGAGCCTTGCTTTAGGGGAGCTATCGATGCAGTCATAAATATCTGTGACAAAACCCGCGCCCATTTCAATGGTGGCTTTACTTTGCAGGACTATCCCGAATATCAAACCGACCATTAACAAATAAAAGAATCAGATTACAACACCGTGGGAAACATCTGACTTTTCATTAAACGCCGCCTCCCCTCTTATAAACACTCAACCAACGTCGGTTGCATAACAATAAGAGGTTACTTCCATGATGGAACCCATCAGCCCTGCGCGAGTTGCGGTCATTCAACTTGACCCTCAGGTAGGCATGGCCAACCGCGCCAACAACCTGCGTCAAAGCCTTGCACTTGCTACGGAAGCCGCAAACGGCGGCGCCAGCCTGATCGTATTGCCCGAACTTTCCAATTGCGGATATTTCTTCAGCAGTCGCCAAGACGCCTTCGATCATGCCGAAGCGGTTCCGGAGGGGCCCAGTGTAAGCGCGTGGGCAGATTTTGCCCGCGAGCATCAGGTGTACCTGGTTGCCGGCCTGAGCGAGATCGAGGGCAGGCAGCTGTTCAATACCGCAGTGCTAATGGGGCCAGAAGGATTTATCGGCAAATACCGAAAAGCTCATTTATGGAACATGGAAAAACTTTGGTTCACCCCTGGCAATACAGGATTCCCAGTGTTTGAAACGCCGATTGGGCGCATCGGCCTGTTGATTTGCTGGGACATCTGGTTCCCTGAGGTCCCTCGTATTCTCAGCCAGCAAGGCGCGGATATTATTTGTAGCCTGAACAACTGGGTGTGGACGCCCCCGCCGTTGTTCGATGAGGCGGGCAAATGCATGGCGTCCTACCTGACCATGACGGCCGCCCACGTTAACAACGTATTCATCGCTGCTGCCAGCCGCATTGGCGAAGAACGAGACGCACGCTACCTGGGATGCTCGTTGATCGCCGGAACCAATGGCTGGCCTATAGGTTCAGTCGCTTCGGCCAATCGCCAGGAAATTCTGTTCGCAGACATCGATATCACCAGTGCACGCAGTGCGCCGATATGGAATAGCCTCAACGACCTGCAACGTGACCGACGCAATGACATCTACGATCAGATGCTTGGGTACTCCCAACACTCTGCCCTGCCGCGCTAAACGGAGGGCGCCCGATGGAGACGTCATTTACCAAGACTGCATCTATCCGTTCACGAGCGGATATCACGGTCCTTGCCCTAGGCTTTATGAGTTTACTGCTGATCATTTGGGTCTCAATCACTTACGGCGGTTCTTGGCCGGGGTATAGCGAGATGTTGGCAAGCCTGCCCCATCCGAGCGCATGGCTGCGTTGGGTAGTAGGGGATATCAGCGAAGTAGCGTTCTATAAGCATGAACTCGCGTCCCTTGGACTTTTATCCGGCGCCTATCTGGCCTGGTGGGCCGGAAAACATGGCAAAGCCTGGCAAGGCTTTTCCATTTCCTACGGCACAGGGCTGTGGCCTTGGCTGATAACCAGTTCACTCCTGGGGCTGCTGCTGAGCAACTTGCTGTGGGGTTGGAGCGTCACCGCTGAGACTTGGCAACCGACGTTCGCAGCATTCGTTTCACTGCCGGCGGCGATGGTGTTGATGTTCGGTGGGGGTTGGAAGGTTGCGCTCAATGGTGCGCTTTTAGGGGCAGTGCTGGTGACCCCAGCGTGCTTGTTGATCGTGAACTATGTGTGTATACCGCTTGGGTTGCCGGTGGTCATTGGCAATGTGCTGGGTATGGCATTGGGCAGCGTTATCGCGTTTTTACTCTGCCGACGCATTCCCGCACTGGTACGCTCCGATTACATGACACCGAACACGCCGCCTCCCACCAAGCCAGCCACTTACGGCGTGACATGGAGTCTGCGTCGGGTATTGGCAGACTTTTCCGAAGCACCGTTCTTTGGTAATGAACTGGCGAGTCTCGGCTTACTGGTGGGCGTGTTACTCGCGTATTCGCTCAACCCTTTGAGCCCTGGCTACGGTTCAGGCCTAATCTTGCACCTGGTCGGCGCGCAAGCGCTGACGTCTGCAATCGGCGTTGTGATCTGGCGACATCAATGGATCAAGCGCGGCTGGTATCCAACGTATGTGCCACTGGTTTCGGTGGTACCTGCGGCAGTGTTGACCTACGGCGGAAGTTGGACAGTGGTGGGCTCAAGCGCCCTGCTCGGCGCATTGATTGCACCGCCGTTGGCATATGCCATAGCTGGACGATTACCCGCCTACTTTCATCCTTACATCGGCAATGTAATTTCGATGGCTTTGAGCACATTGATCATTGTGCCTCTGGTGGGTCGATTAGCCGCATAACGTAAGGCTTGCCTGTTGCAATGGCTCTGTAGACCCGCTCCTTTTTAGGCTGGGAGTCATCTATCACAGGCAAGCCATACCTTCTTGAATACGCTCCCAGGCACTGCCGCTTCAAAGGTAGAGTGCTGGGGGCTAGCCTTTTGCTGAAGATCAAACGCGGCATCCTTGCCGCACATTCAGATCACGCCAACGGCACCCGACGGGTTGTCAGCGCGATACGCCCTACGAAGAAACTCAACGCAGCGCCCAACAGCAGCATCGCCAAGGTGCTCCAGGCCGCGCGGGACAGTTGCTTCGCCGCTACTTCAGCCGCTTCACGCGCCTTCTGCTCAGCCTGCTGTTTCAGTTCATCAACCTTCTGCATGGCTTGCTGATACGCCTGGGCATAGTTGTCGACGATCTGAGTGGCCTCGGCCTTGCTCTTGCCGGTACGCGCGGCAACGATGTTGACCAGCGCATCTTTGTCGGCCGCATTCAATGCCGGCTCGCCGGACGCTTTGACACGCTCGAACCACTGCTTCAACTCGTCACCGGCTTGTGCAGGATCGGTCGCTGCATCCGTCGCCGACTGCTTGCCATCCGCTGCTGCCTGATCGGTTTTCTGCTCCACATTCGCAGGATCCAACTCAGGCTTGCCGCTCTGCTTGAGCAAGGTATCGAGCTGACCCTGCAGGCTGTTCCAATCCAGCTGGATGCCCTGCTCGTTCAACTGCTGCTTGATGCTGCTGCCGATCCCTGGGGCTGCGGCGGCGATACCACTGCCGGCAGCGGAAAGGCCCTTGCCCACCACATTGCCGGCGGTCCCGACCACGCTGGCAGCCAGCCCGGCCAACAGCCAGGTGGTGAGCAAGGTGGTGAGAGTCCAAGTCAACACGCCATGCAGGCCGCCTCGATCCGGTGCGGTGCGCCCGGCCACGAAGGCACCCAAGCCGACAGCCACCAAGGTCGACACAAACAGCCAGATGCCGGCACCCGTGCCGAAACCGCTCAACGGGTTGCCCGCCTCCATGGGATTGACGGCGCTGGCGCCGATAGCAGTACCTAGCACACTCAAGACCAGGTAGCTCACCAGTGCAATTGCACTACCGGCCAATACCGAACTCCAGGACACGCGAAACAACGAACGATTTGCTTCATAGACAGTGCTCATGATGGATCCTTTGGCAGTTATTGACCGTTTCAGTCTGGCGCTCGACGCGGCACGCCGTCCTCGCGCAAATGCACCAGTACGCCTGGTGCATTCGCACCCCACAACGGGCAATTTCTCTGCACTATCCTCAAGCGTGGTTGTCGTACTCCCATGCGCCCCATTCACCTAAAAGAACGCGGAGAATCCATGAGCCAGGACGTCCTTGCCAAAGAAACCAACCGCCGCCAACTGCAGCAGATCATCTCCGGGCTCTCGGATGGGATCATCCTCGCGGAAGTCGACCAGACCATCCTGTGGGCCAACGAAGCCGCGCTGACCATGCACGGCGTGGATGACGTGCAGGCACTGGGCGCCAACACTCACGCCTACGCCGAGCGTTTCGCCCTGCGGTACCGCAACAACCATCCCGTACAGCTGGATAACTACCCCTTGGCCCGCGCGGCGGCCGGTGATGAATTCAGCGATGTGGTGGTGGAAGTCACGCCCACCGCCGACCCGGACAAAACCTGGGTGCACCGCCTGCGCAGCCTGGTGATCAGTGACTCCCACGGCGAGCCGGAGCTGCTGGTGTTGATCCTCAGCGACGCCACCGAATGGGCCAGCGCCGAGCAGCGCTTCGAAAAAACCTTCAACGCCAACCCCGCGCCTGCGGTGATCTGCCGCCTGAGCGACTTGCGCTACATCAAGGTCAACCAGGGCTTCCTGGAGATGACCGGATACAACCGTGACCAGGTCATCGGTAAATCAGTGTATGAATTGGACGTGCTGGAGCAGGCCGAGCGCAAAGACCTGGCTATCCAGCGCCTGGGCGAAGGCGCAACGATTCCGCAGATGCAGGCCGAACTCAAACTGCCCGACGGCGGCAGCAAATTGGTGATCGTCGCCGGCCAGCCGTTGGACATGAACGAGGAAGACTGCATGCTGTTTTCGTTCACCGACCTGGAGCCGCGACGCAAGGCCGAAGTGGCCCTGCGCCAGAGTGAAGAACGTTTTGCCAAGTCGTTCCGCCTCACGCCGGTGCCCACGCTGGTGTGCAACGCCGCCAACCGCCAGGTGGTGGACGTCAACGAAGCGTTTATGAGCATCACCGGCTATATCAGCGAAGAGCTGATCGGCAAATCCATCGAAGACATCGACTTTATCGACAGCCCCCAGGCGGGCACGCAGTTGTTCACCACCCTGGAGAAAGCGGGCAACCTCGACGGCCAGGATCTCAAGGTGCGCAAAAAAGGCAACGAGGTGATCGACTGCGTGGTGTCCGCCGACACCGTGATCATCGAGGACGTGCCTTGCTACCTGCTGGTGCTGATGAACATCACCGAACGCAAGCGCTCGGAGCTGGAATTGGTGGCGGCCATTGAGGAAGTGATGCAAGACGCGTCCTGGTTCAGCCAGACCCTGATCGAGAAACTGGCCAACGCCAAGAGTGTCAACAGCCCCAACGCGCCGAATATCAGCTTCACCGACCTTACCGCCCGTGAGCGCGATGTGCTGGGGCTGATCTGCGAAGGCCTGGCTGACAAAGAAATCGCCTCACGCCTGAAACTGGCGCCCAATACCGTGCGCAATCACGTGGCCACGGTGTACTCCAAGCTGGGGGTGCACAGCCGCAGCGCGGCCATCGTTTGGGCCCGTGAACGCGGGCTGTTTGCCGGCGAACTGCGCCTGAAAAACAAGTCCTGACAGTGCAAATGCACTAGAGCGGCTAGTGCGAATTCAACTTATGGCGCAGCGGTGCACGCAATAACCTTCAAGGCATCTAACCGGACGTCTTGAAGGAACACGCATGTTTACCCTCGCCCAACTGCGAAATTGCATCGAAGAAGGCCTGTCGCCACTGACCTGCGAATTCACCCTGTGCCGGGATGCGTCCTTGACCCTCAAGGTCTATGACGCCGATACCGGTCGGGTTGACTTGGTGGTGACCGGGATCAGCACCAACCGCCTGCAGACCCCGCAAGAAGTGGAAAAAATGGTGGAAGAGCTGCGCTACGAACTGCACAGCAACACCATGGGCAAACTTACGTTGGATGACTTTCCTTCAACGACGAACCAATGAAATAGAACACCCCGCCCGCCACAATGAACGCCCCCAGCATGTAGAACATGGTGTGCGCCGGCAGGTTGGCCAGCACCAGCCCACACAACACCGGCCCCAGTGCAGCGCCGAGGTTGGACAGGTTCTGCGCGCCGTAGTACATGCCCCGC
Source organism: Pseudomonas sp. SR18 (assembly GCF_023701505.1). Classification (NCBI taxonomy): domain Bacteria; kingdom Pseudomonadati; phylum Pseudomonadota; class Gammaproteobacteria; order Pseudomonadales; family Pseudomonadaceae; genus Pseudomonas; species Pseudomonas sp. SR18. The sequence continues at coordinate 7,323 of NZ_JAMQAU010000011.1, read as the reverse complement.
AGGTGGTCCGGGGCGATTCGGTCGATAAACATGTACTCGGCCGGAAACACCACAATCTCCCCCACCGTGAACACTGCCATTGCCAGCACCCACCACAGCACGCTGGTGGACAGCGCAAAGCCAATCAACCCCAGCATGAACATGCTCAAGCCGAAGATGAGCCATTGGCTCAAGTAACGGTGCGAGATGCGTCGGCCGATCACATATTGCAAGGCGATCACCATCACCGCGTTGGTGGTGAGCACGGCGCTGATCACGGTGTAGGTGTATTCAGCCGTGGTTGTGGTCACCAGGTACTGCGACAGGTAGGCCGTGAACTGGCCGAACACCACTGCGCTGAGCAAGCCGCCTATCGTGAAACACACCAGCCGACGGTCCTGCAGCAATACACGGCCAACGGCGAGAAACGACACCGGCTTCTGCGCCACGTCCACCGTGGTTAACCTGCGGTCGCCCCAGCGCCAATACAGCAGGAAGAACCCCGCCCCCAGCAGTGCTGACAACATGAACGGCAGGCTGATATCAAGCTTCGCCACCATCGCCCCGAAAAACGGCCCGACCGCGTAGCCGATATTGGTGAGGGTGTACTTGATGGAAAACACTTCACTGCGCGCGTCTTCCGGCAGCAGGCTGGCAAAACCGGCCTTCACCGCAATGTCGATGACTGCGTAGGCCAGGTTGATCAGGATCAGGCAGCTATAAAACGCCCAGATGTTCTGCGCCAATAGCGTGCCGACAAACCCCAGTACAAACAGCAGGCTCATCCAAAGCAATAACCGATAGCTGTTGATGCGATCGACGAGGAAACCGCCATACACACTCAGTAGCGAACCGACAATCAGCGAGCTGCCGATGACGAGGCCAACTTGAGTGATGTCGAGGGTGAAATGGTGGGTGAGGTAGATCACCAGGTACGGAAACGTGATGGCCTTGGCCAGCGTCAGCAGCAACGTGGCGCCCAGCAGCAGGTTCACGGTGCGGGGGTAGTTTCTTATTGTGGCAAGCATCCTGCTCTCATTCTTCGAAGGTAACGCGACCATTGCGGCCGGTTACCTTAACGCAAGAACAAGGCAAAAAGGAGGGTCACTTCTTGACGGGGGTGATCTCCAGAATAGTGCCGTTGGTGGTCTTGAGCAGCACGAACTTATCGCCTACCCGCGCCCATTGGCTGTCTTCCTCGGGTTGCTTGAGGCCGCGCTTTTTCCAGTCACTGACGGCCGACTCCTTACGCATCAGGATATCCGGGGCGCGGTCGCCTTCTTTTAAATCACGGGCATTGATGTTGGAAGGTTGCACGGTTTCCTGGGGCGTATCACCGGCCTGGGCCACAAAGCTGACGGTGGACAGGCTGGCAGCGACTAAAACACAGGCTGCGAGGGTTTTGGACTTCATGGGTACTCCTTCAATAAATGGCGCGTACCCAGGTTCCGACCGCAGGCGCGCGCAATCATTCACCGTATGAAACCCGCCTGGTATCGCGCACTGTGCTTATGCCACTCGTTCCCCGCCACCGTTCACCTGCTAACCTTGCGCCAGCCCTATTCTCGAGTCTGACAATAATGAAAACCGCCCTGACCCGAACCAAACTTCTTGCCAGCGCCCTGGTGGTGGTCGCCGTCATCGGCGGCGCGGCCTATTACCTGTTTGACCGGCACGTCATCACGGGCTTGGTCAGCGGCACCGAATACAGCGATGAGCAGCTCAATGAAGGCGCGGTGGACGACCTCCACAGCCTGACGCTGGCGCAAGCGAAAAAACGCCTGAACTACCTGGAAATGGACGCGCGCGACAGCATCAACCAGATCGCAATGATCGAAAGCATGCGCCTGGAAATTTCGCCGGTAGCCAACACTGCCGAGTCGCCCGGCGAGAAAAAACAGCTGCGCTATGACGAACCCTTCGTCCCCTTCCCCGCTGCCGAGCTGAAAACCGCGCTGGAAGACCTCGCACAGAAAAAGCCGACGTTCGAGCAGTTCTTTTTCGACAACCAGTCGGGGCTGAAACTGGACGTGGAGCCGATCCGCGAGCTGCTCAAGCGTGGCGCCCTGCCTGACCAGCGCGAAGAGGAACGTTACGCGGTACACACCCTGTACTTTCGCGACGGGACGCAGCAGGCGTTTGCCGACGCTGGGCCCGACATCAGCGAAGAACAGGACACCTCCACGGTCGAACTCAAGATCAATAAGCCGGTAGAACGCGTCAGCGTCACCCTCACCTACCCCAGCTACCCTGGCTTCAAAAAGATCGTGCTGGACCCCAAGCATCCGAAAGTTACCGGCGACAACGGCGAGGTCTACCAATTGACCGCCCTGGCTGACGAGCGTGCGTCCCTGCTGCTGGCCACGCCAAAGGACAAGACCTACGTGATCGAGGGCTTGAGCGCCGACGGCAAGACACTTTACAGCGGCGGCAACAGCAGCAACTCCTCGCCTACCGCCGAGCAAAAGGCCAACCTGCGCGCTTACTACGACGAACTGCTGCGCATGCAGGACCAGTTCTCCCGCTATACCACCAGCGCCGAACTGCAGGAACACCTGGAACAGTTCGTCAAAGGCCTGCCGGACAGCGACGGTGCCCTGACCAACGTGCAAGCCACCTACCAGTTCGAAGACACCCCGGCGAGCATCGTCATCTACCTGCTGGACCCCGCCCAACCGCAACCCCTGACGCTGGAGATGCACAACAGTGTGCCGGCCCAGGCTCGCTATATCGCTTACGACAATGCCACGAAAAAAAGCGGCTTTATCGACAGCAACGGCCAATGGGTGGTCAAGCCGCGCTTTGAGCGCATCGAGTACAGCCCCATGCCCGGTGTATTCAACATGCAGGTGGGCAGGACACCGCAGAAAGATGGCTGGAGCCAGTTGCAATTCAAGTACTTTGCGTTCGTGCCCGGCGGGCACACCTTGAAGGAGTTACCGTTCGAGATCATCGAAAAACCGCTCAATGATGAGCTGATGATCGTCGAACGCGAAACGAACGGGCCCTACGGCGTATACGACGTGAAGAAGCAGCAAGTGGTGGTGCCGATGAAGTACGTCAATGTTCAGGTAGTCGGCGACCTGTTCATTGCCCGGCCTGGGCTGAAGACCTACGGTGGCGACTCCTCCTACGGCGTTTGGAACCTGGCCGGCAAGGAACTGCTGGCGCCGCGTTTCTCCAACATCGACGTCGTCGGTGACCACCTCTACACCACCTCGGCTGACGGGGGGCAAATCGACATCTATACGCTGAAACTGCAAAAGCTCAATCCACCAGGCAGCACGGCCATTGGCGCGTTTATCCAGGGCCAGCCGCAACTGCTGCAAGACCGCAAAAACCGGAAATACCGCTTTATCGACGCCGAAGGCAAACCCTTGCCCATCAGCTTGCCCTATGACGAAGTCGAGCCGTTCTCCAATGGCATGGCCGTGGTCAAAAAAGGTGAACGCTACGGCGCGCTCGACCTGACCGGCAAACTGCGCGTGCCCCTGAAGTACACCCGTCTCAACCCCTTCCAGAAAAACCTCGCCTCGGCGGAAATGGACGGTTTCAGAGGCCTGGTGCTGATCGACAAAAACAACACCCTGGTGAAAAAACTCGGCTCGTACACCACCTACAGCCTGCCCACCAACAGCAACGACGCGACGTACAGCATCTGGGACGCGAAAGACGAAAACCGGGTGAATGTGTTCAATGCCGACGGCGTACAGGTGGACAGCTACCAACGCGAGTAACCGCCCCTGTGGCGAGGGCGCTTGCTCGCGCAGGGGTGCGCAGCAGCCCCAAAAAGCCCAACCGCAATCTTTCTAAAAAACCCAGTGGCTGGAGGGGGGCTGCCTTTGAATCTCGGCCGCCCATTGCCCGCGTGAAATTTATGCTGTAATTTTTCATGAAATTTCTCGATATAAATTTCATGAACCAACAAGAAGAACTCGACGCCCTGGCGAGCCTGGTCCACGACCTTCGCAAGCATAAGAAGCTGACCCTCGCCCAACTCGCGCAAAAGATCGAGCGTTCAGTAGGCTTCCTGTCCCAGGTAGAGCGCGGCCTGTCGCGCCCGACCGTGGCAGACCTGACGGCCATCAGCCACGCCCTCGACGTGCCCACCACTTATTTCTACAGCCAACCCAAGCCCAAAGCGGTGGACTGGATCACCCGTCCCAACGAGCGGCGCACGGTGTATTACGCCAATGGGATCACCGACATCCTGGTCTCCCCCAGCATGAAGGGTGCGTTTTCGATACTCGACAGCCTGCTGGCGCCCGGTGCCAACAGTGGTGAACAGACCATGAGCGACCGCGCCGAGCAGGCCGGTTTTGTGCTCGAAGGTGAATTGACCCTGTGGGTCGAAGGCCAGGCCGACTCGGTCACCCTCGGCCCCGGCGACAGTTTCCACCTGGCCAGTTTCGCCCATTGCCGCTACGCCAACCTGACCGACCTGCCCGCCCGCGTGTTGTGGGTTTACAACTAGGAGCTGCACCCGTGAAAAGCCATGCCGCCACGTTACTGGCCGAAGTACGGACCTTTCGCCAGAACCACCCCGACGTGCGCTACGTCGACCTGATCGCCCTGGACCTTCCCGGGCATTTCTACGGCAAGCGCTACCCGATCGAGATGCTGGAAAAGGTCGCCGCCGGCAGCCCGTTGAAACTGCCGCAGAACGCTGTGCTGCTTGGCACCCAAGGCGGGCTGTTCAAGATTGGTGACTACTGCTTCAACGACGGCGACCCAGACGCCAACCGCCGCCTGGTGCCGGGCACGCTCAAGCCGGTGAACTGGGAATCGCAGCCTCTGGGGCAGATGTTGATCACTTCCGACGGCACCGAAGCGCCCATCGAGTTCGAGCCGCGTGAAGTGCTGGCCAAGGTGCTGGAGCGCCTGCACCACAAGGGCATTCACCCGGTGGTGGCGTTTGAACTGGAGTTCTACCTGTTCGACAAGAAACTCGACAACGGCCTGCCGCAATTCGCCCGCGACCCGCTGAGTGATGACGCCGACGACCAGCCCAACCTGCATATCGAACGGCTGTCGCGTTTCAGCGAAGTACTCGACGATATGGCCCAGACCGCCAAAGACCAGGGCATCGACATCACGGTGATCACCGCCGAACTCGGCCCCGGCCAGTTCGAGATCAATTTCGGCCACCAGGGCGACGGCCTGTGCGCCGCCGACTGGGCTGCCCTGTTCTGCCGCAGCACCCGCGGCGTGGCACTCAAGCACGGCTACCGCGCCAGCTTCATGGCCAAGCCTTACCTGCAATTTCCCGGCAGCGGCATGCATGTGCATGTCAGCCTGTATGACGGCGCGGGCAATAACCTGCTGGCGGCGCATCAACAGCAGCCGCTGCGCCATGCCGTCGCCGGGTGCCTGGAACTGCTGCCCCACTGCATGCCGATCTTCTCGCCCAACCACAACGCCTTTCGCCGCCTGGGCGGCACGGTCAACGCCGCCACCCGCGCCTGCTGGGGCTTTGAAGACCGCGACGCGTGCGTGCGCGTCCCCGAGTCCGACCCGCGCAACCTGCGCATCGAACATCGCCTGGCCAGCGCCGACGCCAACCCGTATCTGGTGCTGGCGGCGATTCTCGTCGGTCTGGAGCATGGCCTCGACGCCAAACAGGAGCCCATCCCACCGCTGAACGAGGACCGCGCCAGCGGCACCGACTTCCCCGTCGAAATGCTCGACGCTGTGCGTGCCATGCAGCATCAAGCGGTAGTGCGCGATAAGCTGGGCGCCGAATTTGTCGACGTGTACTGCGAGAACAAGCGCCAGGATCACCTGGCCTTCCAGCAAGAGATCCACGCGCGGGAATACCGCTGGTTTCTCTGACTCAACCGCCAAGGAATCACCGATGACCGACCCAAGCGCCCCGGCCCTCAAGGACATCTTCAACGTCGAACGCCTGCAACATATCGCCACGGAAATGACGGCGGTGTACCCGGCGTTCGACGCCAAAGGCTTCCTCGCACACGCCAAGGCCGGCCTGGCCGAGCTGTCGGTGATGCAGCGCGTGGCACGGGTCAGCGAAAGCCTGCATGCGGTGATCCCGCTGGATTATCCGCAAAGCCTCAAACTGCTTTACGCCCTCGCGCCCCGCCTGAACAGCGGGTTTGTCAGCCTGTTTCTGCCGCACTACGTGGCGAGCTACGGCCTGGCGGACTTCAAGCGCTCCATGGCGGCACTCAAGTACTTCACTACCTTTGGCTCCGCCGAATTCGCCATTCGTCACTTCCTGCTTCAAGACTTCCCACGCACCCTGGCGGTGATGCAGCAGTGGTCGCTGGATGACAACGACCACGTGCGCCGCCTGGCAAGCGAAGGTTCGCGACCGCGTTTACCGTGGTCGTTTCGTCTGGCCGACGTGCAGGCCAACCCAGCGTTATGCGCCTCGATCCTCGACAACCTCAAGGCCGATCCAAGCCTCTACGTGCGCAAGTCCGTGGCCAACCACCTCAATGACATCACCAAGGACCATCCCGAGTGGGTGCTTGGCCTGATCGAAGGCTGGAACCTCGATAACCCCCACACCGCCTGGATCGCCCGCCATGCGCTGCGCAGCCTGATCAAGCAAGGCAACACCCGCGCACTGACGATCATGGGCGCGGGGGCCAAGGCCGAGGTCAAGCTCCATCACCTGAGCGTGACGCCGGCGGTGATCAGGCTGGGGGAACGGATCAACCTGTCGTTCAGCCTGGAATCCACTGCGGTCACTGCGCAAAAACTGGTGGTGGATTACGCCATCGACTATGTGAAAAGCGCCGGGCACAGCGCGAGCAAGGTATTCAAGCTCAAGGCGTTTACCCTGGGGGCCGGGAAGCAGCAGCGCATCAGCCGCGAGCAACACATCCGTGAACTGACCACACGCAAGCACTACCCCGGTCGGCACAAGGTGCATGTGATGGTGAATGGTGAAAGGCTCGGCAGTGCTGCATTCGAATTGCGCGATTGAACCCACGCCAGAGCCCCCATATGTGGGCGTGTCCCCGATAGCCACAGGTATCTACACAACCCTTAAAGACAGACACATAACGCCGTGGTGAGCGGGCTTGTTCAGTTGTGGTGAGCGGGCTTGTCCCGCGCTGGGCTGCGAAGCGGCCCCAAAACGTTCACCTCGGTTGATTCTGGCACTCTGCGGTGACCTTATCGGAGCATAGGTATCTACACAACTGCTTGCTCTTACGCTGTTGCTGTTGCTGTTGCTCTGGCTTTTGATTTCAGGCGCCCCGTCAAACACGCTGGCCGAACGCAGGCTTGAATCCGTGGGTAACCCGGCAGGACGCCGGGTTAGCCGCGCTGGGCCAAGGATGGCCCATCGCGGCGGCCCACGGATTCAAGCCGGAG